>DATINY010000498.1:0-8165 GCA_035473755.1 Streptosporangiaceae bacterium
ATTGCGACCGGCACGAAGGCGCGGACAGTTGATCTCATCTGATTTCCTCCTGGATCATCGATCGTAATTTAGTTCGACTATGGTCGCACCCCAACTGCCTGAGAACTCGGGCGTGCGCGAGCAGCTTGCCGAGCCGGGTGATCCCCTCTTCGAGATCGGCGTCGCCGAGGGCGCAGGACAGCCGGAAATACCCTGGAGTGCCGAAGGCCTCACCGGGGACCACCGCGACGTCGGCGTGGTCCAGGATGACCCCGGCCAGCTCGGCGCTGCTGGCCGGCCTGCTGCCCGCGAGCTCCTTGCCCAGCACGCCCTTCACCGACGGGTAGCAGTAGAAGGCTCCCTCGGGCAACGGGCAGATCACCCCGGGTATGTCGTTAAGCATGGTGGTCATCGTCAGCCGCCGCCGGTCGAATGCCGCACGCATCTCCGCCACCGCGGACAGGTCACCGGTGACCGCCGCGAGCGCGGCCGCCTGGGCGACGTTGCAGACGTTTGAGGTGGCGTGGGACTGCAGGTTCCCGGCCGCCTTGATGACATCGGCCGGGCCGATCATCCAGCCGACCCGCCAGCCGGTCATGGCGTAGGTCTTGGCTACCCCGTTGAGCACCACGCAGCGGTCGGCGAGCTCAGGCGCCTCCACCGGGATGGACGAGAACTTCGCCTCGCCGTAGACCAGATGCTCGTAGATCTCGTCGGTGGCCACCCACAGGCCGCGCTTGGCCGCCCACTGCCCGATCTCCGCGACCTGCCCGGGCGGATAGACCGCCCCGGTCGGGTTGGACGGGGAGACGAAGACCAGCAGCTTGGTGCGGCTGGTGCAGGCCGCTTCCAGGTCAGCCACGGACGCGAGGTAGCCGGACCGCTCGTCGGTCATGACCGGGACCGGCACGCCGCCGGCCAGCGAGATGGCCTCCGGGTAGGTGGTCCAGTACGGGGTCGGCAGCAGTACCTCGTCGCCGGGGTCGAGCAGGGTCGCGAACGCCTCGTACACCGCCTGCTTGCCGCCGTTGGTGATCAGCACCTGGCTCGGGCTGACCTGGAAACCGGAGTCGCGCGCGGTCTTGGCCGCGACCGCCTCCCGCAGTTCCGGCAGCCCGGCGGCGGGGGTGTAGTGGTGGAAGCGCGGCTGCGCGCACGCGCGCTGCGCCGCCTCGACGATGTAGCCGGGAGTGGGGAAGTCCGGCTCTCCCGCGCCGAACCCGATCACGGGCCGCCCGGCCGCCCGCAGTGCCTTCGCCTTGGTATCCACGGCCAGGGTCGCCGACTCGGCGATGGCGGACACGCGGGCGGAGATGCGAGGGTGGGGTGGGGTCATATCCCCATCTTGGCACCCCGTCCAGCCCTGCGTGCGCCACGGTTCGACGCCGGGGGATCGGCAACGTAGACTTCATCAACTGGCGGTGGTTCACTTCGCTGATCACGCACGCCCGCATGGGCTGCGGCGGCCACACGGTGAGCCGGCGACAGCCGATGGTTTGACCAGTTCGTGCTGGTCAGGCCGTCAGGCAGAGGGCAGTAGCTCAATTGGCCAGAGTCCCGGTCTCCAAAACCGGTGGTTGGGGGTTCGAGTCCCTCCTGCCCTGCGAGCACAGCCCGTCGGCGCGTCGGCCGTCGGTATCAATGAGTGACCGATCAGTGTTGTTCAGGTGAGGACATGGCGACACAGACGCGCGGCGAGACCGCGCAAAAGCGGGCGAAGTCCGGAGGCCCCGCCAAGGGCGGCCGGACCAGTCCCGCGCTGTTCATCCGCCAGGTCATCGCCGAACTGCGCAAGGTTATCTGGCCGACCCGCCGGGAACTGCGCACGTACACGATCGTCGCGCTGACGTTCGTGCTCGTGATGGTCGTGATCGTGACCTCGCTGGACTACTTGTTCACCAAGCTGGTGTTCTGGGCGTTCGGCTGAGTCGGCCGGCGCGGGCCCGCGGGCCGGAGTGACGGCGCGTGCCGGGGCCATGCCGCCAGGAAGGCGGTCCTGGCGGTCGGCGCCGGGTAAGGCCGGGGACCGGTGCTGCCAGTAGTTCCCGGCGCCGGTGCCGCCAGGAAGAGCGGAGAGAAAGAGTTATCGTGTCCGAGTCCCAAGTGCACGCCGGTAGTCAGCCAAAGGATGCTGCCCCGGCCGCCAGCGAGGTTGAGGCAGCTCAGGCTGAGGCCGGTGAGGCGGCGGAGGCCGATGAGACGGCGGAGGCCAGTGGGGCGGCAGAGGCTGAAGATGCTGGTGAGACGGCGGAGGCCCAGGCTGAGCAGGCCGAGTCCTGGGAGGCCGGGGCTGAGGAGGCAGGAGCCGCGCCCGGAGAGGCGGGGGGAGCCGATCCAGAAGAGGCCGAGGCCGGGGGAGCCGAGCCTCAGGAGGCCGAGCTCCAGGAGACTGAGTCTGAGGAGGCCGGGCCTGAGGAGGCCGAGGAGGCCGAGGAAGACCCGGTCGAGGCCTACGCCGCCGAGCTGCGGCAACTGCCGGGCGACTGGTACGTGGTGCACTCCTACGCCGGCTACGAGAACCGCGTCAAGGGCAACCTGGAGAGCCGCACGCAGTCCCTGAACATGGAGGACTACATCTTCCAGATCGAGGTCCCGGTGCATCAGGTGACCGAGATCAAGGGCGGCAAGCGCCAGCAGGTGCAGGAGAAGGTGCTCCCCGGCTACATCCTGGTCCGGATGGACCTCACCGACGAGTCCTGGGCCGCGGTGCGCAACACTCCCGGGGTAACCGGGTTCGTCGGCCTGTCGAGCCGGCCGTCGCCGCTCAGCCTGACCGAGGTGGCCACCCTGCTCGCCCCCGAGCCGCAGGAGAAGGCGGCGAAGGCCGAGATCACCCGGCTGGCGGTGGAATACGAGGTCGGCGAATCCGTTACGGTGATGGATGGCCCGTTCGCGACGCTGCCGGCGACGGTGAACGAGATCAACCCCGATACCCAGAAGCTCAAGGTGCTGGTGTCGATTTTCGGCCGGGAAACGCCGGTCGAGCTCTCCTTCGACCAGGTCTCCAAGATCTGATCACGGGCACGCAGGGAACAGGAAGAGGAAACAGGAACCGATGGCTCCCAGACGGAAGAAGATCGCTGCCGTCGTCAAGGTGCAGCTGAACGCGGGCGCCGCCACCCCGGCGCCGCCGGTGGGCACGGCCCTGGGCCCGCACGGCGTCAACATCATGGACTTCTGCAAGCAGTACAACGCGGCGACCGAGTCCCAGCGGGGCAACGTCATCCCGGTCGAGATCACGATCTACGAGGACAGGTCGTTCTCGTTCATCACCAAGACGCCGCCGGCCCCTGAGCTGATCAAGAAGGCGGCGGGTGTGGACAAGGGCAGCGGGACGCCGCACACGGACAAGGTCGGCTCGGTCACCGCCGCGCAGGTCCGCCAGATCGCGCAGACCAAGATGCCCGACCTCAACGCGAACACCATCGAGGCCGCCGAGAAGATCATCGCGGGCACGGCGCGCTCGATGGGGATCACCGTCAAGGACTAAAGCGAAGCGAACATACGTTCTACTGCTGGACCGGGATGACCACGAGCCCCGGCAGTGGCAGGGCCAGCGCTTGGCCCACCGACCACGACCTCCGTGAGCAAGGAGAGAACATGAAGCGCAGCAAGGCATTCAGGGCCGCCGAGGCCGAGGTCGACCGGAGCCGGCTCTACAGCCCGGCCGAGGCGGTCGTGCTCGCCCGGAAGACCTCCACCACCAAGTTCGACCCCACCGTCGAGGTGGCGCTCCGGCTCGGCGTGGACCCGCGGAAGGCGGACCAGATGGTCCGCGGCACGGTGAACCTGCCCAACGGCACCGGCAAGACCGCCCGGGTGCTCGTCTTCGCCACCGGCGACCGGGCGGAGGATGCGCGGGCGGCCGGCGCCGACTACGTCGGCTCCGACGACCTCGTCGAGCGCATCCAGGGTGGCTTCCTCGACTTCGACGCCGTCGTTGCCACCCCCGACCTGATGGGCAAGGTGGGCCGGCTGGGCCGGGTCCTGGGCCCGCGCGGGCTCATGCCCAACCCCAAGACCGGCACGGTCACGCCCGACGTGGGCAAGGCCGTCACCGACATCAAGGGCGGCAAGATCGAGTTCCGGGTGGACCGGCACGCCAACCTCCACTTCATCATCGGCAAGGCGTCCTTCACCGACGCGGCCCTGGTGGAGAACTACGCCGCCGCCATGGACGAGATCCTGCGGCTCAAGCCGTCGGCGGCCAAGGGCCGGTACCTGAGGAAGGTCGCCATGACCACCACCATGGGCCCGAGCATCCCGGTCGACCCGAGCAAGACCCGCGGCCTCACCGAGGACGGCCAGCCCGCAGACTGACGCCGGCGACCGCGCCAGCGCCGCACCGGACGCGGTGCCGGGTGACCGCCGTTGGCGCGACGCGGGTGGATTACCGGTAGACTGAGCGCAGCCAAAGACCGTCGGTTGCTGCCGCGTGCCTGACACGGGGTGGCCGAAGGACCCGCATACCGCGGGCGGCCCGCGCAGGCGTCCGAGCAGAGCGCTGCTCGTCCCTCCTGGGGCGTCGCGGTGTCCGCGCCCTGGTGCCACGCGCCGGGGCGTTTCGTTTTGCCGGGCCCTCGCCGACGCCGGACGCGGCTGGTGCCCTGGCCCAGGCCAGGGCCGGCCAGCCCAGGAAAGGAGGCCCATGGCGAGGGCGGAGAAGGTGGCCGCGGTCGCCGAGCTCACCGAGCGGTTCCAGAGCTCCAGCGGCGCCGTGCTGGCCGAGTACCGGGGCCTGACCGTGGCCCAGCTGGCCGAGCTGCGCCATTCGCTCGGCGAGCAGGCAACGTTCAGCGTGATCAAGAACACCCTGACCAAGCTCGCGGCGGCCGAGGCAGGCATCGCAGCGGAGCTGGAAGGGCTATTGAGCGGACCCTCGGCGATCGCCTTCGTCAAGGGCGACGTGGTCGAGGCGGCCAAGGGACTGCGCGACTTCGCCAAGGCCAACCCGGCCCTGGTGATCAAGGGCGGGGTAATCGACGGCAAGTCGATGAGCCCCTCGGAGATCGAGCGTCTCGCCGACCTCGAATCGCGCGAGGTGCTGCTGGCCATGCTGGCCGGCGCCATGAAGGCGTCGATGACCAACGCGGCGGCCACGCTCAACGCGCTGCCGGTCCAGATGGCCCGGCTGGCCGGGGCGCTCCAGGCGAAGCTGGAAGCCGAGGGCGGCGACACGGCACCGGCCGACACGGCGCCGGCCGACAGGGCGCCGGCCGACACGGCGCCAGCCGACACAGCGCCGGCCGACACAGCGGAGCCCGGAACTGACACAGGCCCAGCGGGCACACCGAACGACGAGCCCGCGGCCGCCGCCGCCGCGGACGAAGACCCATCAACGGAGGAATGACCACCATGGCCAAGCTCAGCACCGACGACCTGCTCGACGCCTTCAAGGAGATGACCCTCCTTGAGCTGTCGGACTTCGTCAAGAAGTTCGAGGACGCCTTCGACGTCAAGGCCGCGGCCCCGGTCGCGGTGGCCGCCGCGGCACCGGGCGGCGCCGTCGCCGCCGAGGCCGAGGCCGAGGAGCAGGACGAGTTCGACGTCATCCTCGAGGCCGCGGGCGACAAGAAGATCCAGGTCATCAAGGAAGTTCGCTCCCTGACCAGCCTCGGCCTGAAGGAGGCCAAGGACCTGGTGGACGGCGCGCCCAAGCCGCTGCTTGAGCACGTCAACAAGGAGGCGGCGGACAAGGCCAGGGCCGCGCTTGAGGGCGCTGGCGCGACCGTCACAGTCAAGTAACAGTTCGGCAACGTGTGTGTGCCCGGCGGGTCTTACGCCCGCCGGGCACACACATTTCGTGACTGTGACCTGGCGGATCGTGACAGCGGGCGGATCGGCGGCCTGACCGGCGTGGCACGTGGAATAATGCTCGAACCTAACGTGTTACCCCCCGTGGATGAGATCTACACCAGAAGCATGCTGTGGCGTTCGTCACGTCACCGAGATGGCCAGATCAGCCCCCTCGGACTTGACGTTTAGCCGAGAAAGAGCCATGCTGCGGAGCAACCGTGAACCTCATAGTTAGATACACTTGACCAGCGGTGTGGCCGTCGGCTACACTGCCAATTTGCGCTGCACTCTCTAACGTCCTCGACCAGCCCGAGTCCCTCGCGGCGTGTCCGCAGGGCGTTTTGGTGCGTGCGGTGAAAGTTCGCCACAAGCTCGGAAGGACCCCTGTTGGCAGCATCGCGCAGCGCCTCAGCCACCAGCCCAGCTACCCGCCGCGTCTCCTTCGCCCGCTTCACCGAACCACTCGAGGTCCCCGGCCTCCTTGCCCTGCAGACCGACTCGTTCGACTGGCTGCTGGGCAACGAGCGCTGGCTGGCCCGGGTGGCGGCGGCGCAGAAGGCGGGCGATAAGGAGATCCCGGAGCAGTCGGGCCTTGAGGAGATCTTCGAGGAGATCAGCCCGATCGAGGACTTCACGGGAACCATGTCCCTGTCGTTCCGCGACCACCGGTTTGAGCCGCCCAAGTACTCCGTCGAGGAGTGCAAGGACAAGGACATGACGTACTCCGCACCCATGTTCGTGACGGCGGAGTTCATCAACAACAGCACCGGCGAGATCAAGAGCCAGACCGTCTTCATGGGCGATTTCCCGCTCATGTCGCCCAAGGGCACCTTCATCATCAACGGCACTGAGCGTGTCGTGGTGTCCCAGCTGGTCCGCTCGCCCGGTGTCTACTTCGACCGCCAGGTCGACAAGACCTCGGACAAGGACATCTACAGCTGCAAGGTGATCCCGTCCCGCGGCGCCTGGCTGGAGTTCGAGATCGACAAGCGGGACAGCGTCGGCGTGCGCATCGACCGCAAGCGCAAGCAGAGCGTCACCGTGCTGCTCAAGGCGCTCGGCTGGGACGAGGCGCGGATCCTGGAGCGGTTCGGCGGCTTCGAGTCGATGCGGGCCACCCTGGAGAAGGACCACACGACCGGCCAGGACGACGCCCTGCTCGACATCTACCGCAAGCTGCGGCCGGGTGAGCCCCCGACCAGGGAGTCCGCCCAGGCGCTGCTGGAGAACCTCTACTTCAACGCGAAGCGGTACGACCTGGCCAAGGTCGGCCGGTACAAGATCAACAAGAAGCTCGGGCTGTCCCAGCCGATCCGGCAGGGCACGCTGACCGAGGAAGACATCGTCTC
Organism: Streptosporangiaceae bacterium; assembly: GCA_035473755.1. Lineage (GTDB taxonomy): Bacteria > Actinomycetota > Actinomycetes > Streptosporangiales > Streptosporangiaceae > UBA9676. The sequence goes on from DATINY010000498.1 coordinate 7,125, forward strand.
CACCATCGAGTACCTGGTCCGGCTGCACGCGGGCGAGGAGGAGATGAAGGCGGGCGACGTCATGATCCCGGTCGAGACCGACGATATCGACCACTTCGGCAACCGTCGGCTGCGCACCGTCGGCGAGCTCATCCAGAACCAGGTCCGGCTGGGCCTGGCCCGGATGGAGCGCGTGGTCAGGGAGCGGATGACCACCCAGGACGTCGAGGCGATCACGCCGCAGACCCTGATCAACATCCGGCCGGTCGTCGCGTCCATCAAGGAGTTCTTCGGCACCAGCCAGCTCTCGCAGTTCATGGACCAGACCAACCCGCTGGCCGGCCTGACGCACAAGCGGCGGCTGTCGGCGCTCGGCCCCGGCGGCCTGTCCCGCGAGCGGGCCGGGTTCGAGGTGCGCGACGTGCACTCCTCGCACTACGGCCGGATGTGCCCGATCGAGACGCCGGAAGGGCCGAACATCGGCCTGATCGGCTCCCTGTCCTCCTACGCCCGGGTCAACGCGTTCGGCTTCGTGGAGACCCCCTACCGCAAGGTGAAGGGCGGCAAGGTCACCAGCCAGATCGACTATCTCACCGCGGACGAGGAGGACCGCCACGTCATCGCCCAGGCCAACACGCCGCTGGGCGCCGACGGGGCGTTCGCCGAGGACCGGGTGCTGATCCGCCGCAAGGGCGGCGAGGTCGACCTGATCCCGCCGGACGACGTGGACTACATGGACGTGTCGCCGCGCCAGATGGTGTCGGTGGCCACCGCCATGATCCCGTTCCTCGAGCACGACGACGCCAACCGCGCGCTCATGGGCTCCAACATGCAGCGCCAGTCGGTCCCGCTCCTGCGGAGCGAGGCCCCGCTGGTGGGTACCGGCATGGAGTACCGCGCCGCCACCGACGCCGGGGACGTCATCATCGCCGACAAGGCGGGGGTGGTCGAGGAGTCCTGCGCCGACTATGTGACGGTGGCCAACGACGACGCCACCCGGAGCACCTACCTGGTGGCCAAGTTCCGCCGCTCCAACCAGGGCACCTGCTTCAACCAGAAGCC
>DATINY010000499.1:0-11482 GCA_035473755.1 Streptosporangiaceae bacterium
ATGCACGCCAAGGACGCCGAGCACGCCGGGGAGACCTCGGTGCGGCTCCACCTGGTGGCGGCGTGGCGGGACGCCAACGTCTTCACCGACGCCGAGCGGGCCGCGCTCGAGCTCACCGAGCAGGGCACCCGCATCGCCGACGCCGCCGGCGGAGTCACCGACGAGGCCTGGGCGAACGCGGCCAGGCACTATGACACCGACCAGCTCGCCGCGCTGGTGTGCACCATCGCCATAATCAACACGTACAACCGGCTGAACGTCATCTGCGGGAACCAAGGCGGTGACTACCAGCCCGGGCAATGGGGATGACGCCGCCGCGCCCGGTCAGGCGACCGTCTGCAGCGCACTCATGATCGTGTCGGTGACCGCCTGCGGCTGAGACATCATGATCACATGCGATCCCTCGACCTCGGTGATGTGGGCCTTGGCTCGTTGGGCCATGGAACGCACGACATCGGCACCGGCCGCCTTATCGCCGGTCGCCGTAAGCCCCGCCCCTCTCGCTGACCGAGGCCGGGGTGGCCATCTGGCCGCGGCGGCTCAGGTGGCCTGGCGGTCCTGGCCGGCCATGTGCTCGGTGATGATCCGCAGTCCCTCGGTGAGCTCGCGCGCCGACAGTGCCTGCTTGGGGTCCATGAACCACTTCACGATGATGCCGATGAACAGGGCGTGCATGACCGAGCCGGCCGTCCGCGCCGCCTCCGGGTCCTGGGCCGGATCGATGCCCAGGAAGAGCTCCGCCAGCCCTTCGGCCGCGACGTGCTGGACCCCGGCGAGGAAGGTGCGCAGCTCCTCGTTCTGCTGCATCGGGCCCATGAGCTCCAGCTGCGCCGCCCACATCCCCCGGGCCGGGCCGCTGAACGACTCGATCGTCCGCCCCATGATCGATTCGAACCGCTTGAGCGGCTCCGCATCGAGTGCTCCCTCGGCGCCCAGGGCGCGCTCGACCTCCTCGCCCCATTCGCCGACGAACTCGTAGATGGCCTGGTTCATCAGGGCGTCCTTGGAGCCGAAGTGGTAGCCGATGGCCGCCAGGCTCACGCCCGAGGCCGCCGCGATGTCGCGCGCCGTCGTGCGTGCGTATCCCTTCTCGATCAGGCAGCGCTTCGCCCCAGCCAGCAGGGCCTCACGGTTTCCCATGGCGAGCAGCATACTCCCGTTTTGCACGAATGTCTTGAACGATTGTACTAGACGACTGTCTCAGACGGGTGTACCGTCTCGCCCATGACCTCTCACCAGACACCCCCGGCAGTTCGCCAGTCATCTCACCGCGGGCAGGAACGGGCGGGACGCAAGGAGTGGACCGGGCTGGCCGTGCTCCTGCTGCCGCTCCTGCTGGTGTCCATGGACGTATCCGTGCTCTACTTCGCGGTTCCCTTCATCGCCCGGGACCTGGAGCCGACCAGCACCCAGCAGCTGTGGATCTTCGACATCTATGGCTTCGTCCTCGCCGGGCTGCTCATCACCATGGGCTCGCTGGGCGACCGGATCGGCCGGCGGCGGCTGCTGCTGATCGGCGCCGTGGCGTTCAGCGTCGCCTCCCTGGGGGCCGCTTACTCGCAGACCGCCGGGCAGCTCATCGCCGCCCGCGCGCTGCAGGGGGTCGCCGGGGCGACGCTGATGCCCTCGACGCTCGCGCTGATCCGCAACATGTTCCACGACGAGAAGCAGCGGCGTACCGCGATCGCCATCTGGACCGGCGGCACGATGAGCGGCATCGCGCTCGGGCCGGTGCTCAGCGGCGTCCTGCTGAACCACTTCTGGTGGGGATCGGTCTTCCTGATCAACGTCCCGTTCATGATCGGCCTGCTGGCCCTGGCCCCGGCGCTGGTGCCGGAGTTCCGCGCCCCCCAGGCCGGCCGGTTCGACCTGGTCAGCTCCGTGCTCTCGCTCGGCGCCGTGCTGCCGGTGATCTACGGCATCAAGGAGATCGCGGTGGGTGGCCTGGACCTCGCGCGCTGCCTGTCGATCGCGGCCGGGGTGGCGGTGGGCGCCGCGTTCGTCATCCGGCAGGCGCGCAGTCCCGCGCCCATGATCGACCTGAGGCTGTTCCGCAGCCGGGGCTTCACCGGGTCGGTGGCGATGAACCTGGTGGCGATGTTCGCGATCGTCGGGTTCGCCATCTTCGCCACGCAGTACCTCCAGTCGGTGCTCGGGATGAGCCCGCTGACCGCGGCGCTGTGGTCGCTGGTGCCGATGGCCGGGACGATGACGGCGGCGCCCGCCGCCCAGCTGCTCGCCGGGCGCGTCGATCGCGCGTACATCGCCGCCGGCGGGTTCGCAGTCGCCGGGCTGGGCTTCGCCGGGCTCACCCAGCTGCACCCGCACTCGCCGATCGCGTTCCTGCTGGTCTGTGCCGCCATCTACGCCGGCGGCATCGTCGGGGTCATGACCGTCGGCAACGAGCTGGTCATGGGGGCGGTCCCGCCTGAGCGGGCCGGCGCCGCCGCCGCGGTGGTGGAGACGGCGACCGAGTTCGGGGCGGCGCTGGGCATCGCCGTGCTCGGCAGCATCGGCGTCGCGGCCTACCGGTCCAGCCTGGCCGTCTCGGCGCCGGCGGGGACGCCGCCGGCGGCGCTGGCCGCGGCCCGCGACACCCTGGGCGGTGCGGTGACGGTGGCCGGCCAGCTCCCCGGGCGCATCGGGACCGGCCTCCTCGAGGCGGCCCGGGCCGCATTCACCCACGGCCTCAACAACGCCGCCGTAGGAGCCGCGATCGTCATGGCCCTGGCCGCCGTGGCCAGCGCGGTGTTCTTCCGCGGGGTCCAGGTGGAATCGCCGCCCACCGAGGCCGGGGAACGGCCGGCCGGGGCGGACAAGGAACTGGCCACCCGGTGATGTGCCCTCGCCGGCCTTCCCCGGAGTCACGGCCGGGCACCCGGGCCCGCGTACCCGCCTGAGATACTGCTCCCGGACGAGCTTCCCGGCCGGCGATGAGGAGTGCGTAGATGAAGGTGGGCTTGCACATCGCGGATTTCACCTGGGACGGCGGGCCGCCCGAGTTGGGCCCGCGGCTGGGTGAGATAGCCCGGCGTGCCGAGGAGGCAGGAGTAGACCGCGTCAGTGTGATGGACCACGTCTGGCAGATCGGCCATCTCGGCCCGCCCGAGCACGACATGCTGGAGGCCTATACCGCGCTGGGTTTCCTGGCCGGCGTCACCAGCCGGGTCAAGCTGCTCACGGTCGTGACCGCGGTCGTCTACCGCGAGCCCGGGCTGCTGGCGAAAGCGGTCACGACGCTGGACGTGCTGTCCGGCGGGCGAGCGATGCTGGGCATCGGAGCGGCATGGAACGAGGACGAGGCCCGCGGGCTGGGCCTGTTCTTCCCGCCGCTGGCCGAGCGCTACGAACGGCTGGAGGAGGCGCTGCGCATCTGCCAGCAGATGTGGAGCGATGACGACGGCCCATTCGAGGGCAAGCACTACCACCTGGCCCGCACGCTGAACTCGCCCCAGGCCCTGAGCCGCCCGCACCCGCCGATCCTCATCGGCGGGCAGGGGGAACGCAAGACACTGCTGCTGGTGGCCCGCTACGCCGACGCGTGCAACCTCTTCGACACCCCCGAGCTGGCGCACAAGCTCGACGTGCTGCGCGGGCACTGCGCCGCGGAGGGCCGCGACTATGACGCGATAGAGAAGACCGTGCAGGTCCGGTACGACCTCGGCGAGAACGGCGAACGGGTGGAGAAGACCATCGAGCACCTGCACGAGCTGTCCGAGCTGGGCTTCACGGTGGCGCACGGCACGCTGGCCCAGGTCGGCACGCTCCGCCCGATCGAGCTGATGGCAGAACGCGTCATTCCCGCCATCGAGAAGTTCTGAGCCGCGGCCGCCCGCGGTAGCACCCGGAGCAATCCTGTCCCGGGCACCGGTACCCGGCCCGGGGCCATGTCCTAGCCACGGACACTCGCGCTGGCCGGCGAATCCGGCATTCGCCCAATGCGGCGTAGCCGGCCTTACGGCGAGCCTGGAAGGTAGCACCAGCCATCAGAGCGGCCTGCTTCCCGCGGCATCCGCTCACGTGACTACCTGGAGGAACGATGGCGCCCTTCCGATCCTGGCTTACGCGGCATCTGGGAGCCCCGGCGAGCGCCGAGCCGGCCGGGCAGGCCGGGGACTGGCTCCAGGGCAACGGGGATCTGCTCATCGCCGGGATGGGCGGGCGGGTCCCGGTCGCCGTCCAGCTGGGCGTCCTGGCCCACGCCGATCTCAGCCGGCTGGCCGATCTTGGCCACAGCCGCCGGCTCGGATCCGTCCGCCGGGCATGGGGAACACAGATGGCCCGGCTCGCCGGCGACCTCGCGGACTTCGCGGCCACCCCTCAGCGGCTCACCGCGCTGCAGCGTGACCTGCTGGTGCCGCTCGAACTGAAGGCACTCGGCGGCAACGCCGAGTTCTCCACCCGGGCCGGTGCCATCAGCTACCTGCGAAGCCACCTCCCGCTCCCCGCCACCCTGGACTAGGAGCAAGCGCATCGGGTCTCGCGATGGCCGGGCGGCCATCCTGGCGGCGCCGCCGATGAGTTCCCGATGACGGCGGGGTCTACAACCTCATCGGACCGCTGGCGACGTGAGGAGCAGACCGTGACCGCCACCGACTGGACATCCAGCGCGCCAGGAACTGGGCAATATGCACAGGTCAACGGCATCAACCTGTACTTCGAGACCCATGGCTCGGGGCGGCCGCTGATCTTGCTGCACGGCGGGCTCGGGTCGGGTGAGATGTTCGGGCCCATCCTGCCCGCGCTGGCCGGGCGCCACCAGGTGATCGCCCCGGACCTGCAGGGGCACGGCCGGACCGCCGACATCGACCGGCCGATCGACATCCGGTTCATGGCCGATGACATCGCGGCGCTCATCGACCACCTCGGGCTGGACCGGCCGGATGTCGTGGGCTACTCGCTCGGCGGTGGGGTGGCACTGCAGACGGCGGTGACGTACCCGGCCAAGGTGGGCCGGCTCGTGGCGGCCTCGGCCCACATCCGGAGCGACGCGATCTACCCGGAGATGCTCGCGCAGCAGGGCCAGGTGAACGCCGCCGCCGCCGAGTTCATGAAGGACACGCCGATGTATGAGCTCTACCAGCGGGTCGCGCCGCGCCCGGAGGACTTCCCCCGGCTGCTGGACAAGATGGGCGAGGGGATGGCGAAGGACTTCGACTTCACCGAGGAGGTCCGCGGCCTGCGGGTGCCGACGCTGATCGTCGCCGCCGACGCCGACATGGCGCCGCCGAGCCACTACGCCGAAGTCTTCGGCCTGCTCGACGGCGGTCTCCGCGACGGCGGCTGGATGGGCGAAGGCCGGCCGCGCGGCGGGCACGCGCTCGCGATCCTGCCCGGCCTGACCCACTACAGCCTCTTCAGCTCACCGCTGTTCGCCGCCGTCACCATCGCCTTCCTCGACGGCCAGCCGGGCTGAACGAATCTGGGCGGGCATGCCCGCCGATGGCGACCGCCGTGCCGCTCGGTGCCCGCGGTGGTGCCAGCACGAGCGCCCGGCACCGGGTGACCTCCTTGGCGGGCGCCGGCGGCGTGGGCCACACTGCTGTTGACGGCGAGGGCTGGCGCAGCAATCGCCGGCGGGTGGGGTTAGCGGCACGGACGGGTCTGTTGACCCATGTGGGCTGCGCAGATGCTGGCAGCCCCGGTCGTGGTGCCGGGCCTTGATGGGGTGGGAAGCGGGTGGGGATCCGGGTGAGAGCTGTAACCGCACGCTGGGCGGCCTACGTCATGGGCGTGGGCTCGATCGCGCTGATCATCGGTGCGGTGGTCCTGACCTATGTGGACCGGCATGCATCGCTGCCGGCCGGCCAGGAGAACTGGGGCTTCTCCTACGTCTTCGGCGAGGCCGTGAACATCGCTGTTCCCGCGGTCGGCCTGGTCCTTGCCTCCCGCAGGCCCGCTAACCCGATCGGATGGCTGTTCCTGGCGGCGGGCACGGCGCTCGGCCTGGGTGGCTTCGTTAGCGCCTATGGGCAGCACGCGCTGATCGCGGCACCGGGGTCGCTGCCGGCCGGACGGGCAGCCATGTGGCTCTCCAACTGGGTGTGGATGATCCCGTTTGCCGCGCTCAGCTTCCTGTTCCTTCTCTTCCCCTCCGGGGAGCTGCGATCGGCACGGTGGCGCCCCGTGGCCTGGTTCGTGGGCGGAAGTTTCGCCTTCGTGGGGATTGTCGCGCTGGTCGGCGCCACGCTCGGCTGGTCGCACCCGTTCAGCCAGCAGGGGAGCTCCCTGACCGGCCCGATCGTCATCATCATGCTGGCGGCCTTGCTGATCAGCGTCGTGGCCGTGATCGTCAGGTTTGCGCGATCCTCGGGAGAGGAGAGGCTGCAGCTGAAGTGGTTCGTGGCCTCCGCCACGGTCGTGGTCGCCGGGCAGGCGGCAACCATGCTGAGTGGCTCCGCCGTCGTGTCCGTGCTGTCGAACCTGGCGTTTCTGTGCCTGTGGGTGAGCATGGGCATCGCGGTGCTGAAGTACCGGCTCTACGAGATCGACATCGTGATCAGCCGGGCCGTGCTGTACGGATCGCTGGCCGTGTTCATCACCGCCGTCTATGTCGGCCTGGTCGCGGGCGTGGGAACGCTGGTCGGCAACCGGCGCAGCGCGCTGCTGTCCGCCCTCGCCGCCGCGATAGTGGCGGTCGCGTTCCAGCCGCTCCGCCACCGGGCCGGGCGGCTGGCGAACCGGGTCGTGTACGGCCGGCGGGCGACCCCGTATGAGGTGCTGTCCGATTTCAGCAGGCGCGTCGGCGGCGCGTACTCCAGCGAGGACGTCCTGCCCCAGATGGCACGCATCGTGGCGACGGGGACCGGCGCCGAGGAGGTGATCATCTGGCTGCGGGTGGGTGGCGAGCTGCACGCCGCGGCCGCGTCATCCGGCCAGAGTGCGGACGCCGCCGCGCTCTATGTTGATGGGGACGCGATGCCCGCCGTGCCCGGCGCCGACGTCAGCGTCCCCGTTGTCCACCAGGACGGCCTGCTCGGCGCGATCTCGATCCGGATGCCCCGGGCGGAGCCACTGCGCCCGGCCGGCGAGCACCTGGTCACGGGCCTGGCGTCGCAGGCAGGCCTGGTGCTGGCGAACGCCGGGCTGATCGAGGACCTCCGGTCTTCCCGGCAGCGCCTGGTAACAGCTCAGGACGAGGCGCGGCGACGCCTGGAGCGCAATATCCATGACGGGGCCCAGCAGGATCTGGTCGCCCTGAGCATCAAGCTCGGCCTCGCCGAGGTGACGCTCGACGAGGACACGGCGGAGACCAGGCAGATCCTCCAGCAGCTGCGGGCCGACGCCGCGGGAGCGCTGGAGAACATCCGTGACCTCGCCCGGGGCATCTACCCGCCGCTGCTGGCCGACCTGGGGCTGGTCGCCGCGCTCAGCGCGCAGGCGGGTAAGTTCTCCTTCCCCGTGATGGTCGAGGCCGACGGGATCGGCCGGTCATCGCAGGATGCCGAGGCCGCCGTCTATTTCTGCTGCCTGGAGGCGCTGCAGAACACCTCCAAATACGCCAACCCGACGCAGGCCTGTGTCACCCTGCAGGCCCAGAACGGCGCGCTGCGCTTCACCACCGCCGACGACGGAGCGGGCTACGACTCGCGCCACACCCCGATGGGATCGGGCCTGCGGAACATGGCCGACCGGCTCGCCGCGCTCGGCGGCGAGCTCGACGTCAGGTCCGCCCCCGGCAGCGGCACGACGGTCACCGGGCGGCTGCCTTTCCCCGCCGCGGTCCCCGGCCTTCACCGCTTACGCCTGAGCGCACCCGGATTGTCGGTGGCCACGAGTAACGTGCGTAAGCGTGAACCGGACCGACCGGCTGTATGCGCTGGTCGAGGAGCTGCGGGCGGTGGCACCGCGCCCGCGATCGGCGCGGCAGCTGGCCGGACGATATGAGGTCAGCACGCGGACGATCGAGCGGGACATCCTGGCGTTGCAGGAGGCCGGTGTCCCGGTCTATGCGGTGGCCGGGCGGTGCGGCGGCTATGTCATCGACAAGGCGCTGACGCTGCCGCCGCTGAATTTCACGGCGGCCGAGATGGTCGCGATGGCCGTGTCCCTGGCGCGGGTGGAGCCGGCGCCGTTCGCCTCGGCGCTGCGCAGCGCGCTGCGAAAGGTGCTCGCGGTCGCCCCGGCCACGCAGATGGCGGAGGCGGCGCAGCTGATGGAACGGGTCCGGCTGATCGGGACCAACGGTCAGGGCAGCGGCGGACCGCGCCCCCCGAACGCGGGAGAGCGGGGCGCCACCGGCGGTGCGATACCAGCACCGGGACCGGCGGCAGTGCCCGGGAGCGGCGAGGCAGGCATGGCGGTCCCGCTGGCGATCCAGGAGGCGATCACCGCCCGCCACGTCCTGCTGCTCGACTACCAGGACCGGTACGACGTCACGACCTCCCGCGAGATCGAACCGGTGGCCTTCGCCGGGACGCGGGCCCACTGGTACCTGATGGCCTGGTGCCGCCTGCGGGACTGTGCGCGGGCGTTCCGCCTGGACCGGATCCGTGCCGCGGTGGACACCGGCGAGCCCGCGCCCCAGCGCTCCTACGCTGACCTCGACGTGGACATCCCGGACGCCCTCATCCAGCGGGTCGACCTCGCGGGCTGACCCGGCCACGCCGGGGCCTCATGGCCAAGGATCCCGAAGGTGCCTGGAAACACCGACAGGGGGGTGTCGCGGGTCTGCGGCAGGGTTCAGTCACGACACGTCGCCCACCAACGGAGGAACCCATGTCCGCTCCCGCCAACAACACCGTCGCCTGGTTCGAGATCGGCGCCCCGGATGTCGGCGCGGCCAAGGCCTTCTACGGCCCGCTCTTCGGCTGGTCGTTCGCCCCTGACGGCCCCTACACGCTCATCACCGCCGCCGGCGCCGACGGCCCCTCGGGCGGCATCTTCAACACCGGCGGCAACATCCCGCCGTACGCCGTCTTCGTCGTCAAGGTGGCCGATGTCGCCGCGACCGCCGCGCAGGCCGAAGAACTCGGCGGCAAGGTCGTGGTCGCGCCGAACAAGCTGGAGGACGGCATGGTGGTCGCGTACCTCACCGACCCCAACGGCAGCTTGTTCGCCCTGTTCAGCCCGAGGCCGGAGAGCTGAGCGCCAGCGGGGGGCGGCGTGACTCGCCTGCCCCCCGCACGCGCGCCGACCTGCTGATATCCCCGCCCGCCGGGGTGGTAGGCACACCAGCAGCAGCGTGTCACCGCCCTGGAGCCGGGCCACCGCCGCGCGTAGCTTCGGCATCATGAGAACTGCACGTATCATCTACCGCTACCTGACGGTGCTTTTCCTCGCCGACGTGCTGCTGCAGTTCTTCCTGGCCGGAGCGGGCGTCTTCAGCGCCGGCCCGGGAACGGCGGCACGCGACTCCAGCACGCTCGACCCTCACCGCGGGAACGGCATGCTGGTCATGATCCTGGCGCTGCTGCTGCTGGCCGCCGCCCTCGCCGCCCGCAACGGCCGGTGGAGGTGGGCGCTGCCGCTGTTCGTGCTGACGCTGCTGCAGCCGGTGCTGGCCATCGCGGGCGCGGCGGGCGGCCTGCACGTGCTCAACGCGGCGCTCATCTTGGGCATCGGCGGCATGCTGACCTACCGCGCCTGGCGGGTGGACCGCGTCCAGCCAGCCGAGCCCACACCCGCGGCGGCCCAGGCCGGCGGGCCGGCCGAGCCCGCCGCAACAATCCTCAGCCCGTCAGACTGACCGGGCCCGCACCCCCATGGACCGCTACGGCGTACCAGTCCCGGCAGCCGGTACCAGGCGGCGCAGGTCACCCGGGCCGGCGGCGAACCCGCGAGCGGTCAGCCAGCGCGTCATCCCCGCCGGGTCAGGATGACTGCCGGGACGTCTCCTCCAGCCGCTACGCGGTGGGTACGCCGTGCTGGGTAACGGGCGTCATCCGCCGTCCCGCCCGCTGAGCAGATGACGCCCGCGGTGACGGGAGAATAGCCGCGCCGGAATTTGAGCAGCCCGTGACCTGGTGCCAACACGCTCGTGACTGATACCGGGATATTCTCCTGCCGAGGGGGCGATCCTATCGAGAGCCGTTTACTCTGCCTTTCCTTAGGACTCGCGATGAGAGGAAGGAGAGCATTATGGGTGCAGAGCGGAAGGTGATACAGGAATACATCGACGCCCTTGTTAAGCGCGCCGACTATCCCGCCTATTTCACCGACGACGTCGTCGCCACATTCGAAGGGACCGACCAGCGCGCCGTCGGGCGAGAGGCCGCCGGCCAGCTGATCCGGTACGTGCACGAGGGCGCGTTCGACGCGCGGCCGGAGCTGAAGAACCTGCTGGTCGATGACGGCAAGGCGGCGATCGAGGCGGATTTCGCGGGCACCCACACCGGCGAGTTCGCCGGGATTCCGCCCACCGGCCGGGCGGTCCGCGTCCCGTACTCGGTCGTTTACGACATACGCGGTGACCAGATCAGCGCGCTGCGCATCTACTTCCCCATGAGCCTCCTGATGGAACAGCTCACCAACTAGTGGTCAGTCGTTCTCGACGTTGATGAAGAAGTACTGGTCGCCCTACTCCACCGGCTTTCAGATCCAGCCGTGGCCGCCCGGGTGGTACCACATCCGGGAGAGCCACGCCGCGTATGAGATGACCTTCGCGGCCAGGACCGGATACATGTAGGCGAAGTCGAGCAGCACGCCGAGCAGGTAGGCCCCGGCCAGCGATGCGCCCACGGCCCGGCGGGCGGCGCTGGCCCGCGCCGATCCGATGACCAGGCCGAGGCACAAGGTGATCGAGAGCACGAGGAACGGGACGAAGGCGACGGCGTAGAAGTAGAACTGGGTCCGGTCGGCGAACAGGAACCAGGGCAGCCAGCCCGCCGCCACCCCGAGCAGGACGGCCCCGGCCCGCCAGTCCCGCCGGGCCAGCCACCAGCCCAGGCACACCAGCAGCGCGAGGATCGAGGTCCACCAGAGAATGGGCGTGCCAAGGGCCAGCACCTCCTGCACGGTACCGGCGCAGGAGCCACGGACCACCCGGCTGCACTGCCAGTAGTAAGACACCGGACGGCTCAGGAGCAGCCAGGTCCATGGTTTGGATTCGTAGGGGTGGTGGGTGGTGAGCCCGGTGTTGAACGCGAGCATCGCCTTGTGGTACTCGAACAGCGACACCAGCGGTGCGATGACCGGGGTGTGGATCCCGTGCTGCGCGGCCCACTGCCGGTCATAGCCCGAGCTGGTGGCGAGCCACCCGGTCCAGGTGGCCAGGTAGGTGGCGAGCGGCAGCACGGTGAAGGTGGCTGCCCGCCCGCCGGCGGCGCGCAGCGCCGCGCCCGTCCCGCGGCTGGCGGTCAGGCCCGCGGCGCGGCGGGCGCCGATGTCCCACGCCAGGGTGAGCGCGAAAAACGCCGGCACATACCAGACGCCGTTCCACTTCGACGCGCACGCCAGCCCCAGGCACACCGCGGCCGCCAGGCGCAGCCACCGCACCCCCAGCCGCGGCGGTGCCGCGTGCGGGCCGCCCGCCGCCCCGGCC
>DATINY010000500.1:0-3224 GCA_035473755.1 Streptosporangiaceae bacterium
CCCGTTGCAGGGTTGATGAGGCGGGCAATCCCTTGCGGGCGCAAAAGGCGAGCGCGGCGAAGACATGGATCGGCGGCCACGACCAGGTGTGGTGGCAGCAGCGGCTCCTGGTCGCACTGGGCTGGCTGCTACGGGCCTACGGTGCGACGATCATGGCCCCGATGGCCAGGATCGTCCCGATGACTGTGAACACGACGAACAGGACCACGGCCACCGGGCTCTGGCTGAGCAGGGCGGCCATCATGCCCACGTTCACCAGCCCGGCCATGCACGCGGCCCCGGTGACGGCGGTGTTAAAGGGGATCCGGCGCCACGCCCGGACGGGCGGGCGGCGCGGCAGCGCTCCGATCAGCTCGGCCGGGATGTCGGCGGTGACCGCTGCCAGCTCCCCGTAGGTGCGTGACGCGAGGGCCTGGCCGATCCGCTCGTCGAATTCGTCTTTGTCCAGCCGGCCCTGCGCGAACGCGGCCTTGAGCAGGTCGATCACCCGCTCGCGGTCGGCACGCTAGGCCCGTAGACCCGCCGCTGCCGCCTGGGCTCCCGGATCTGGTCTCACCGGCGCCTCCCACCTGTATTCACAGCGTAATCCGGTCAGCGTCCGGCGGCCATGCTCCGAGGCAAGGGTCGTACCCTTGAGGATCATGCTGGATCGGCTGGCCCTGCCGACGCTGCCCGTCTTGCCGGGGTGGAACGAGTCATCCTGCGCGATTCCATCGAGTCCGACGTCGATGACCGCTTGCGCCATCCCATCGATCCCGAGGAAGAGGACGGCTACGGCTCGTCCTGGCGGATCTGCTCGGCGGTCATGGCCGGCGGGCGCCCGAGGCGCACGCCGCGGGCACGGGCGGCGTCCAGTCCTTCGTGGGTGCCCTAGACCGAAGTTGCGGCTAGTTTGCCGCGTGATCTAGTGCGTGAGCAGCGGGTATGGTCAGATGACACGCCGAGATTGTAGACACTAGAATAGTTGAGTACCGGTCGTGTCTGTGCGAGAATAGCGTTGTGACACGCAGGGACGGCGCGATGCACGTGGAGACCTCCCGTAGCCATCAGGTCCTGAAAGACGGCACGGAGCGGACGTATGAGCGGCACCTGCTGCGCCGCTCGTTCCGGGACGGCGGCAAGGTCCGCAAGGAGACCCTGGGGAACCTGTCGCACCTGCCGCCGGAGGCGATCAGCGCGGTCCGCGCGGTCCTGGCCGGCAAGACGCTCATCGACGCGGACGCCGCGTTCGAGGTCACCCGGTCGCTGCCGCACGGGCACGCCGCCGCGGTGGCCGCGATGGCCCGCAAGCTCGGGTTGCCGGCCCTGCTCGGCCCGCCCGGCCGGGACCGGGACCTGGCGTATGCGCTGATCATCTCCCGGGTGCTGCGGCCCGCTTCCAAGCTGTCCACCGCCGGCTGGTGGGATGACGTGACCCTCGGTCCCGACCTCGGGGTGGCGGGCGCCTCGACCGATGACATCTACGCAGCGATGGACTGGCTGCAACAGCGCCGGGACGACATCGAGAAGCAGCTGGCGGTCCGGCACCTGGCCGAGGGCGGGATCGCCATGTTCGACCTGTCCTCCTCCTGGGTGGAGGGGCAGCACTGCGAGCTGGCCGCCTACGGGTACTCCCGGGACGGCAAGCGCGGCAAGGCCCAGATCGAGTACGGGCTGCTGACTGACAAGGAGGGCCGGCCGGTGGCGGTGCGGGTGTTCCCGGGGAACACCGCCGACCCGAAGGCGTTCCCCGCGGCCGTCGACGCGGTCCGCGGGACGTTCGCCCTGCAGAAGGTGATCATGGTCGGGGACCGGGGGATGATCACCTCGGCCCGGATCACCGACCTGCGGAAGCTGGAGGGCATGGCGTGGATCACCTGCCTGCGCCACCCCGCGATCAAAAAGCTCATGGCCGGTGACGGGCCGTTGCAGCTGTCCCTGTTCGATGAGCAGGACCTGGCCGAGATCACCTCCCCCGATTTCCCCGGCGAACGGCTGATCGCCTGCCGCAACCCGTTCGAGGCCGCCAAGCGGGCCCGCACCCGTCAGGAACTGCTGGCCGCCACCGAGGCCGACCTTGAGAAGATCGCCGCCCAGGTCGCCGCCGGGCGGGTCAAGGACCCGGACAAGATCGGCGTGGCGGCCGGGAAGATCATCAACAGGCGCAAGGTCGCCAGGCACTTCATCCCCGACATCGGCCAGCAGCACATCGCCTGGCGTCGCGACCAGGCCGCCATCGACGCCGAAGCGGCCACCGACGGGATCTACGTCATCCGCACCCCGGTCCCCCGAGACGTCCTCGACGCCGCCGGCGCGGTGGCCGCTTACAAAGACCTCGCGCACCTGGAGCGGGACTTCCGCTCCATCAAGGCCAGCGACCTGGACCTGCGGCCCATCTGGCACCGGCTCGAGGACCGCGTCAAAGCCCACGTGCTGATCTGCATGCTCGCCTGCTACCTCACCTGGCACCTGCGCCAGGCCTGGGCGCCGCTGACCTTCACCGACGAGCACCGCCCGGCCCGCGGCAACCCCGTCGCCCCCGCCCGCCGCTCACCATCGGCGGCCGCCAAAGCCGCCTGCAAGACCGGCCCCGGCGGACAGCCGATCCGCGGCTTTCGCGACTTGATCGACCACCTGGCCACCCTGACCCGCGACACCATCCGCGTCGGCGGCCGGCCCGTCGACAAGCTCGCCGCTCCGACCCCTACCCAGCGCCGCGCCTTCGACCTGATCGGCGCCCCGATACCGCTCACCCTGACGTAGACACCACAGATCCCCGCCAGGCCATAAAATCCCAGGTCAGCGGAATCAAAGTACCTAATTGGCCGTAACTTCGGTTTAGATTTCGGGCGGCCCCAGCGTTGCTGGCGTTCGCTGCGGATGCGGGCGCGTTCGCGGCGCTGGGCGGCCAGCACGTCGGGGTGGCGGGCGTGGGCATTACGCCAGCGCAGGTAGTCCTGCAGCCGGCGGGCCAGCGCGGGGTGATTCCGGTAGTCCGAGTTGCTCATGACAAAGGTGCGGACAGGCCCGAACTGCGCCTCGATCGGATTGGCCCACGACGCGTTTGTCGGCGTGAAGCACAGCTCGACGTTCTCGCGCTTGGCCCAGCGGCGGATCGCCGGGGTCTTGTTCGCCGCCAGGTTGTCCATGATCACGAACAGCCGGTACCCGCCGGGCCGGGCAGCGCGGATCGACTTCAGGGCGGCCAGGGTGTGGTCCGCGCCCTTGTGCTCGCGGACCACGCC
>DATINY010000501.1:0-12476 GCA_035473755.1 Streptosporangiaceae bacterium
GCCTGGCGGAGCGGCTCCAGCGCGGCCAGGAACCGCTCCCACAACTGGTCGGTCACCGCCGGGTCGACGTCCTTGAGGTAGACGCGGTCCTTGCCGGTTTTCTCCGCCGCCGGGCGCAGGTCAGTGGCCAGCGCGCCGACCCGGGTGGGGTGCTGGGTGAGCAGGCTGAACGCCTTTGACGTTGAACGTGAACCCGGCCGGGGTCCGCGCCGCCCATGCCTGCGCGGTCTGCTCGGCGGGCAGCGCGTAGTAGGTGGCGTCCACCTCGACCAGGGAGAACTGGCGGGCGTAATAACGCAGCCGCCGTTCCGGCGTGTCCGCCTCCGGCGGGTACCAGCCCGACTCGATCAGCGTCCGGTCCGTCCACGACGCCGTGCCCACCCGGACCTGTCCCATACCCGCAGCCTAAAAGCCCCGCACAAGGCACCGGGCACGCCGAATGACCCGGGCGGGCCGCCGCCGCACTGTGCTACCAGGTGGGGCGCACCGGTGGCAGCTCGCCGTTGGTGCCGGACAGCACGCGCACGAGGTCGCGGCGCATGCGCTGGATGTGCGGGGGGCCGATCACGTCGGCCCACTGCGCCTCGAGTTCGGAGTAGATCTGCTCGACGCTGCGGAGCAGCTCCTCCCCACGGGCAGTCAGGTGCACCGGCCGCTGCCGCCCATCCTCGGGATCCTCGCCGCGCTCCAGGTACCCACCGGCCACCATCGCCTCCACCAGCTTCGACGCGGCCTGCTTGGTCATGCCCATCAGCGACGCCAGCCCGGTCACCGAGGCCGGCTGGTCGCGCGCCGCCAGCAGCACGAACCCGTACGCGGGCCGGACATCGGTCCAGCCCTGGGCCTGCAGCCGGTCATGCAGGCCGTCGATCAGCAGCCGGTAGGCGATCGCGAACAGCCGGGCCAGGGGTGGGCCGCCGGATGCGGCGTCCGGCATCATTCCGCCCATGGCGGGACGAAGGTGCGGCCGTCGGCCAGCCGGCCCTGGCCGCCGACGGGCAGGCAGCAGACCAGCCGCAGCGGGCCGTCACCGGCGTTGGACAGCTCGAACTCCAGCCCGGGCGGGACCACGATCGCGTCACCGGTCCGCGCCTGGGCGGCGCGGCCCGCGATCCGCACCGACGCCACCCCCTCCATCACCACGAACACCTCTTCCCGGGTCAGGGAGTGCGGCGTGGCCGGCGTACCGGGAGCGATCTCCACGATCCACACCGACGTGTCGGTCGACCCCCGGGACGGGGTCGCGAGCGAGGTGAAACGGGCGCCACCCAGCTCGTGAGTAGGCACGGCAGGAGCACGCAGGACAGGCATTTCATCTCCCAGATAGTCAACTAGGTTGAACATCGCCAGCATGTCACGCCCCGGCCAACTAGTCAATTCAGTTGACCATCTGCCTGTGCCGGCCGCGTCAGTCTGGGACCCCGCCAAACCCGATCTCGTTACCATCCGGGTCGATGTAGGTGGTCTTGCGCACGCCGTTCGGATACGTCTCCCGCTGCGCCGGCTCCAGTCCCCGCTGAGCTATCCCGGCCACCCTGCTGTCGAGGTCGTCAACGATGATGGTGTGCCTGGCGTGGCCGGCATGTTCCGGCAGCTGGACGATGTACAGCGACCGGTGCTCGGCGAGTTCCCACACCGCCTCGGTGTCGTGGGGGAAAAACGATGGCGGGGAGCCGAGCAACCTCTCATACCAGGCCAGCGCCGCGGCATAGTCGTCGACTGCTATCCCAGAGAACAGGTAGACGCTCATGGCGCCAGGCTAATCGGACGGCGACCAGGGATCTCAAGCCGCTCTATCCATTCGATGGCCGAGCGCCGGGCGGAGCCTGCCGTGCGGTTTTGGTTTTGCTCCGGGCCGCTACAGCGCGGCTAGCACCCGGAAAGGGCGGCATGGCGCCGCTGGCGCCGGGCCGACGGGCATTTGGGCGCGGCTGTTAAGGCCGCCGCGTGTCCGCTCTGGGTCAGGCTCCCTGGGTGGCGGCGTCGTACTGCTCGGCCACGCTCGCGGGGATACGCCCACGATCGCTGACCGTGATGCCCTGGTCCTTCGCCCAGGCCCGGATGTCCGCGCTGCGCTCACGGCTGGACGCGGTCCGCCCCGGCCGGCGCCGCGGCCCCCGGCCGGCCCGGCGCGCGTGGTCGATGAAGGGCGCGAGCTGCCGGCGGAACGCCGCGGCGTTCTTTCTGCTCAGGTCGATCTCATAGTCGGCGCCGCCGAGCCCGAACCGCACCGTCTCATCCGCCGGGCCACCATCAATGTCGTCTTCCAGCGCGACGGTTATCTTCTGTGCCATCCCCGGCCTCCCTTGCTGCGATCGGTCAGCTGCACCGTACAAGATCAATGCTATAGCGCGGTAATCGCAACGCCGTTCCGGGGGCGGTCGTTGCGGCCAATGAACTTATCCGGCATTGTGCCCGCGGTCGCTAATTCAGGCGCACACGGCCGCCCGCTCTTCCCCCGCGCCACGGCAGCGGCCGGCCAGGAATGTAGTCTCGGCTGCTGACCTGTGGACGGCCGGCGGCGAACCCGGGAGGCAGCCGGATGACTCATTTCCTGTACCTGGTGCGGCATGGCGAGGCGGTACCGCACGACGGCCCGCTCAGCCCGGCCGGGGAGCAGCAGGCGCGGCTGACCGGCAGGCGGCTGAAGGACGTGCCGCTGTCGGCGATCCATCACGGCCCGCTGCCCCGGGCGGCGCAGACGGCCGGTCTCATCGCCGCCTGCATCCCAGGCGTCCCGGTATCGGCCAGCGATCTCGCCGGGGATTACATTCCGTCGGACCCCGCCCCCGATGACCTTCCGCCCAGCTACGCCAGCTTCGTGGCCGGCTTCTCCGCCGCCGAGCGCGCCCGGGGCCCCCGGCTGGCCGCCGCCGCGATCGACCGCTTCACCCAGGCCGGGCCCGGGGACGGCGACAACCACGAGCTGATCGTGACGCACAACTTCCTCATCGGCTGGCTCGTCAGCCAGGCGCTGGCCGCTCCCTCGTGGCGCTGGCTCGGGCTGAACCAGATGAACTGCGCGCTGAGCGTGATCGCCTACCGGGCCGGCCTGCCGCCCGCGCTGATCAGTTTCAACGACGCCGGGCACCTCACCCCCGAACTCCGGTGGAACGGGTTCCCCGCCGCCGTCCGGCCAGCTTCCGGCTGACGTGCCATCCCGGTAGAGGTTGAGGGAGGACCCACGTGAATGCCGAGCTGACGACAGCGGGCGCCTCGTCCCCCGAATTGTGGCTCCGGTTCCTGTCCGGGCCCGACATAGACGCGCTCGGCATCCCGAACGCCGACATCGTCGCGGCGGTCGAGGATGCCGTGCGGGCGCACGGTGAGGGGCGCGCCGTGGTGGAACCGAGGGTGCACCTCGTCCCGGACCCGGGCGGCGCCGGCCATTTCAATGTGCTCCGCGGCCACCTGCCGGACCCCGGCGTCAGCGGGGTCAAGGTCGTCGGCGACTTCGTGCCGAACTATGCCGCCGGGCTTCCGAGCGAGCTCGGGCTGCTGACGCTCTACGACCCGGGCACCGGCGTGCCGCTGTCGATCATGGATGCCACCATGATCACGGCGTGCCGGACCGGAGCCATGACCGCGGTCGGCGCGCGCTATCTGGCCCGGCCGGACTCCCGGGTGCTCGGCCACGTCGGGGCACGCGGCACCGCGTTCTGGAACGTCGTGCTGCTGGACGAGATGTTCGACCTTGATGAGATCCGGGTCACCAGCCGCCGGCCCGAGTCCCGCGAGGCGTTCGCGCGGCAACTGGCCGCGGTATGCCGGGGCCGCGTCCGGGTGGCCGCCACCGCAGGGGAAGCCTTCGATGGCGCCGACATCCTGGTCGAGGCGTCGCGGCTCACCGAGCCGGAGCCGCTGCTCCGCACCGCCACGGTCAAGCCCGGCGCCTTCGTCGTCCCTTACGGCACGGTCAGCGCCGTCGAGCTTGACCTGCTCGACGTGATGGACAAGGTGGTGGTCGACGACTGGCGGGAGGCGCAGTCGGGCAGGTTCGGCGCGCTGCGCCGCCACGTCGACAGCGGCCGGCTGTCGGCCGCCTCGCTCCATGCCGAGCTGGGCCAGATAGTCACTGGACGGCGGCCCGGCCGGGAACGGGCCGATGAGCGGATCCTGCTCTGGCATCGCGGGCTGGCCATCCTCGACATCGCCGTCGGCCTCGCGATCTTGCGCCGGGCCGAGCAGGAAGGCGCCGGAACGATGCTCAGGTACCGCTGACAATGGCCCCTCTCACGATCACCGAAGCCGGCCACCCGGATCTCGGGCTCGTCCGCGCCGTCGCCGCCGGCCAGGCCGTTGTCGTTGAGCCGGGCCTGCTCGATACGGTGCAGCGGCGCTGCGATGAGGCCCGCCGGGCACTTCGCGACGGGCGGCCGGTATACGGCGTGAACACCGGGATGGGGGCGCTTTCCAAGGTTCGCCTCACCGGACGGCAGCAGCTTTCCCACCAGCGCAACCTGCTGCTGGCGCGGGCCACGGGCGGTCCGCCGTGGCTGGACCGGCCCGAGGTCAGGGCGATCATCATGGTCAGGCTGCTGACGTTCCTGTCCGGCGACGCGGCCGTGTCGGCCGGGCTTTGCCGGCGGCTCGCCGAATTCCTCGCCAGCGGCATCGTGCCGGCGGTTCCCCGCACCGGCATTGGGGCCGCAGGCGAGATCATGCAGCTGGCGCACGCGTTCGGGCCCCTGGTCGGCATCGGCCAGGTGCTCGAGCCGGACGGCGCCCTGCGGCCAGCGCGCCAGGCGCTGCGCAGCCGCGGCCTGGGCGAGCTCAGCCTCGGCCCGAAGGAGGGCATCGCCCTGATCCAGGGCGTGCCCGGAACCACCGCGCTGTGCGTGCTCCGCCTCCAGGAGGCGGCCGCGCTCGCCTCGCTCATGGAGGCGTCCGCCGCGCTGTCGATCGTCGCGGCCGGCGCGTCGCGCGACCCGTACAGCGCCGCGTGCGGGCGTGGCGACGACGTGCTGGCCGCCGCGCTCGAGCGGCTCCGGGCGGCCGTGGGCGATGACCCGTCGCCCCGGTCCCTGCAGGCCCCGGTGTCGTTCCGGGTGGCCGGCCCGGTGCTCGCCCAGGTGCACCGGGCCGCCGGGCTGCTGGAAGCGGCTGTGCGCCGGGCCCTGACCGGGGTCACCGACTCCCCCGCCTATCTCGGCGGACGGTTCATCGGCACCGCCGGGTTCTACGGCATCGACCTGGCCGCGCACTGCGACCTGCTCACGGCGGCGCTGTGCCATGCGGCGGAGGTGGGCGCCGCGCGCATCCACCGGCTGCTGGATCCCGCGGTCACCGGGCTGCCCGCGCAGCTGGCCGCCGAGCCGGGCCCGGATACCGGCCTATCGCCGGTCCATAAGCGTGCCGCCGGGGAGGTGCACGCTATGAGGCGCCTGGCGGCCGCCACCCCCGTCGGCCTGATCGAGACATCTGGCGGCCAGGAGGACGTGCAGTCGTTCGCGTGGGAGGCCGCCGACAAACTCTTCACCGCGCTGCGCCATGCCCACGTGGTCACAGCGTGCGAGCTGCTCGTCGCCTACCATGCAGCGGCGCTTTCCGGTCGCCAGCCGCCGGCCGGATGCCGGCCGGTACTGGACTGGCTGGCCGGGATCATCGGCCCGCCCGATGGCGACCGGACGTTCGGCGTGGACATCGAGCGCCTGATCCGGTCAGAGCGGTAGGCGTAGGATCCGGGCCGCGTTCTCGCCGAGGATGGCGTTCTTCTCCCCCTGGGAAAGACCGGGCAGCGCGAGCACCAGCTCGGCGGTGCGCGCCGGTTCATACCACGGGTAATCCGAGCCCAGCACGACGCGCTCCGGCCCGATGTCCCGGATCAGCGTGGCCAGCTCCTCGGCGGTCGGCGCGTTCGGCGCACCCGTCCATTCGATGATCTCGCTCAGGTCGAACGCGACATTGGGGTACGCCTGCGCTATGGCGAGCGTGTCTCGCCATTTCCCCCCGCCCAGGTGGGCCAGCACCACCTGAAGGCCGGGGAACTCCCGGAGCATTGGCGCGAAGGCCGGAACCTCGGCGAAGGGCTCACCGCCCCGGGCGGGCCCGGTATGGGACAGCACGGTCAGCCCCATCTCGATGCATGCCTGGTACACGGGGTGCATGCGCGGGTCGTTCGCCTCGAACTTCTGCACGACCGGGTGCAGCTTCACCCCTCGCGCGCCGCGCTCGGCCATCTCGCGCAGGTGCTCCACATTGCGCTCGGGCGTGAGCACCCATGGATCCATAGCCACGAAGCCGCTGACGGCAGGCGCATCGGCCAGCGTGTCCACCAGCCACCGGTTGAACGCCACATACCGCTCGCCGATGGTGGCGTCGAACTGGGCCAGGGCCCGGGCCCGTTCCGCCGCGTCCGCCTCCGGGGGGAGCGCCGACTCGTACTGCAGCCGGAACAGATCGGCGGAGAAGAGGTTCATCACCACGCCGTGGGCGAATCCGCCCCGGCCGAGCGCCGCGACCGTCTCCCCGAGCGTGCCGGTGTCCTGGCTGAAGTCGACCCCGTCGCGCTGACCGTACTCCCAGATTTCGTAACCCGCCTTCCACCACTCTCCCTCCTGGCGCGAGGAGTACAGGTGGATATGCGTATCGATCCTGAGTGGCTCGCTCATCGCTCCATCCTCGCCGTCCGTCCCGGCTGGGCGCAGGTCCGCGCCAGGAACTCTGCGTATCACAACCTGCGTGCCCCGGCTCCGCTCTAGCACAGCCTGTTCAGGCTGGCCGGCCGGGCACGGCCAGCCAGCACCGGGGGGAGCGGGACGCATGATCGACAGGAAATGGCCGCCCGCGGCAGCCGGAGCCGCGCTGATCGTGGGGTCCGCCCTCGCGTTTGCGCTGGACGGGCCGGTGGCACAGGCCGCATACCAGCGGGGCCTGGACCCGGCCACGTTCGGGTTCTGGCGGGCGTCGGCCGGGGCGCTGGTGCTCGGCGGCTGGCTGGCCGCCCGGCTGCGGCCAGGTGCCATGGCCCGGATCTGGCAGCTGCGCCGGGCGGCCGCCATCCGCCTGGCGCTGGCGGCCGCGGCCGGGCTGGGCCTGAACCTGGCGTTGTTCGAGGCGTTCGCCCGGCTGCCGGTGGCCGTTGCGGTGGCCGCCTTCGGCTGCTACCCGCTGTTCGTCGCCGCCTGGGAGGCCGCCTCCCGCCGGGCCGCGGCGGGCGCGGCCCGGCTGGCCATGGCGGTGGTGGCCATCGCCGGGCTCATGTTGCTCATCCGGCCTGACCGGTCGGCCTCGGTCCCCATCACCGGGCTGCTCCTGGCCCTGCTCGCCGCCGTTCTGCACGCCGCCTACATCCTGCTGGGACGCGGCGGGTGGGGTCAGGTCGGGGACGGCGCGGCCACGTTGGTGATCGTCGCGACCGCCGCCCTCGGCCTCGGCGCGATGGCGGCGGTGACCCGGCCGGCGGCCGTGCTCGCGCCCGTCACCAGCCCCGGGCTGACCGGACTGCTCCTTCTGCTGGAGGGCGCGCTGACCGGCGCGGCCGCCCCCCTGCTGTTCCTGGCCGGCCTGCGGCGCATCGGGGCAACCCAGACCGCGGTGCTGTCGCTGTGCGAGCCCCTGGCCGCCACGCTGCTCGCCGCGGTGGTGCTCGGCCAGCTGCTCGCACCGTCCCAGCTGCTCGGCGGTGCGCTGCTCCTCGGCGCCGGCATCGCCGTCCAGGTCGTGCCCACCCGGCGCCACGCCCGCCAGGTCAGCCAGCCTGGCCCGCGCCGCGCCCGCCGGGTCAGCCAGCCTGACCGGGCCAGCGCGTGATGCTGCGGGCCAGGGTTGGCATCGGCAGTGAGCCGTGGTCGAGGACGGCGCCGTGGAAGGCGGCCAGGGAGAACGCCGGGCCGAGGCGCTGGCGGGCATCGTCGCGGATCCGGAGGATCTCGAGCTTGCCGGTGAGGTAGGCCAGGGCCTGTCCCGGCATCACCACGTACCGGTCGATCTCGTCAGCGAGGAACTCCCGTGGCATGGGGACGTGTTCGGCCATGAACTCCAGGGCCCGCTCGCGGCTCCAGCCGTAGGCGTGGATGCCGGTGTCGACGACCAGCCGGGCGGCCCGCATCAGCGATGTGCTGACCGAGCCGAGCAGGCCGCGGTCATCGGTGTACAGCCCGGTTTCCTCGGCGAGCTGACCGGCGTACAGGGCCCATCCCTCCGAGAACACGGTGAAGCTGCGCTGGCGCTGGAGGGCGGGCAGGCCGGTGAGCAGCTGGAGGCGGGACAGCTGCAGATGATGCCCGGGCACCGCCTCGTGGAAGGCCACCACGTCGATGTCCCATCCGGTACCGGCGGTGGGCCGTTCGGTATTGAACCAGAACGTCCCGGGGCGCCCCCCGTCGAGGCGGGGCGGGGTGTAGTGAGGCGCGGTACCGCTCACGGCCACGACCTCCGGCATCGGCCTCACCTCGCACGGCGGCGGAAGGGGGGCGGGGAAGAACTCTCCCGCCCGTGCCTCGGCCCGCTTCACCGCGCCCGCCGCCCGGCGCATGGCCTCCCCGGCGGAAATCCTCCCCGAGGAGTCACGCAGGGCGGCGAACACCGCGTCCAGCCCGGACAGTCCCAGGCCGGCGCCCAGCTCCACGGCCCGCGCCTCCAGCGCCGCCACATGATCCAGGCCGGTCTGGTGCAGCTCTCCCGCCGAGAGCGGCAGAGTGGTGGAGATCCTGACCGCCCGGGCGTAGTCCTCGCCGCCACCGGGCAGATAGGCCAGCCCCGCCTGTTCCGACGGCCGCGCCCGCGGGAGCAGCTCCTTGACGGTGGCCACCCACCTCGCCAGCGCCGGGTGCACCACCTCCTCGGCGGCCGCCCGGCGTTCGGCCTCCCATGCCGCCGCTCCGGGCCATCCCGGCGGCGGCTGGGGCGACAGCACCGGGCTCATGCCGGGGGCCGCCAGCACGCCCTCGGCCCAGATAACGGCCTGCTCGGCCAGCGGGGCGACCGGCAGCCGCCCCTTACCGGCCCCGGTCCGCAGCCGCTCGCCGATCTGGTCGAACCAGCCACCGCTGCGCCGCAGCCGGGTCAGGTAGGCCCCGGCCGCCGCCGGGTCGACCAGGACGGTGCGGGCCGCCACCGCCAGGAAGGTCGCCGGCCCCGCGTACTGCATCGCGGTAACCGTGTACTCCGCCGGCGCCAGATCGATAGTCTCCCGCTCCTGGGTGGCCGCCTCCACCGTGCAATCCAGCGTGACCGCATCCGCCGGCGTGAGCTGCCCGCGATCCATCGCCTCGGCCTCACCGAGAAACCGCCCGACCTCGGTGCGCCAGGCCTGCCGGCCCTCCTCGCTCTCGTCCGGGACCAGATCGTCGTACCCCGGAATGCCGTACATGGTGGCGGTGAACGGATTCTCCTCCAGCCAGCGCCGGTGCAACCGGTCGGCCAGGTCACGTACTGAGGTCATGCCACCTTCCGCCATGGGTCATGATCGTTTACCGGACTCAGGCCGCCAGGACCTTCGCCTTCTCGCGCTCGAACTCCTCGGCGGAGATCACTCCCCGGTCGCGCAGGTCGGCCAGCTTCGACAGCTGGTCCGCCGTGCTGGCCGGCGAGCTCGCCGCGGCCTGCTGGACGTACTGGCGGAACTGCTGGTCCTGCTGCCGGGCATCCTGCGCGGCATGCTCATGCATCTTCCCGCCACGGGCGATCAGGTAGGCCAGCACCCCGATCAGCGGGATGAACAGCACGAACAGGACCCACAGCGCCTTGGCCAAGCCGGACAGGTCGTGGCTGCGGAAGATGTCGATGAAGATCCAGATCAGGACCCAGATCCAGATGATCCACAGGAAGAAGACGAACAGCGACCAGAAAACGTTCAGCAGCGGGTAGGACGAACCGGCCAGTAGCATTACCCCTCCTTCGCGCCTGGGGAGGCACCGGAAGCGGTCCTGCCCCGCGAGCAGGGCTCATCATCCACCTAATGGCGCATCAGCGCCATCACCCATCACAGGGTGGCAAAGCCTGGCGATGTGGCCGGGGGTCTGTGAGACTGGGACGCCTGCATCAGGGGGGACGCGATGGAGCGACGGGCACGCCGCTGGCCTCCTGCCGAGAACGCATGAGCGCCGGGTGGTGAACCTTCTATGACTAACGAGTCTGCGGCCGACGCTCCAGCGCTGGCCAAGGACGACCGCAGGCTGGCCATCCTGCTGGCGATGGCGATGTTCGTCCTGGTCGTCGACACATCGGTGATGAATGTCTCCATCGCGTCGGTGGTGCACGACCTGCACACGACCGTCAGCGGGGTTCAGTCGGCGATCGCGCTTGAGGCGCTGGTGTCGGCGGCGTTCATCCTGATCGGCAGCAAGGTGGGCGACCTGATCGGGCGTAAGCGCGCGTATGTGCTGGGCCTGCTCGGCTACGCGATCGGGGCCCTGGCCATGGCCCTGGCTCAGGGCCTGACCGCGATCATCGTCTTCTGGGCGATCGTGGGCGGCCTTGGCGCGTCGCTGCTGCTGCCGGCGATGCAGTCACTTATCCACGGCAACTTCGAGGGCGCGGCGCAGCGGCAGGCCTACGCGCTCGTCGGAGCCGCGGCCGCGATCGCCGCCGCCGTCGGCCCGCTGCTCGGCGGGTTCATCACGACCTATCTGTCGTGGCGGATCGCCTTTCTGCTCGAGGACGTCATCATCGTGTTCGTGCTGTCGGGCATCAGGCTGGTCCACGACGTGCCATACACCGGATCCCGGCGCGTGGACGTCGTGGGTGCCGTGCTGTCCGTCGTGGGCATGGGCGGCGTCGTGCTGGGCATCCTCGTCTGGCAGGAGGGCGGCGAAGCGGTCGGCCTGCTTCTCGCGCTCGGGGCGGTCTCGCTCGGGAGCCTGGCCTGGTGGCTGGTGCGGCGGAAGCGTGCGGGCCAGGCGACGCTGCTGGACCCGGACCTGTTCAAGGCCAAACTGTTCAGGTTCGGGGTCTCCGGGCAGCTGCTTCAGCAGATCGCGCTGGGCGGCACGATGATCGCGCTGCCGATCTACCTGCAGATCGTGCTCGAGTACAGCGCGATGGGGGCCGGCCTGTCCATCGCCCCGCTCTCGCTTAGCATGTTCGCGGTGGCCGTGGTGGCCGGGAGAAGAGCGACGAAGCGGCGTCCGGCGAGCCTGATCCGGGCGGGGTTCGCGCTGTTCACGCTCGGCATGGTCATCGTGGAGCCGATCGTGCCCCGGGCGACCTCCGGCTGGTACCTGGCGGTGCCCCTGCTGATCGCGGGGTCGGGGCTGGGGCTGCTGGTCTCTCAGCTCAACAACTACACGCTGGCCCCGATCGATGAGGAACGGGTCAGCGAGGCGGCCGGGGTGAACTCGGCGGGAGGGTCGTTCGGCCTGTCGTTCGGGCTGGCGTTCGCCGGTGCCATCCTGCTGGCGGCGCTGTCGGTTGGCTTCACCAGCATGGCCCAGTCGAGCACCGTGCTCTCCGGGGCCGAGCAGCAGCAGGTGGCGAAGGTCCTGGAACATGACGCCCAGGTGGTGAGCAACACCCAGCTCGAAAAGCAGCTCGCCGACCACCCGCAGAAGACGCAGGACGAGATCATCAGGATCAACACCCAGGCCAGGCACCTCGCGCTTCAGGTGGCGCTCCTCATTCCCATCCTCGCCGGGCTGGCCGGCCTGCTCATCTCGTTCCGCATGATCCGCCTGCCAGACCCCCAGCAATCGGGCTCCGGCGAACAGATGGTCCTGGGCTGACCCCGGGTCACCGGGCCGCCCACGCTGGCCGCCCGCGCGGAACCTGGTGGAGCCGCCGGCCGGCGGTCCCCAGCCCGGTCAGGTGCCGCAGTAGGTGACGTACGGGGCGCCCGCGGGCGCCGGGCCGGCGTAATCTTCCAGGCCGGGCCGCTCATCGAAGGGCCGGGAGACCACCTCGACGAGGCGGTGGAGCGGCTTCATCTCACCGAGGGCCGCCTCCGTGAGCGCCTCCTCGACGCGGTGGTTGCGCGGGATGTAGACGGGGTTGACCCGGTCCATGGCCGCGGCCACCGCGGCCCGGTCCGCCGGCAGCGCCGCCGTGCGGCGGGCGGCCCACGCGTCGAAGGGCTCCGGCTCTGCGAACATCGCCCGCGCCGCGCCGGCCGACAGCGCGCGGAAGAACCGCGTGAAGTCCACCCGCTGCGCGCGCATCAGCTCCAGGAGGTCCGTCACCAGCTCGCGGTCCGGCGCGGCGAGCCCGAGCTTGGCCGTCATGCCCTCGTCCCAGTGCCGCTCGTAGGCGCGGGCGAACCCGTTCAGGACCTCGGTGGCCGCCTCGACCGCGGCCTCACTGTTCTCGTCGATCAGGGGCAGCAGGGTCTCGGCCAGCCGGGCCAGGTTCCACTGCATGATCGCCGGCTGGTTGCCGTAGGCGTAACGGCCGGCGTGGTCGATGGAGCTGAACACCGTGGCGGGGTCATAGGCGTCCATGAACGCGCATGGGCCGTAGTCAATGGTCTCGCCGGAGATCGTGGTGTTGTCGGTGTTCATGACCCCGTGCACGAACCCGGCCAGCATCCACCGGGCCACCAG
>DATINY010000502.1:0-12300 GCA_035473755.1 Streptosporangiaceae bacterium
GGGCAAGTAGCCGGTCATATTCCGGCCATGCCCTAGACGGCAAGCCCTCTCGGTATCTGGCGGCGGGAATGACCGCCTCGATGTGGCCGCCGAGATCAAGGAGCACGCCCGCGATGATCTGGTCGGCGCCATCAGCAAGGAGGGACAGCCCAATCACATCGGCGGCCCGCCCAGCCAGTGCCGCCCGGACCGCCTCATCGACCAGGCGTGCCGTGTCCGGCGGCAAGCCACGGTGCCCCGAGATGGCTATGCGTCGCAACTATCCCTCTCACGCAAAGGTGGCTTGCACGCGCTGGTCAAAGGCGCGGACCGAGGAGGTGACCGGGCCGCCGTAGTCGCACCTGCCTCCACGGCCGCGCCCACGCGTGCAACCGCGTCGTCGGCCGCACGCTCGCCGCCCTGCGCTGATGCGTGGCCCAGTGCCTCGATGGCAGCAAGCCAAGCGCGGGGGGTCGGATGGTTCTCCCCGGCCATCTGCCGGTACGGGGCATAGTCCCCTATGGGTGCAACGAACTGAACCGTTCATTGGTGGGGTTCGGGGGCGACGAGGATCACCTCGAGCGTCCGCGGACCGTGCACGCCCTGGACCCGGTCCAGCTCGATGTCGCTGGTGGCGGACGGGCCGCTGATCCACGTGAGCGGGCGGCCCGGGTCCAGCCGGCCCAGGGCCTCGGGGACCAGCGCGACGACCTGCTCGGCGCGCACGATGCACAGGTGGTAGTCGGGGACGAGGGACACCGCACGCCGTCCCTGGCCCGGCGACCCGTCGAGGACGATGGTGCCCGTCTCGGCGATCGCGACGGCGGCGCCGGTGATGACCCCGTCTACGGCGTCGAGCGCGGCGGGGGAGAGGCGGTCGTCGGCGACGATCACCGTACCGGCCGGCAGGCCGGTCAGGTCGAGGCCGGCGGGCACGACGATCCGGCGGGCCCCGCGCTGCCCCAGCGCCTCGCCGACCGCGGTCATGAGCTGGCCGGGTGCCGTCCTCCGGACCGTGCAGCCGTAGTCGCGCAACCGCTCGGCCAGCAGGTCGAGCAGCTGCGCGGTGCCCAGGTCGCCGCTGATCCGGTAGGTGCGTGGCACGGGATCCCCGGCGGGAGCTTCGCCCTCCGGTACTGGGCTGCCCGGTGCTGGGCTGCCCGGTGCTGAGCTGGCCAGCGCGGTGCGGATCCGGGCCAGGACCTCGTCGCGGGCGGCCGGGCCGGTCACGGCCGGCCCCCGCGTTCCTTCCGCCACCACTCGCGGAAGGTCTGGCGCGGCGGCTGCGGTGCGTCCCGTGCGACGGTCCATGCCGACAGCGGCGGCGGGAGCCGGCGGATGCGGCCGCCGCGGCCGAGCACGCGCCCGAGCCGGCTGGCGCTCTGCGCCGCCGCCCACCGCGCTGGATTGGCCATCACCCAGGAGGCGGCGGCCATGGTGACCGCCTCCGGGCTGGCCACCCGGTGCGCCCGGCCCGCCTCCTCGACGTGGCGGGCCCGCAGGTGGACCAGGATCGAGGGAATGTCGATCTTCACCGGGCAGGCGTCGTAGCACGCCCCACACAGCGACGACGCGTACGGCAGCGACGCGTTGTCCTCGACCCCGGTCAGCTGCGGTGACAGCACCGCACCGATCGGGCCCGGGTACACCGAGCCGTAGGCGTGCCCGCCGGTGCGCTCGTACACCGGGCACACGTTCAGGCAGGCCGAGCAGCGGATGCAGTGCAGCGCCTGCCGCCCGGTCTCGTCGGCCAGCGCGGCGGTCCGGCCGTTGTCGAGCACGACCAGGTGGAACGCCTGCGGCCCGTCGCCCGGCGTCACCCCGGTCCACATCGAGGTGTACGGGTTCATCCGCTCCCCGGTCGACGACCGGGGCAGCAGCTGCATGAACACGTCCAGGTCGCGCCAGGCCGGCACGACCTTCTCGATCCCCATGACGGTGATCAGCGTGTCCGGCAGGGTCAGGCACATCCGGCCGTTCCCCTCCGACTCCAGCACGACGAGCGTGCCCGTCTCCGCGACGGCGAAGTTGGCGCCGCTGATGCCGACCCGGGCGGACAGGAATGCCCGCCGCAGGTGGAGCCGGGCCGCCTCGGTGAGCGCGGCCGGGGTGTCGGTCAGGCCCGGATCGACGCCGTCCATCTCGCGCAGGAAGATGTCGCGGATCTCCGCCCGGTTGCGGTGGATCGCGGGCACGAGGATGTGCGACGGCCGGTCTTTTCCGAGCTGAACGATAAGTTCCGCGAGATCTGTCTCGCAGGCGTGGATGCCGGCCCCCGCGAGGGCGTCGTTGAGCCCGATCTCGTCGGTCACGATCGACTTGACCTTGACCACCTCGGCCGCCCCGGTGGCCTTGACCAGATCGGTCACGATGCGGTTGGCCTCGATGGCGTCGCGGGCCCAGTGCACCGTCCCGCCCCGGGCGGTGACCTGGCTCTCCAGTTCGGTCAGGTAGTGGCCGAGGTGGCGCATCGTGTGCGCCTTGATCGCCCGGCCGGCCTCGCGCAGCTCCTCCCAGTCCGGCAGCTCGGCCACCACGGCTGCACGTTTGGCCCGGATGGTGGCGGTGGCCTTGCCGAGGTTGCGGCGGAGCTGGGTGTTGGCCAGCGCCCGGCGGGCGGCCACCGGGAACGGCTCGTCGCCGCGCAGGTGGCCCACCCCCCGGGGAGCGGTCGGGATGCCCAGGAACGTGCTCATGTCATGGCCTCCCTCGCGGTGCGTCGTGCCAGAGGCGCGCCAGCAAGCACGTCGCTTGGTCGTGCCGGAGGCGCGCCGGGTGGCACGGTGGGAGGCGGGTCCTCGGCGCCGGGGACGTCGCCACGCCGTTGCTGGGTCGTGCCGGAGGCGCGCCAGCATGCACCGTGGCCCGGCGCCTGCGGCGCCAGGGCTAATGTCGCTGGAAGGTGTCTCATCTGCCGTCCCGGGTGGAGGCGAGGATCTCGGCCAGGTGGACGGTCCGGGTGCCCGCGTTCAGCCGGGACAGCCCGCCCCCGATGTGCATCAGGCAGGAACTGTCGCCCGCGGTGCAGACCTCGGCGCGGGTGGCGAGCACAGAGCGCATCTTGTCGGCGAGCATCGCCGTGGACACGTCAGCGTTCTTGACCGCGAACGTGCCGCCGAAACCGCAGCACACCTCGGCATCGGGCAGCTCCACCAGGTCGAGCCCGGCCACGTGGCGCAGCAGCCGGAGCGGGCGATCGCCCACCCGCAGCAGGCGCAGCGAGTGGCAGGTCGGGTGGTAGGTGACGCGGTGGGGGTAGTACGCCCCGACGTCCTCCATCCCCAGCACGTCGGTCAGGAACTCCGACAGCTCGTAGGTCCTGCTGCCCACGGCCTCCGCGCGGCGCGCGAGGTCTTCGTCGCCGTAGCGCCTGGCCACCATGGCGTGCTGATGGCGGACCGAGGCGGTGCACGAGCCGGAGGGCACGACGATCGCCTCGTAGCCGCCGAACACCTCGGCGTACCGGCGGACCAGCGGCAGCGCGTCCCGCAGGTAACCGGTGTTCACGTGCATCTGCCCGCAGCACGTCTGGGCCTCCGGGAATTCCACCTGGTGGCCGAGCCGCTCCAGCAGCCGCACGGTCGCCTTCCCGACGTCGGGGTACAAGGTGTCCGCGAGGCAGGTCACGAACAAGGCGACCCGCATGCCTCACCCCGCGGCTTTGGAGACGGCGGTCGGCTGCGCCGCGGTCGAGGCCGGTGTCGAAGCCGCCGCCGGGGTCGTCGTCGCTGGAGCTGTCACCGCCGGGGTCGTCGCCGCCGGGGGCTTGGCGCGCGGCGCCTTGCGCGGCCGGTCCTGCCGCCGGGCCAGGCTCGACTGGCGGATCACCAGCTCCGGCTCGAAGACGACCTGGCGGTGCTGGTGGGACGCCTCCCCGAGCGCCTCTTCCAGCAGGAGCTGGGCCGCGGTCCGGCCGAGCTGGTGCCGTGGCTGGCGTACCGAGGAAAGCGGCACCGCCGCGGCGGCGGCGAAGTCGATGTCGTCGTAGCCGACGATGGCGACGCCGTCGGGAACCCGGATCCGGTGCGCTGTCATCTCCTGCAGGACGCCCAGCGCCAGCAGGTCGTTCGCGCAGAAGACGGCGGTCGGCCGGAGCGCGGCCGGCATTTCCGCGATGGCCGCGCCGGCCAGCTTCCCGGCCGGCACGTTGAGCGCCGTCGTCTCGATCACCTGAAGCTGATCGGCGCGCAGGCCGGCCCGCCTCAGTGCGCGGACGGCTCCCTCGTGGCGGTCGGCCACCTGCCGGAAGCTCATCGGCCCACCGACGAAGGCGATCCGCTCGTGCTGCTGCCCCAGCAGATGGGTCACCGCGAGGTCGCCGCCGAGGACGTCGTCGACCGCTACCGAGCACTGGCCGTGGGTCGGTGATCTGCTGTCCACGAGCACCACCGGGGTGCCGCGGCGCTGCAGCCGCGCGAGCCGGTCATGGGCGCCGGGCACCGGCGTGATCAGGATCCCCTGCACCCGGTGCTCCTCCAGCAGCTCCAGGTAGTGCGTCTCCTTGGCCTGCTGGTCGTCGCTGTTGCACAGGATGACGGCCAGGCCCGACTCGCTGGCCTCGTCCTCGACCCCGCGTGCCACGTCGGTGAAGAACGGGTTGGCCACGTCGAGCACGACCAGCCCAATGGTCCGGCTCCGCCCGGCCCGGAGCTGGCGCGCCGACTCGTTCCTGATGAAGCCCAGCTGCTTGATGGCCGCCTGCACCCGGCTGCGGGTGGGCTCGGCTACCACGTCCGGCCGGTTGAGCACGTTCGAGACGGTGCCCACAGAAACGCCCGCATAAGCGGCGACGTCCCTGATGCTGACCGGCGCGTTGGCCACGGTGTCCCTGCCCCTCCTGTGCCGCAAGTGTGCGGTGATCCATTAGAACGTGTCAAACAGGCCGGCCCGGCGCGGGAAGGGCCGTCGCCGAGGCGGCTGACGGGGTTCGCGCCGGGTGCGCGCGCTCCCGCCTTGGCGTGTCCGGCGCGGTCAGGCGGCGCCAGGCTTGTTACCTGGAGGTTATGTAACGATTCAACCACCGGCGGCCACGACTTATTGACACCCACCTCACCCGGCCTGACACTTCTTCACATATTTGAAACGTTACAGCGAGGCGCCGGCGGGGCGACGGCCGGAGCGGCCGAACCGCGACGGGAATGTGGCCGCCCGGCGTGCGCCGGGCCAGCTCATCGCACACGGCGACGTCTGGGGACGACAGGACGGGTCAGTAATCGGGTGGGCAAGCCGAGAGGAGCGAGGCGTGGGCGCTGACGGCGACGCCACTGGACCCGGCCAGCCGGACCCGGCCTCCGCCGCTGGCCCGGAGACCCCCGCCACAGCCGGCGCCGCGGTGCCTGGCTCGCCGGGTCCCGAGCAGCCCGGCGCCGCCGATGCCGCGACGCCTGACCCGTCCACCCCCGCCAATACTGGCCCGCCGGGCTCATCCAGCCTGCCCGGCCCGCCAGGCTCATCGGGCCCGCCCGGCGTACCTGGGTCGCGGGCTCCGGGCCCGCCCGGCGTACCTGGGTCGCGGGCCCCGGGGCCGCCCGGCGTACCTGGCTCGCGGGCCCCGGGCCCGCCGTTGCTCTCGCTGGTGCACGCCGCGAAGGCGTTCGGCGCAGTGCGCGCGGTCGTGGACGCCTCGATTGACCTCTACGGCGGTGAGGCGCACGCCTTGGTGGGGGAGAACGGGGCCGGCAAGTCGACGGTGGTGAAGATGCTGGCCGGGGTGCACCAGCCGGACGGGGGCGAGCTGCTCATCGAGGGCCAGCCCGCCGTGCTCACCGGGCCGGCTGCCGCCCAGGCGGCAGGCATCGCCGTCATCTACCAGGAACCGACCCTGTTCCCCGATCTCACGGTGGCCGAGAACATCTTCATGGGGCGCCAGCCGCTGGTGGCTGCCCGGCGTATCGACCGCCGGGCCATGCGGGCGCAGGCCGCGGCCCTGTTCGAGCGGCTCGGCGTGCAGCTCGACCCGGGCCGGATCGCCCGCGGGCTGTCCATCGCCGATCAGCAGATCGTGGAGATCGCCAAGGCGCTCTCGCTTGAGGCCCGGGTCATCGTGATGGACGAGCCGACCGCCGCGCTGTCCGCCGCCGAGGTCGCCCGGCTGTTCGACGTGGTCCGGACGCTGCGGGCGGCCGGGGCGGCGGTGCTGTTCATCTCCCACCGGCTCGAGGAGGTCTTCGAGATCTGCCAGCGCGTCACCGTGATGCGCGACGGCAGAACGGTGCTGGCCCGGGAGCTGGCCGGCCTGACCGCCGACGACCTGGTGCGCGCCATGGTGGGCCGGGACATGCCGCAGCGCACGGCCGGGGAACGCAGCCAGCCCGGGGACGAGGTGCTGCGGGTGGAGCGCCTGGCCCGGGAGGGAGTGTTCATCGACATCTCGCTGCACGTGCGGGCCGGGGAGATCGTCGCGCTGGCCGGGCTGGTCGGCTCGGGCCGCAGCGAGGTGGCGCGGGCCATCTTCGGGATCGACCGCTACGACGCCGGGAAGGTGACCATCGGCGGCACGGAACTCCGCCGGGGATCGCCCGCGGCCGCGATGGCGGCCGGGATCGGCTACGTGCCGGAGGACCGGCGCCAGCAGGGCCTGGTCATGGACATGTCGATCCAGCAGAACGTGGCGCTCGCCTCGCTGGCCCGGCTGCGGCGGGGCGGGCTCGTCCGGTCCGCCTCCGAACGCGCGTTCGCCACCGACTGGGCCCAGCGGATGCGGCTGAGGTACGGCCGGCTCACCGACCCGGTATCCACGCTGTCGGGCGGCAACCAGCAGAAGGTCGTCCTGGCCAAATGGCTGGGCCGGCACCCGGCGCTGCTCATCGTGGACGAGCCGACCCGCGGCATCGACATCGCGACCAAGGCCGACGTGCACGAGCTGCTGGTGCGGCTGGCCGGAGAGGGGATCGCGATCTTGATGATCTCCTCGGAGCTGCCGGAGGTGCTGCACATCGGGGACCGGATCCTGGTCATGCGCGAGGGGCGGCTGACCGCCGAGTACTCCCACGAGGAGGCCTCGGAGGAGAAGATCATGTCCGCGGCGACCGGCCAGCTGGAGCACTCGAAATGAGTGCGACGGTCGACACCAAGCAGGAGACCTCGGGCAAGCCGCCGCGGGTCAGTTCGCGCCGCCTGACCGAGCGCGTCTTCCGGATCAGGGAATCCGGCATCATCGCCGTCCTGATCGTCTTCGTAGCCATCACCGTCAGCATCGAGCCCCGGTTCGCCAGCCAGCAGGAAGTGCAGTTCATCCTGGCCAACACCACCATCTTCGCCCTGCTGGCACTCGGCGAGACGATGGTGATCGTCAGCCGGAACGTGGACCTGTCGATCGGTTCTGTGGTGGGGCTGTCGGCCTACGTCTCGGCCAGCCTGTTCGGCAAGATCCACGGCATCCCGATCGTCGTGGTCTTCCTGGTCGGCCTGGGCATCGGGCTGGCGGTCGGTGTCGCCAACGGGATCATGGTCGCGATCGGCCGGGTGCCGAGCCTGGTTGTCACGCTGGCCACCCTGTACATCGTGCGGGGCCTGGACATCCTGATCGTGGGCGGCAACGAGGTCGTCGCCCAGACGCTGCCCAACGCCTTCATCGAGATTCCCCGGGCCGGCGTCTACGGGGTCCCCTACCTCGCCATCGTGATCGCCGTGGTGATCGGCATCGGGGCGTACTACCTGCGGTCCTACCGGTCCGGGCGCGAGCTGTACGCGATCGGCTCCAACCCGGAGGCGGCGCGGCTGGCCGGCATCCCGGTCGGCAGGCGGGTCTTCACCGCCTTCGCCGTGAGCGGGGCGATCGCCGGGGTGGCCGGGGTGCTCTGGGCGGCCCAGTACCAGACGGTCGACTCCAACGCCGGGACCGGCTACGAGCTGACGGTGATCGCCTCGGTCGTGGTCGGCGGGGTGGCGATCTTCGGGGGGAGCGGGAGCGCGGTGGGGGCGGCCATCGGGGCGCTGCTGCTCCAGACGATCAACTCGGCGCTCTACGTGCTGGGCATCTCGCCGTTCTGGGACCAGGCGATCGCCGGGGCCCTGCTGCTGGCGGCCATCACGCTCGACCGGATCATCTCGCTGAGGCTCACGGCCGCGCTGAGACGAAGGAGTGCCGGTGTCGGAACCTAGCCTGCTCACCCGGCCGCCGGAGCCCGAGCACGGGCGCCGCCGGGCGCTGCCAACGGCGCTGCACGGGGCCGTCCGGTGGGAAACGGGCCTGGCGCTGGTCGTCGTGGCCATCTTCGCGTTCGGCGTGGCCGTCTCGCCCGATTTCCTGACCACCTCGAACCTGTTCAACCTGGGCGTGACCTCCGGCGAGGTAGCGATCATGGCGCTGCCGATGACGCTCATCATCATCAGTGGGGAGATCGACCTGTCGGTCGCCTCCATCCTGGGCATGTCCAGCGCGCTGCTCGGCTTCCTGTGGGCCAGGCACTGGCCGATGCTGCTCATCTTCGTCATGGTCGCCCTGCTCGGGGTGGTCGCGGGCCTGTTCAACGGGCTGATGGTCACCCGCGTCGGGCTGCCCTCGCTGGCGGTCACCATCGGCACGCTCGCGCTCTACCGCGGCGTCGCGCTCATCATTCTCGGCTCGAGCACGGTCTCCAACTTCCCCGCCCCCTACAGCACCATCGGCGTCCTCGGCGTGGCGAACTCCAACCTGCCCTGGAACGTGGCGATCTTCGCCGTGCTGGCGGTCATCTTCGGTGTGGTGCTGCACTTCACCGCCACCGGCCGGTCCATCTACGCCATGGGCGCGAGCCCGGAGGCGGCGCTCTACTCCGGTATCCGGGTCAAGCGCATCAAGCTGCTCCTTTTCGTCACCTCCGGCCTCGTCTGCGCGCTGGCCGGGGTGCTGTGGACCTTCCGGCTCTCCACCGCGGTGCAGAACAACGGCATCGGCATGGAGCTGACCGTGGTGGCCATCGTGCTGCTGGCCGGGGTGTCCATCTTCGGCGGCAAGGGCTCGATCATCGGCGTGGTGCTCGCGGTGCTCGCGTTCGCCGGCCTGCAGGACGCCCTGCTGCTGACCAACTTCAACCAGGAAGCCACCGGGATCGTCACTGGCGGGCTCCTGCTCATCAGCGTTTTCGTGCCCACCGCGGGATCCGTCGTGGCCCGGTCGCGCGAGTGGTTCCGGGCCCGGGGCCACCGCGCGCCGTCCGCGATAGGGGCGGGTCATGAATGACGCTCGCGCGCCGGCCACCACACCAGGCCCGGCGCATCCCCCCGCTGGGTCCGCGGTATTCCGGCTGACCCATTCCGGTAGTGTCCGTCCGTTCGGATTGAAAGGATTCAGTATGAGACGGTCCCTGAAGCGGGCGCTGTGGGCTCCCGCGGTGCTCCTTGTCGCGGCCTCTACGCTCGCGGCGTGCTCCTCGTCGGGCAGCTCGTCCAGCAGCTCGTCGTCCCCGGCCTCGGCATCGGGTGGGCTGAAGAAGGGCCTGAAGGTCTTCGTCATCCCCAAGAACCTCGGCAACCCCTACTTCACCACCGCCGACAGCACCAAGACCGGCGGGGCGCTCGCCGCACTGAGCGCCCTCGGCGCCACCGGCAGCGAAACCAGTGGCACCCAGGCCACGCCCGCCTCGCAGATCCCGGCCATCCAGGCGGCGATCAGCAAGGGGGCGAACGCCCTCATCGTGTCCGCCACCGACCCATCGGCGCTCTGCCCGACCCTGAACGGCGCCATGGCCAAGGGCATCACGGTCATTACCTACGACTCCGACGCGCCCACCTGCCGCAACCTCTTCGTGAACCAGGCCTCCACCGCCCAGATCGGGACCAGTGAGGTGGACCTG
Source organism: Streptosporangiaceae bacterium (assembly GCA_035473755.1). GTDB lineage: Bacteria > Actinomycetota > Actinomycetes > Streptosporangiales > Streptosporangiaceae > UBA9676. Next base: position 9,756 of record DATINY010000502.1, read on the forward strand.
CTCGCCAAGCAGCTCAACAACACCGGGGACATCGCGATCGTCTCCGCGGCCGCCTCGGCGACCAACCAGAACGCATGGATCGGGTACATGAAGCAGGAGCTGAAGAAGTTCCCGAAGATGCACCTGGTCAGCATCGTCTACGGCAACGACGACCCCACCACCGCGACCCAGGTCACCCAGGGGCTGCTGCAGTCGCACCCCAACCTCAAGGGCATCATCTCGCCGACCACGGTGGGCATCCTGGCCGCGGCCCAGGTCCTCGACACGCCCAAGTACCGCGGCAAGATCGCGCTCACCGGCCTGGGCACCCCCAACTCGCTCAAGAAGTACGTGGCCGACGGCACCATCCAGTCCTTCGAGCTCTGGAACCCCGCCGACCTCGGCTACCTGGCCGGCTACGCGGCGGTGAACTACGCCTCCAAGACGATCACCAGCGCGTCCGGCCAGTCCTTCACCGCGGGCAAGCTCGGCAAGTTCACGATCGGCGCGGACAAGACCATCCTGCTCGGCCCGCCGTTCGTGTTCACCAAGGCCAACATCAGCCAGTTCAACTTCTGACCCCGGAGGCGGGCTGACCGCCGGGCGGCGATCCCGCCCGGCGGGCCGCCTCCCGGCCAGCCAGAACGGTGGGCGCCGGGACGGGACCCCCGCCCGGCCCGGCACCCACCCCTGGCTCTGGCCCCACCCTGGCCATGGACGACAATGCCTCAGGAGGTGCAGTGGAGCGCGTCTGCTTCCTCGCCCGGGTCCGGCCGGACCGGCTGGAGGAGTACCGGGCGGCCCACCGCCAGGTCTGGCCCGAGATGACCGCGGCGCTGACGAGCGCCGGCTGGGCGAACTACACCATCTTCCTGGCCGGCGACGGGCTGCTCGTCGGCTACCTGGAGACCGACGACTACGAGGCGGCGCTGCAGCGGATGGCGCAGGCCGGCGTCAACGAACGCTGGCAGGCGGAGATGGCGCCGTTCTTCGCCGACCTCGGTGACCAGCGGCCCGATGAGGGGTTCCGCCGGATCACCGAGATCTTCCACCTCGACTGACTGGGACTAGACATGCCTGATGTGACCGCCGTGAAGAGCGCCCTGCGGGCGCACCGGATCGAGCTCCCGTCGTGGGCCTTTGGCAATACCGGGACCCGGTTCAAGGTGTTCGCCCAGCCGGGAGTGCCGCGCACGCCGCAGGAGAAGATCGACGACGCGGCGCAGGTGCACGCGTTCACGGGGGTGGCGCCGAGCGTGGCCGTGCACATTCCCTGGGACAAGGTCGATGACTACGCGGAACTGGCGGCATATGCGCGCGATCGCGGGATGGCGATCGGGACCGTCAACGCGAACGTGTTCCAGGATGACGACTACCGGCTGGGCAGCGTGGCCAACCCGGATCCGCGGGTGCGCGCCAAGGCGGTGGCGCACCTGATGGAGTGCATCGACATCATGGACGCGACCGGGTCTCAGGACCTGAAGCTGTGGTTCGCCGACGGCACCAACTACCCGGGCCAAGATGACATCCGGGGGCGGCAGGAGCGGCTGGCCGAGGCGCTGGCGCTGACGTATGAGCGGCTGGGCCCCAGCCAGCGGATGCTGCTGGAGTACAAGCTGTTCGAGCCGTCGTTTTACACCACCGACGTGCCGGACTGGGGCACCTCGCTGGTGCACTGCCTGGCGCTAGGCGAGCGCGCCGCGGTGGTGGTGGACACCGGGCATCACGCGCCGGGTGTCAACATCGAGTTCATCGTCGCGATGCTGCTGCGGGCCGGGCGGCTGGGCGGGTTCGACTTCAACTCCCGCTTCTACGCCGACGACGACCTGATGGTAGGCGCCGCCGACCCGTTCCAGCTGTTCCGCATCCTGCACGAGGTGGTCTCGGCCGGCGCCCTGGACCCCGGAGCCGGGGTGGCGTTCATGCTCGACCAGTGCCACAACATCGAGCCGAAGATCCCGGCTCAGATCCGCTCGGTGATGAACGTCCAGGAAGCCACGGCCAAGGCGCTGCTGGTCGATCGCGCCGCGCTGGCGGCCGCCCAGCGGGCCGGTGACGTGCTCGGCGCGAACGCCGTGTTCATGGACGCCTATAACACCGACGTCCGCCCGCTGCTCGCGGAACTGCGCGGGGAGATGGGCCTGGACCCGGACCCGATCGCCGCGTACCACCGTTCCGGCTACGCGGAGAAGATCGTCGCCGAGCGCGTCGGCGGCACGCCCGCCAGCTGGGGCAGTTAGGGCGTGGATCCACGGGACACGTCCCGGCCACCGCCCCGAGGAGGATCATGACCCCGCAGTCGCCCGGAGTCGCCGCGCTGCTGGCGCGCAGCAACCGGCTCGGCTCCGACCCCCGCAACACCAACTACGCGGGCGGCAACGCCTCCGTCAAGGCGGAGGCGGACGACCCGGTGACCGGGCAGCCGGTGCCGCTGCTGTGGGTGAAGGGGTCCGGCGGGGACCTGGGCACCCTCACCGCCGACGGCCTGGCCGTGCTGAGGCTCGACCGGCTGCGGGAGCTGACCGGCGTGTACCGGGGGCCCGAGCACGAGGACGAGATGGTCGCC
>DATINY010000503.1:0-16607 GCA_035473755.1 Streptosporangiaceae bacterium
ACTGACGGCTGCGGGGCGCGGAGGCCGGTTAGTGGGGCGGTGCGGGAGGGGGACTGGCGGGAGGGCCGGCCGGGGGCGTGCGGGCAGGGCGTAGCCGCCGCCGGGGTGGGGCTCGGCCAGCCCGTCGGTGATGAGGCTGGCCAGCGCCCGGCTGCGCTGGGCGGCGTCCGGCCAGGCGGCGTCGAGATGAGCCGCGGGCACCGGGCCGTCGGAGTCCCGGAGGATGGCCAGGAGCCGCCCCCGGCATTGCCGGTCGGTGCCCTCGTATGACTGGCTGGCGCGGCGGCCGTTGCCCGCGGGGCTGCCCGCCAGCCGCCACGCGCATCCGGTGGCCACCGGGCAGGCCGCGCACTGCGGGCGGGCGGCGGTGCAGACCAGGGCCCCCAGTTCCATCACCGCGACCGACCATCGCGCCGCCACCTCCGGCCGCGCCGGGAGCAGCGAGCGTGCCAGCGCGATCTCGGCCGCCGTGGTGCTGCTGGCCGGCCATTGCTGGCCCGCAGCCATCCGCGCGAGCACCCTGCGCACGTTGGTATCCAGGACCGCGTGCCGCTGGCCGAACGCGAAGCTCGCTACCGCCGCGGCCGTATACGAGCCCACCCCCGGCAGCGCGAGCAGGGCATCGACCGAGCTGGGCACCTCCCCGCCGTACCGCTCGCTGATCACCTGCGCCGCCGCGTGCAGGCGGAGCGCGCGGCGCGGGTAACCGAGCCGGCCCCATTGCCGCACCGCGTCCGCGGGTGCGTCCGCGGCCAGCGCGGGCGGGGTGGGCCACCGTGCCAGCCACGCCTCGTAGGCGGGCAGCACCCGCGCCACCGGCGTCTGCTGCAGCATGATCTCGCTGACCAGCACGGCCCAGGGGCTGGCGCTCGCCCTGCGCCAGGGAAGATCGCGCGCATGCGACTCATACCAGCGCAAGATCGCCGCGACCGGCTCAGCTGTCATGACGACCGGATCATCCCACAGTGGCTCCTGGGCGGCTGTGTCAGCTGCCGCCGAGGGTGGCCGCTATCGCTTCCCTGACGTCCTCTACTTCCCGCACGTCGGTCAGTGCCCCGACGCCGGCGCTCCGCCCGCCGTCTGCTGCCGCCGCCCCGGGGATGCCCGCCGAGCCCGCCGGCACGATGGCCCGCCGGAAGCCCATGCGCTCGGCCTCGGCCAGCCTGCGGGCCACACCCGGCACCCGCCGCACCTCGCCGGCCAGGCCGACCTCCCCGATGGCCACCACCGAGCCGGGGATGCTCAGGTCAGCGGCGGCGCTGGACATGGCCAGCGCGACCGCGAGATCAACGGAAGGCTCGGTCAGGCGGACGCCGCCGACCGTCGCGGCGTAGACGTCGTGCCTGCCGATCTTGACGTCGGCGCGGCGCTGGAGCACGGCCAGCACCATCCCCACCCGGGCGGAGTCCAGGCCGGAGGTGACCCGGCGCGGGAGCTCCAGGGTGGAGGCCGCCACCAGGGTCTGCACCTCAGCGAGCAGGGGACGGCGGCCCTCCAGCGTCACCGTCACGCACGTTCCGGGCACCGGCTTGGCGCGCTGCGACACAAACAGCCCGCTCGGATCGGGCAGGCCGATGAGGCCGTACTCGCCGAGCTCGAAGCAGCCCACCTCGTCGGTCGGGCCGAACCGGTTCTTCAGCGCCCGCACCATGCGGAGCTGGGCATGCCGGTCGCCTTCGAAGTGAAGGACGACGTCGACCAGGTGCTCGAGCGCCCGCGGGCCGGCGATGGCCCCGTCCTTGGTGACGTGCCCGACCAGGACCGTGGTCAGGGACTGCTGCTTGGCCACGGCCATCAGGGCCGCGGTGACCTCACGGATCTGGGTCACCCCGCCCGGGGTCCCGTCAACGCCAGGTGCGGTTATGGTCTGCACCGAGTCGACGATCAGCAGCTGCGGCTGGACGGCTTCCACGTGTGCCAGCAGGGCAGTCAGTTCCGTCTCGGCGGCGAGGTAGAGGCGGGGCCCGACGGCGCCGACCCGGTCCGCTCGCAGCCGCACCTGCGCCGCGGATTCCTCACCGGTGATGTACAGCACCGGGCCCGACTCCGACGCGAGCGCACCGGCCTCCAGCAGGAGCGTGGACTTGCCGACCCCGGGCTCGCCGGCCAGCAGCACCACCGCCCCCGGCACCAGCCCGCCGCCCAGGACGCGGTCCAGCTCGTCCAGCCCGGTTGGCCGGACGGTGGCCGCCCGGGAGTCGACCTCGGTGATGGGAACGGCCGGGGCGCCGGCCACCGCCACGACCCGAGCCACGCTCCGCCCGCCCGGCCCAAGCCGGGCCAGGCCGGCGGTCTCCTCGACGGTTCCCCACGCCTGGCACCCACCGCAGCGCCCGGACCACTTCGTGGTGCGCCAGCCGCATTCGGCGCAGCGGTACATCGGGCCGGTGGATGACTTCGCCATGACTCGCACGGTAACGATGGGGTGCGACACTCCGGGGGAGCCAGGCCGGGACCCGAAAGGGAGAGCCATGCGGGGACCTGCCTCCCCGGCGGCAGTATGGCAGCGGGCGGAAGAACGATTCCGAAATATCTGCGGTCATCTTCGGTTTCTAAATAATGGCGGTGAACGGCTGAACTCCGCGGGCCGCATAAGCTGACCAGGCGGGAGCCCCGGAAGTCAGGAGAAGGAGTCACGTTGAGCGGCGCCGGCACAGGCCCCAGGCCCCTCGTGGCGCTGTCTACGGCCTCAGTCTTTCCTGACCGGACCGCGGACGCGTTCGAGGTTGCGGCGCGCCTTGGTTACGACGGGATCGAGGTCATGGTCTCGGCCGACGCGGTCAGCCAGGACGTCGAGGTGCTCCGGCGGCTGGCGGACTACCACGGTGTCCCGGTGCTGGCCGTGCATGCGCCGTGCCTGCTCATCACGCAGCGGGTATGGGGGTATGAGCCCTGGGGCAAGCTGGTCCGGGCCAAGGAGATGGCCGAGAAGCTGGACGCACGGGTCGTGGTACTGCATCCCCCGTTCCGCTGGCAGCGCGACTACGCGAAGGACTTCGGGCCCGGGCTCGAGCGGATGAGCCAGGACAGCAACGTCATATTCGCGGTGGAGAACATGTACCCGCTGCGGGCCGGCGGGGCGGAGGTCGCGGCCTACGCCCCGCACTGGAACCCCGTCCTGATGGACACGCCGCACGTCACGCTGGATCTCTCACACACGGCCGCGTCCGGGTCGGACGCGCTGGCCATGGCCGCGGATCTGGGCAGCCGGCTGACGCATGTGCACATGGCCGACGGCACCGGCGTCACCAACCGGGACGAGCACCTGGTGCCCGGGCGGGGAGCCCAGCCCTGTGCGCCGCTGCTGGAGAAGCTGGCCGCCGACGGGTATTCCGGCGTAGTCGTGCTCGAGGTCAACACCCGCCGCGCGGTCTCCCGCGAGGCCAGACTGGCCGACCTGACCGAGTCTCTTGAGTTCACCCGTACCTACCTCGGCCACCCCGCCCCGGCCGGCGGCCAGCCCTCCCGGGAGGGCGGGGGGCGCGCCCACGCCGGGGGCAGCGCCGGCGCGCCAGGGGCGGCTGGCACCGGCCCGGCCAGGTCGGCGGCCGGAACCGATCCGGTCGGCCCGCGCGCATCGGCGTTACCGGCGAACCTGTGAGCCCGGCGGCCCGCTGAGCCCGGCCGGCCGGTGAGCCCCACGGGCCGGTGAAGCCGGCCACTGGCGGCGACCGGCGGCGGGCCGGCTGCACCGTGCGCCGTCACCGGCCGGGACGGGCCACCGGACCGGCGCCTATGAGCCGCTGGCCCCTGGACGGCGGTCCCAGAAGAAGGCATCCTGCGGGTCATGACCAACCACACCCCCGCCGGCGCGGCACCCGGACCGGCCGCCGCCAAGGCCACCGGGCCGGGGACGCTGATCACGGTCGCGCCCACCGGTGCCGAGTCGCAGAAGTCCGCCGTCCCCGCGCTCCCGGTCACCCTCGACGAGCTGGTCACCACGGCCAAGGAATGCCAGGCGGCCGGTGCGGCGGTCATCCACGTGCACATCCGCGACGAGCAGGCGCAGCCAACCCTCGACCTGTCCCGGCTCACCGATACGGTCGCGGCCCTGCGGGAAAGCACCGACCTGATCGTGCAGCTGTCCACCGGCGGCGCGGTCACCGACGGCTTCGAGGCCAGGCTGGCGGTCCTCGATGCGGCCCCCGACGCCTGCTCCCTCACCTGTGGCACGGTCAACTTCGGCGACGAGGTGTTCAGCAACCCGTGGCCCTTCATCCGCGACCTCTACACGCGGGCCAAGGAACGCGGGGCGGTGCCCGAGTTCGAGCTCTTCGACCTCGGCCACATCGCGACGCTCCACCGGCTGCTCGGCGACCTGGGCGCCCCGCACGGCGGTCATGTCCACTGTGACCTGGTCATGGGCGTCCCGGGCGGCATGCCCGGCAACGCCGCCACGCTGGTCCAGGCGGTCTCGGCGCTACCGCCCGGGGCTACCTGGTCGGCCACCGGGATAGGCCGGACGTCGCTCCCGGTCATGTTCGCGGCGCTGTCGGCCGGCGGCCACCTCCGGGTGGGGATGGAGGACACGGTCAGCTTCGCGCGCGGCCGGCCGGCCACCGGCAACGCCGAGCTCGTCGAGCGGGCAGCGGCCCTGGCGCAGCTGGCGCAGCGCCCGGCCATGCGGCCGGATCAGGCCCGCGCCCTGCTGGGGGTGAACGGCCGTCACTGAGGACCCGGTCATCCTGGCCGAGGTGATCCGGTCGGGCTTCGCCGAATCGTGTCACAGCGGTTCCCTGGTGGTGCTCGGGCCTGATGGCCAGGCAGTGCTCCGCGCGGGCGAGACGAGAGCCGCGGCGTTCCCTCGTTCGGCAAATAAGCCGATGCAGGCGGCTGGGATGCTGAGCGCCGGGCTGGACCTGGACGGCAAGCTGCTCGCGCTCGCCGCCGCCAGCCATTCCGGCGAGGCCTTCCACGTAACCGGGGTGCGCGAGATCCTGGCCGGTGCCGGGCTGAGCGAGGACGCCCTGCGCTGCCCACCTGCGCTGCCGCTCGACGAGCGGGAGCTGCGGCGGGTTCTGCGGGAGGGCGGTGACGAGGACCGGATCCACATGAACTGCTCCGGCAAGCACGCGGCCATGCTGGCCGCCTGCGCCGCCGCGGGCTGGCCGACCGGCAGCTACCTGGACGCCGGTCACCCGCTGCAGCAGGAGATCAGGCGCACGGTGGAGGACCTGGCCGGGGAGGCGTCGGGCGCCACCGGCGTCGACGGCTGCGGGGCGCCGCTGCTCGCGCTGTCCCTGACCGGCCTGGCCCGCGCCTACCGCACCATGATCCGGGCCGAGCCGGGGTCGGCGCCGCGCCGGGTGGCCGACTCCATGCGCGCGTACCCCGAGTGGACCTCGGGCACGAATCGCCCCGAAAACGCGCTGATGGAGGCGGTCCCGGGGCTGCTGCTGAAGTCGGGGGCCGAGGGGGTCGTGGCGTTCGCCCTGCCCGATGGGCACGCGGCCGCGGTCAAGATCGCCGACGGCGCGGCGCGCGCCCTGCCGGCGCTGGCCGTCGCCCTGCTGCGCTGGCTCGGTGCGGACGCCGCGGACGGGGCCGATGGCGCGGCGCTGGACCGGATAGCCACCGTCCCGGTGCTGGGAGGCGGGCGGGCCGTCGGGCATATCCGCGCGGTGCTGCCCCTGTGAGCTGCCCGGCATGGCGGGACCCGGGCCGGAATGTTTCGCCCAAGCCCGGCGGGCAAGGGGAAGTGGCGGAAGACCACCAGCGCGGCGGCAGGAGCGGCGGATGTTCACCGGCGCCGGGGTCCGGGTGCTTGCTGGATGGCGGCATCCGGGGCCGAATTTGGCCTTAACTGCCTGGTCGGGGCCGAATTGTGGGTGCTTGCACGCCGCTTGCAATTGCAAGCACTCTGTGGTTAGCTGAGGCCGTGAGTCCCGTCAACGTCGGCTCCATCGGGGAGTACATCCGTCAGCAGCGTGAGCAGGCGAAGATCTCGCTTCGCCAGCTCGCGTCGGCGGCGGGCGTCTCCAACCCCTACCTCAGCCAGATCGAGCGGGGGCTGCGCCGTCCCAGCGCCGAGATTCTGCAGCAGATCGCCAAGGGGTTGCGCATTTCCGCCGAGGCACTGTACGTGCAGGCGGGGATCCTGGAGGACCGCCGGCCGGACTCGGGCGTGCGGGCAGCGGTGCTCGCCGATCCGGATCTCGCCGAGCGGCAGAAGCAGGTGCTGCTGGAGATCTACGAGTCGTTCCGCCGGGAAACCGCGCTGAACGCAGAGGCGGCCGCGGGTGCTGAGCTCGCGGGCCTGGGCCCCGGCCTTGGCGTCGCAGGCACCGTCCCCGAGAGCGCAGCCCCGGAAGGGGCGAGCGTGGAGGGCGCGGGCGGCGAGAGCGCTGATCTGGGGAGCATTGCCCTGGGCAGCACCGGCACGGGGAGCACCGGCGATGGGCCCGACGGGCCCGACGGGACCGACCAGGAAAGCTCCGGCGCGGAAGCGCCGGCGCACAACCCAAGAAGGCCTGCCCGTTCAGGCCAGGGAGAGTGAAATACCTAATGAATCGCACCATGGATGTCAGGACCGAGATGCACAAGCTGGCCGACAGCAAGCCCGTGCACGCCGCGGCAGGTGTTGGCGTGCTCGCCTCGGAGACGCTGCGGGAGCTGACCGCCTGGCTCACCAAGATGCGCAACGACGCCTCGGTGGGCACGCTGTCCAGCCGCGCCAGCGGATACGTCAGCACCACCCGCACCCGGGCGTCGGCCGAGTACGACAAGCTGGCCAAGCGGGGGCAGAAGGCCCTCACCGGGCGCAGCACCGGCCAGAGCCGGGCCGCGGTCAACGGCCGGCCAAGCCAGCGGTCCAGCAAGTCCTGACCCTCGGGCCATCCCTGGGAGGATCCCGTGAAGCGGATCCTCCCAGGACCGGGCCCGCACCCCGCACCCCCGCAATCCTTCGCATAGGCCGCATCCACCAGGGCGGCAGATCCGGTCGCTGGCTCTCGGCCCAAATGGCGCCCGGACCGGATAATCTAGAGGGGTGTTCTCCGCTGGAGTTATGACTCCGCTCACCTGGTTCTTCACCGCGCTCTGGGCGGCGGCCTTCGTCGTCGAGGTGTGGGCCTTCGTCGACGCCATCCGCCGGCCCGCTCCCGCGTTCCCCGCGGCCGGCAAGCTGACCAAGCCACTCTGGCTGATCATTACCGGCGTGGCCTGCGTCGTCGGCCTGGCCAGCCTCGCCTACAGTGCGTCCCCGCTGTCGTTTTTCCCGATCATCGCCTTCGTCGCGGCCGGCATCTATCTTGCCGACGTGCGGCCCAAGGTCAGGGAGTTCAAGAGCGGCGGGACGAGCTCGGGGCCCTACGGCCCCTGGTAGCAGTGCCGCGGCATCCCGGGATGCCGGCCGGGACGCGGGCAGTAGGGTTGCCGTCATGAGCGAGGACTCCTGGCGGACCCACCGGCTTGAACTCGACGACCAGACGCTGCGGGACTGGGACGCGGCCGTGCTCGCGGCCGGGCCGGACGGCATCGTCCTGGACAAGTCGGCCTTCTACCCCGGCGGCGGCGGCCAGCCTCCCGACCACGGCGTGCTGCTCTGGGGCGGGGTCCAGACAAGGATCGTAGATGCGCGCAAAGGCGACGACCTGTACTTGATCCCGGCCGAGGGTGATCCGCTGCCCATGCCAGGTACCTCGGTGCGCGGCGCGATCGAGGACGAGCGCAGGACTGCGCTGATGCGCACCCACTCCGGCCTGCACGTGCTCTGCGGGGTGGTGTTCCGGGACTTCGGCGCGCCGGTCACTGGCGGCAACATGGAGCCACTGACCGCCCGGATGGACTTCAACCTTCCGGACATTCCACCGGGCTTTCGGGACGCTGTCGAGGCCGCGTGCAACGCCGAGGTACAGGCCGACCGTCGCATCGACGTCCGGGTCCTGCCCCGGGACGAGGCGTTCGCGATCCCGGACATCATCCGCACGGCCACCAACCTGGTCCCGCCCGACGTCAAGGACGTGCGGATCATCGACATCGTCGGCCTGGACCAGCAGGCGGACGGCGGCACGCACGTCGCCTCCACCCGCCAGGTGGGCCGGATCGAGGTCGTCAAGGTCGAGAACAAGGGGAAGGGCTTCCGGCGGCTGCGCATCCGCGTCGCGGACGCATGAGGGCCCGCTGAGGCCGGGCCCGTCCCTGCCGGGGCGGTCACCACAGGGGCAGGAGCAGCAGCGCAACCGGGACCGCGACCAGCACGGCGGCGGTGGACCAGATCAAGGCGAGCACCGGGGCCGGCAGCCGCGGGGCCGGCGCCAGCAGGCGGGTGACCCGGGCCACGGTCTCCCCGTCCGCCGCGGGGGTGGCGGCGAGGGCGCCCGAGGGTGCGTGGCCCGCCCCGGAAGCGCCCACCCGGAGCAGCGCGGTCGCCAGCTCCCGGGCCGGCCGGTGGCGCAGCGCACGGTCGTCGGCCAGCATCTCCACCAGCAGTGCGACCGTGACGTGCGCGCGCCGGACCAGGTGGGAGCGGGGGAAGGCCTGGCCCAGGGCGCTGAACGGGAGCAGCACCAGGTCGTGCCGGGCGCGGACGTGTGCCCGCTCGTGGGCCAGGACCGCGGCGAGTTCCGCCGCATCGAGCAGGGCCAGGGTGCCCGCGCTGATGACGATCCGGGAGCGGATCCCGGGCACGCAGTACGCCGCCGCGGCCGGGCTGTCCACCACCAGCGCCCCGGGCACCTTGGGATCGCCGTGGGCGAGCAGGCTGAGCAGGACGCGGTGGCGCCGCCGGGCGAGCAGGACGGTGGTGGAGGCCGCCAGGAGCACCCAGCAGAGCAGGGTCAGCAGGGCGCCGCCTGCCACCAGGAAGGCGAGCCGGGCCAGTGCGGCCAGGGCGGCGGCGGTGGATCCGAGCACGGCGTCCCGCAGGGCCTGGGCGGCCCCGGCCAGCACGCCCCCCACGACCCCCCAGCGCGCGCGCACCGCCACCAGCCCGGCCAGCGCCCCCACCGCGGCCAGGCCCCAGCTGAGCCCGAGCGCCTGCCAGAGCAGGATCGCCGCGGCCGGGGACCGGTAGGGCCAGCGGGCGGACGCCAGCGCGGCGGCAGCGGGGACGGTGCCGACGGCGACGACGGCGAGAAGCAGGACAGGCTGAAACACAGGCGGTCAGTCCCGGGCGGTTTCCCCAAGTGATTCCAGCGCCTTGCGCAGGACCTTCGCCTCGGCGTCGGACACGCGGCGGGCGAAACTAGCGAGCGCAGCGGACCTGTCACCGGTCTGATCGAGCGCGTACATCATCAGCTCGGTGACGTAGGCCTCCCGGTCCGCTGCAGCACAGTAGCGCCAGGCCCGGCCGTCACGCTGGCGCTTCGCGAAACCCTTCTTCGCCAGCCGGTCCAGGACCGTCATCACCGTGGTGTGAGCAAGGTCGCGGTCGGTCAGGCGCGCCCCCACCTGACGCACAGTCAGCGGCTCGGCGCTCTCCCAGAGGACGTCCATGATGGCCCGTTCGAGTTCGCCCAGTCGCTTCACGACGTCACTCTATCCCGGGGCGGCTGCAGGAGCATCAGCCGCCGGTCTTACAGCGTGATCCATCCCGTGAGGGCGCTGACGCCGGCCGCGGTATGGCAGTGAATGCGGAACTGGCCGGAGGGGATGGGCTGGACCGAGAAGCAGCCGATCTCGTCGGTGGCGAGCACCCTCTCGGCGTCCTCCCGCGGCTGGATCCTGATCGTCGCGGGCTGGGCCGGGATGATCTGGCCGAGCAGCGAGTCCTGGCCCACCTCGAGCTCGATGGTCAGATGCGCCGACGTGAACGTGAGGGCCCGGATGGACGCCGCCTCGGCCCGCAGGCTCAGCTCCAGGGAGGAGTCGAGGGTGGAGTCGTAGGTGAGCTGCGCGAGTTCGGCGTCGATGTTGTGCCAGGCAAAGGCGTTCTTCCCGGCCTCGATGAATTCGGGGGGGACGGCCCGCTGGGCGCGCAGAGCCTGCTGCAGCGCCGCCAGGACTTCCTCGTCGTCCCAGCCTCTACTCACCTTGCTCACCCCTTGGCTCCTTAACTTCGATATCGCCCCCCGCCTGATCGCCGAGGACGGCAACCAGGTGTGGTGAACGGCGCATCCGTTCCAGGCAGCGGGCCCGGGTCGGGCCGATGCTGCCCACCGCCATGCCCAATCTCGCGCTTATCTCCGCGTAGGCGGGCGACGGATCGCTCATCAGCATGGCCAGCAGCTCCCGGCAGGGCTGCGGCAGCTCAGCGAACGCGGTCCGGAGCGCGGCGTTGCGCTCCGCCACGATGATCTCCTGCTCGATCATCGTGGCTGACGGGTCAGGCGGCATCTGGTCATCCGGGGGCAGGCCCTCGTGGTCATACCGCCGCCCTGCCCGCAGAATCCGCAAACATTCACGCCTGGTCGTCGTCGCCAGCCAGCCGGGCAGCGCCGCCGGTTCCCGGAGCTTCCCGATCTGCTCGACGAGCAGCAGCCATACGCTCTGGCCGACGTCGTCGATGTCCTGGCGGCTCAGCCCGTAGCGGACACAGATGGACCACACCAGCGGTGCATACCGTTCGACCAGCTCGTTCCACGCCTCCTGGTCGCCGTCGCCCACGCGGGCGACGAGGGCAATGACCGATGGGTCGTCGCGCATGGCGTGTCCTCTCCCGGGCCGGCGCGCCCCGGCCGGGCCGCGCCGCTCACGCGCTCTGTCCTCACATCCTCCTGCACGGCTAGCGGGCAGGCTCCAGCACAAGTTGCCGCAACCTATAAAGACGGAGCGAGCCACCCCCATCCTGATACACACGGCGGCGGAAATTTTTCCGCGCCCCGCCCACCTGCCGCGGTCAGCGGCGGCGCACGACGAGGACGGCGGAATCGACCCCGGGTGACGGCCGGAAGGCGCGACGCGGCAGCGAGCGTCCCTCCCGCAGCCGCCACCGGCGCCGCCAGCGTCCCGGGCCGGCCGCCCACCCGCTGGTGCACCGCCGGACGACGGCCCGCTGCAGCACCAGGTCGGCGGCGGTCAGCGGCGAGGACGGCGCCAGCAGCAGCCGCAGCAGCGGGCTGGTGATCGCATACGGCGGGCTGGCGACCACGCGGAACGGGCGGCGTGGCAGCCGCATGGACAGGGCATCGGCCTGCACCACGGTCACCGGCAGGCCGGCGAACCGCTCATGCAGATGACGGGCGCGAGCGGGGTGCAGTTCGACGGCGATGACGCGGGCGCCGCGCTCGACCAGCTCGGCGGTCAGCGCCCCGTGGCCGGCACCGATATCGAGCACGAGCTCGCCGGGGCACACCGCGGCGTCGGCCACGATCCGCGCGGCCCATTCGTCAGTGAGCGGATGCCAGCCCCACGCCCGCCGTGACCGCACGGAGGCGGACATGACGGACCACGTTCAGGAAGAAGGCCATGAGGCGACCGTAGGCGGGCCGGTTCACCGGCCGCAAACGGATTTTCCGCGACCGCAGCCGGCCGGGCCGTGTGGCGGGCGGAAACGCCCGGATGTGCACCGCCGCTGCCTGGCCGCCTGCGCCGCGCCCGGGTACGTTACGCCGGTCCGATGAGTTAGCAGGTACTACTCGGTCAGTGCGGGTATGGGAGGTCAGTCATCCTTCACCGAAAGGACGCACGCCATGTCAGTCGAGCTCAACGCCTACCTGTTCTTCCCGGGCAACGCCGAGCAGGCCATCGCCTTCTACCAGCAGGTCTTCGGCGGCCAGGTCAGCATCACCCGCGTTGGTGATGTCGACCCCACCGCGGCCGCCGGGCAGAAGAATCTGGTGATCAACGCTCAGCTCACCGGCGGCGACATCACCCTGCGGGCGAGCGACCGCGAGGACACCAGCACCGACCCGCAGACCCGCATCGAACTGTCGCTGATCGGCACCGACAACGCCCGGCTGCGCGCGCTGTTCGACGGCCTGGCCGACGGCGGCACCGTCCGGGCCAAGCTGGAGAAGCAGTTCTGGGGCGACGTATTCGGCGCCGTCACCGACAAGTACGGCATCGGCTGGCAGATCAACATCGGCACCGCCGGCGCCTGACCCCGGCCCGCCCGAAGCGTAGGTATCGATCCGGGCGTCCAGTCATCGCCTTTCCCGGGCGCCTGGGTCATCTGCTTCCCCCCGGGAAGCCTGGGTCATCCGCTGGTGAACAGGTGGGCGTGCGCTTCGGCCCATTGTTCGAAGGTACGCGGTGGCCGACCGGTAACCCGCTGCACGGTGCCGACCACGGGCGAGTCGTCGAACTCCCCGGCGCTGAAGAACCGGAAGAAGGCGTCGATGAGCTCGGCGGGCGTGTCCGTCGCCATCTGGGCGCGCGCCTGGTCGTCGGAAAGCGGCTGGTAGCGCAGGGGCCGCCGGAGGACCTGGGCGAGGGTCTTCACCTGGTCGCCGGGCGTCAGCGGCCGGGGGCCGCTGAGGGTCAGCGTCGTGTCCCGGTGGCCGGCCCGGGTGAGCACGGTGGCGGCGACGGCCGCGATGTCCGCGGGGTCGACGGCTGCGATGGGCACCTCGGGCCAGGGGGCGCTCACGACGTCGCCCCGCTGGAGCTGGGGGAGCCAGCGGAGGGCGTTGGACTGGTAGCCGCTTGGCCGCAGGATCGTCCAGGGCAGGCCGGCGGCCCTGACCGCGGCCTCTGATTCCAGCCACATGCGGGTGACCGCGTTCTCCGGGTTCCCGCCGACGACGCAGCGGGAGGTGAGCAGGACGATATGCCCGGCGCCCGCGTTGCGGGCGCGCCGCAGGACCTCGCCCAGGGTGGCGAAGCCGCCCAGCAGGAAGACCTGGCTGACGCCGGCCAGGGCCGTGGTGAGGGACTTCGGCGCGCCGAGATCGCCGGCCGTTACCTGCACCGCCGCCGGGAACGTGGCCCGGTCCGGGTTGCGGGCCAGTGCCCGCACGGCCTCCCCCCGCGCGGCGAGCGCCCGGACGAGCTCGCCGCCCACGTTTCCCGTTGCCCCGGTCACCAGGATCATGTGCGTCACTCCAGCGTGTTGACGAGGGTCTCGCCGCCGGTCACCTCAAGCACCGCGCCGGTGACCTGCGGGTTGGTCATCAAGAAGACGCCGTGACCGTCATGGTGACATCTCCACGACCGCCTTCCCCCGGACCTGGCGCCCCAGCAGGGCAGCGGCGGCGTCGGCGGCCTTCTCCCACGGCCCCCGCCAGCCGACCTGGGGGTCGAGCTCACCGGTGGCCACGAGCCCGGTGAGGAACGACAGGTCCGGGCCGAAGCCTGACCCGACGACGAACGCCTCGATGCGGCCGCCGCCGCGCATCCTGGCCTGCTCGAAGTTGATCGAGGTGGGCTCCAGGGAGGCCATCCCGATGCTCTGCACGCAGCCACCCGGCTCGAGCAGCGCATAGACGTCGGCCAGTATCCGCCCGCCGACGTGGTCCAGCGCACCGTACACCGGCTGGATGACGCCGGCGAGGTCGGCCACGACCTCGGCGGCGCCCAGCTCGGCGAGGCCGTCGCCGCGCGCCGGGCTGCCCACCGACGCGATCACGTGGGCGCCCGCCCGCGCCGCGAGCTGCACGGCGAACCGGCCGACGCCGCCCGAGGCGCCGGTGATGATCACCCGCCGACCCGCGAGGGGGCCGAGCCGCCGGAGCGCCCGCAACGCGGTCACACCGGCCGCCGGGATCGCCGCGGCCAGGCCGAGATCAACCGCGTCGGGCACGACCGCGAGCTCGGCGGTATCGGCCGCCCGCAGCTCGGCCCACCCCCCGGAGTAGCCGAACGTGACCACCCGGGTGCCCGCCGGCGGCCCGGAACCGTCCCCGGCCGCCGAGATGACCACCCCGGCGGCATCAAATCCGGGCACGGCGCCGGGGGCCTGGCGGTCGCGCAGATAGGCCACATCGGCGAAGTTCAGCGACGCTGCCGCCACCTGGATCATCACCTGTGATGCGCCTCGCGGGGGATCGGGTGCCTCACCCAGCCGCAGGCCATGCGGCGCATCGGGGTCGTAGACAAGAGCCCGCATCGGCGATCACGCTCCTCTGGGCCAGGGTGTGTGAGGGAGACATGCGATATCCCGCAGACTTCCTCATATCGGACCGATCAGTCCGGGACCGATCGGTCCGAATATATAACGATTCCGGGGCCCGCCGTCAAGACATGCGGACCGATCAGTCCGCTATCCTGGCCACAGGAGGTTCACCGATGGCGCGACAGCCCGAGGCCGGGGCGCGAGACCGGATCCTGGACGTGGCGTCGCGCCTGTTCCTCGAGCACGGCGTGCACCCGGTCGGCCTGCAGCAGATCATCGATGAATGCGGCTGCGGTAAGAATCTCCTCTACACCCACTTCGCCAGCAAAGACGAACTGGTCGTCGCCTATCTCAGGCGCTGCCGCCGGGAATGGGAGGCGATCATCGGCCAGGGGATCCAGCAGGCCGGTGACGACCCCGCCGGCCAGCTGATCGCCGTGGTCCGCGCGGTCGGCGGCCAGGTCTGCGACCCCGGATACCGCGGCTGCCCGTTCCTGAACACCCACGCCGAGTTCCGCGACCCCGGCCACCCCGCCCACCAGGTGTCGGTCGAGCACTTCGAGGCGCTGCGCCACCAGCTCGCCGGCCTCGCCGCCCGGGCCGGGCTGCGCGACGCTCCCGGCGTGGCCGAGCGGATCCTGCTGATCGTCTACGGCCTGTACTCCACCGGCGCCGTCCTCGGCGGCCAGGACGCGGTCCCCGGCGCCATCGCCCTCGCCGAACAGACCGTACGGGCCGCGACGCCCGTCGGTGCGGGCAGCCCCGGCCCTTCCGGGCAGCGCTGACCACGCTGATGACCGCCCTGGCCGGTCCAGGCGGGTGCCCGGCGGCCAACTATCGTGAACAGCCATGAGGATCACCCTGGAGACCGGCGACATCACCGCGCAGCAGGTCGATGCGGTCGTCAACGCGGCGAACTCGTCCCTGCTCGGCGGGGGCGGGGTGGACGGGGCGATCCACCGCCGCGGCGGCCCGGCCATCCTCGCCGCCTGCCGCGAGCTGCGGGCGTCGCACTACGGCAGTGGCCTGCCGGCCGGCCAGGCGGTGGCGACCACGGCGGGCGAGCTCCCGGCGCGCTGGGTGATCCACACCGTGGGCCCGGTGTACTCCGCCAGCGAGGACCGCTCGGCCGTGCTCGCGTCCTGTTATGCCGAATCGCTGCGTGTCGCGGACGAGCTCGGGGCCGAGACGGTGGCCTTCCCGGCGGTCTCGGCGGGAATCTACGGATGGCCGCACGAGGACGCCGCGCGGATCGCGCTGACCACCGTGAGCCAGGCATCATGCCGGGTCGGGGAGGCCCGGTTCGTGCTGTTCACGCCGGACATGCACGCGATCTTCGCCCGGGTGCACGCCGGCCTGAAGCCGTCCTGATCCCGGGCCCGGGGCCGTCACCGCCGGCCATGCCGCCGCCGGTGGCAGACTGGGGACGAGCACGATTCGGCCTGGGAGGAACAGGTGCCGGCATCATCATCGCCACGCTTG
The DNA here is from genome assembly GCA_035473755.1 of Streptosporangiaceae bacterium. Classification (GTDB taxonomy): domain Bacteria; phylum Actinomycetota; class Actinomycetes; order Streptosporangiales; family Streptosporangiaceae; genus UBA9676. The sequence continues at coordinate 15,416 of DATINY010000503.1, forward strand.
CGCAGCATCCTGGATCAGTTCATCCCCTACAAGCCGGGCGGGCGGGTGGAAAGGCCTGACGGCCGTGCCTTCAAGCTGTCATCCAACGAGTCCCCGTACGGCCCGCTCCCCTCGGTGGTGCAGGTCATCACGGAGGCATCCGCGGATGTCAACCGGTACCCGGACAACGGGGCGGTCGCGCTGACCGAGGCGATCGCGCGGCGCTACGGCATCCCGCCCACGCACATCGCGGTGGGATGCGGCTCGGTGGGCGTTACCCAGCAACTGCTGCAGGCCGTCGCCGAGCCCGGCGGGGAGGTGCTGTACGCGTGGCGCTCGTTCGAGGCCTACCCGCGGCTGGTCCAGCTGGCCGGCGCGGCCGAGATACTGGTGCCGCTCCGGGACGAGACGCACCACCTCGACGAGATGGCGGCCGCGATCACCCCCCGGACCAGGATGATCTTCGTCTGCAACCCGAACAACCCGACCGGGACCGTGGTGCACCGGGCGGAGCTCGAGGACTTCCTCGACCGGGTGCCGCCGGACTGCCTGGTGGTGCTGGATGAGGCCTACGCCGAGTATGTCCGCGACCCGGACGCCCCCGACGGCCTGGAGCTGTACCGCGACCGCCCGAACCTCGCGGTCCTGCGCACCTTCTCCAAGGCGTACGGGCTGGCCGGGCTGCGGGTCGGCTTCCTGGCCGGCCACGAGCCTGTCGCCGAGGCCGCGCGCAAGACGCTGCTGCCGTTCGCGGTGAACACGATCGCCCAGGCGGCGGCGATCGCCTCGCTGGCCGCCGAGCCCGAGCTCCTGGCCCGGGTGGACCAGGTGGTGAAGGAGCGGGCCCGGGTCCGCGACGAGCTGCTGGCCCAGGGCTGGTCGGTGCCGCCCACCGAGGCCAACTTCGTCTGGCTGCGGCTGAACGAGGACACCGAGGACTTCGCCGTCAGCTGTGCCCGCGACGGGATCGGAATCCGGCCGTTCGCCGGTGAGGGTGCCCGGGTCTCGGTCGGGGACGAGGAGGACAACGAGGCGTTCCTGGCCGCCGCCCGCGCCTACCCCCGCCGCCACTAGGGCCTGCCCGTCCGGGGCCCCGGGAGCTCCGGCTTCCAGCCGCCGGATCCCACCAGCGGCGTTCTTTATGCTCGGAAACATGACCATTCAGCGGATGGACAACGTCGCCATCGTCGTCGACGACGTCGACGACACCGTC
>DATINY010000504.1:0-13596 GCA_035473755.1 Streptosporangiaceae bacterium
CTCCTCGGTGGTGAACCGCAGCTCGGCGGCGCGCAGCTCGGCCAGCTGGCTGCGGGCCCGCAGCCGCGCCAGCGGCAACGGCGGATCCGCCCGGCCCGACACCACCACCCGCAGGCCAGGCGGCAGATTCTCCAGCAAGAACGCCACCGACTCATGCACCGGCCCGGAATCAACCAGGTGATAGTCATCCAGGACCAGCAGCACCTCATCCGGGCCGGGATCAGCGGCCAGCTCATTGACCAGGGCCGTCACCAGCCCCTCAAACGAACGCGGCGGCGGCGGCCCCACCCGCCCGGCCAGCCCCGGCCGGGCCCGGTCCAGGGCGGCCACAACATAGCGCCAGAACCGGGCCGGATCGCTGTCGCCCGCGTCCAGCCCCAGCCACGCCACCGGCCTCTCGCCACCGCGGGCCCAGTCGGCCAGCAGCGCCGTTTTGCCGAATCCCGCCGGAGCGCACACCAGCACCCGCCCCCGCGCCAGCCCCCCGCCCAACGCCTCCACCAGCCGCCGGCGCGGCACAAAACCCGGCTGCGGCCGGGGCACATGCAGCTTGGTCGCCAGCAGGACATCCTGCCCGGACATGGCGACCCCGGCCGGGGCCGCCACAGGCGGGTCAGTCACGGTGACCTACCCGCCCAGGCCAACAGGCTCGGTGCGCGAAAACGTGCCGCTGTCCGTCATCTGGTGTCTCCACGCGGCCCGGCGCCGGCTCCGGGGTGTGGTCATCGTCAGGCCATCCGCCACAAGCAGATTATCGCCCGCGGGGCTCACGGAGCCGCGCTGCTGCCGCGCTTGCAGCGGGCGGTGATATCGGTGCCCGGCCGGGATGGGCCCGAACAGGCGCGCCCATCACCACAAGATGCCACCCACATGCCACCTTCGGGTGACGCCCAACCCCCGCGTCCGCTCGTACCGTCCACAGATGAAGGAACAGACTTGGAGGAAGACATGACCGAGTTCCTGGGCACCGACGGCGGCCGGATCACCTACGAGGTGACCGGGTTGATGGCGGCCGCCGAGGAGGTGGTCGCCGCCCGGCCGGAGCTGATGTGGGACCTGGTCGCAGACATCAACCAGGTCGGCCGGTGGAGCCCAGAATGCACCCGGGCGGCCTGGCTCGGGGAGCCCGGCCGGCCGCAGCCCGGCGCCAGGTTCATCGGGCACAACCAGTTCCCGAACGGCTTCGAGTATGAGGTCACCTGTGTGGTCACCGAGGCGGACCGGCCCCGCGCGTTCGCGTGGGTGGTCCTGGACGACACCGGTGACCCCGCCCGCCCGTCCTCGTTGTGGCGGTACCGGATCGATCCGCTGCCCGGCGGCGGCAGCAGGGTGCGGCAGCGCTTCACCCACGGACCCGGCGCCAGCTACCTGCGCGCAGCCGCCGCGAAGGCGCCGGACCAGGCCGCTGAGATCATCGCTGCCCGGCGGGACGGGCTGCGGGCCAACATGTACGCCACCCTGCGTGCGATGAAGGCCGCCGCGGAGTCCTGTCACGCCACCAGCTCCCCAAGCCTTCCAGGCGGCAGTGGCCCCGCCCGTGCCGAACGATGACCCCCCGCTTGACATCCGGGCGCCCGTGATGCATTCTTAACCTGTTCGTTCTAGAACAGGATGGTTATGAAAGAGACGGACCAGATCAGCCTGGTGTTCGGGGCGCTCGCGGATCCAACCCGGCGGGCGATCCTGACCCGGCTGACCGAGGGCGACGCGACCGTCGCGGAGCTCGCCGCACCGTTCAGCATGTCCCAGCCGGCGATTTCCCGGCACCTGAAGGTGCTGGAGCGGGCGGGCCTGCTGACCCGGACCCGGCGCGCCACCGCCCGGCTCAGCCACCTGGAGGCCGAGCCACTCCGCGAGGTGACCACCTGGCTGGCCCGCTACCAGCGGTTCTGGGACGAGAGCCACGAGCGGCTCGACGAGCTGCTCGCGGCGCTGCAAGGGGAACCGGCAGACGACGACGGCTCTTGACGGATCGTCAAGGGCCCGGACGGGAGGAAACGACGATGGCTAAGACGCAGATCACGGCCGAGCCGGGCATTCCGCAGATCATCATGACCTGCGAGTTCGACGCGCCACGGGACCTGGTGTACCGCGCGTACACCGAGCCGGAGCTGCTGCAGCAGTGGCTCGGCCCGCGCGACTACACGATGACCGTCAATGAGAACGACATCCGCGACGGCGGCAAATGGCGCTTCGTACACGCCGACGCCGGGGGCCACGAGCACGGCTTCCACGGGGTCTTCCACGGCGACCCGTCGCCGGAGGGCGTCGTGCGCACGTTCGAGTACGAGGGCGCCCCGGGGCACGTCTCGATGGAGACGCTCACCCTGACCGATCTCGGCGGCCGGACGCTGGTGCGCACGGTCTCCAGCTTCCAGGCGGTCGAGGACCGGGATGCCATGATCGCCTCCGGCATGGAGCGGGGCGTCCACGACTCCGACGAGCGCCTGACGGAGCTGCTCGCCCGGCTCCAGGCCGGCTGACGCGCAGCCCGCCGCCAGGCGCGCGCAGGCCCGCTCCGGGGTACACCGCCCCGGAGCGGGCACATCTGCTGGCATGGATCCGCGAGGCACGCCCTAGCCATGCCCATCGTCGTGGGAACCTCCGGCTGGCAGTACCGCGACTGGCGCGGCCCCCTCTACCCGCCTGACCTGCCGCAGCACGACTGGCTGGGGTATTACGCCAGCCAGTACGCGACGGTCGAGAACAACAGCACCTTCTACCGGCTCCCCGCCCGGGACACGTTCGCCGGCTGGCAGGCGAGAGTCCCCGGCGATTTCGTTATGACGATCAAGGCGAGCCGGTACCTCACCCACATCAGGCGGCTGCGGGAGCCGGAGGAACCGGTAGCCAAGCTGATGGCCGCGGCCGCCGGGCTCGGCGGCCGGCTGGGGCCGGTGCTGCTGCAGCTCCCGCCGAACCTGACCGCCGACCCCGAGCGGCTGGCGGCCTGCCTGGCGGCGTTCGGCCGGTACCGCGGCACCGGGCCGGACGGCCCCGGGCGGGCCATAGGCATCCAGGTCGCGGTGGAGCCGCGCCACCCCTCCTGGTGGACCGAGGAGGTGCGGCAGGTGCTCGCCGGGCACGGCGCCGCGCTGTGCTGGGCGGACCAGCACGGCCGTCCGGTCACGCCGTTGTGGCGGACGGCCGGCTGGGGCTATCTCCGCTTCCACCAGGGGACGGCACAGCCCTGGCCGCGCTACGGGCCACGCGCGCTCCGCTCCTGGCTGGACCGGGTGGCCGCCACCTGGCCGGACGAGGCGACCGTGTACGCCTACTTCAACAACGACCCGGGCGGGGCGGCCGTCGCCGACTCGGCCGCGTTCGCGGCCGCCTGCCGCCGGGCCGGGCGCACCGTCACCCGCACTCCGGGGGCAGCGGCCACGCCCGCCGCGTGACGGAATGCCCTACGGCGCCCGGCCTACTTGTTCACCGGGAAGCCCAGGCTGACACCGCCGTGGCTGGGGTCGAGCCAGCGGGAGGTGACGGCCTTGCCGCGGGTGTAGAAGTGGATGCCCTCGATGCCGTGCATGTGGGTGTCCCCGAACAGCGACGCCTTCCACCCGCCGAACGAGTAGTACGCCATCGGCACCGGGATCGGCACGTTGACCCCGACCATGCCCACCTCGACCTCGGACACGAACCGCCGGGCCGCTCCCCCATCGTTGGTGAAGATGGCGACGCCGTTGCCGTACGGGTTGTCGCTCACCAGCGCGAGCGCCTCGTCGTAGGTGGCCGTCCGCACGATCGACAGGACCGGGCCGAAGATCTCGTCGCGGTAGGCGCTCATCTGCGGGGTGACGTGGTCGAGCACGCTGGGGCCGAGCCAGAAGCCGTCCCCCGCGCCGCCGATCACCGGGTGCACCCGGCCGTCCACCGCGAGCGTCGCCCCCTCCCGGACGCCGGAGTCGAGGTAGGACGCGACCTTGTCCCGGTGCGCGGCGGTGACCAGCGGGCCCATCTCGGAGCGCTCGTCGGCGCCCGGGCCGACCCGCAGCCCGCCTATCCGGCTGGCGATCCCGGCGACCAGCTCATCGCCCACCGGGCCGACCGCGACGACCACCGACACCGCCATGCACCGCTCGCCCGCGGAGCCGAAACCGGCCGACACCGCCGCGTCGGCGGCCAGGCTCAGGTCCGCGTCGGGCAGCACGACCATGTGGTTCTTGGCCCCGCCGAGCGCCTGGACCCGCTTGCCCGCGGCGGTTCCCTTCTCATAGACATAACGGGCGATCGGGGTCGATCCCACGAAGCTGGCCGCGCGCACGTCGGGGTGGGCCAGCAGCGCGTCCACCGCCTCCTTGTCGCCCTGCACGACGTTGAACACGCCGTCGGGCAGGCCCGCCTCGGCCCACAGCCGGGCCAGCAGCAGCGACGCCGAGGGGTCCTTCTCGGACGGCTTGAGCACGAAGGCGTTGCCGCAGGCGATGGCGACCGGGAACATCCACATCGGCACCATGGCCGGGAAGTTGAACGGGGTGATGCCGGTCACCACGCCCACCGGCTGCCGGATCGAGTAGGCGTCCACCCCGGTGGACACGTTCTCCGAGAAGCCGCCCTTGAGCAGGTGGCCGATGCCGCACGCGAACTCGACCACCTCGAGCCCGCGGGCGACCTCGCCGGCCGCGTCGGAGGTGACCTTGCCATGCTCGGAGCTGATCAGCTCGGCGAGCTCCTGCTGATGCTCGCGGACCAGGTTGCGGAACGCGAACATGATCTGGGTCCGTTTGGCGATCGAAGTGGCCCGCCAGCCGGGGAATGCCTTGGCCGCGGCGGCGACCGCGTCGCCGACCACGGCGGTCGAGGCGAAGTCCACCCGGCCGGTGACCTCGCCGGTGGCGGGGTCGTAGATGTCGCCGTGGCGGTCGGCGGCGCCGTCCCAGGGCTTGCCGCCGATCCAGTGCGTAACGTGCTTCATTATTTCCTTGCCTCCGCGTCGACCGCCCGCAGCGCGTCGATCAGGATGCCCATGCCTTCCTTGGCATCGGCATCGGTCAGGGTCATCGGCGGGGCCATCCGCAGCGCGTGGCCGTACAGCCCGCCCTTGCCGATCAGCAGCCCCCGCTCGCGGGTCTCCTCGAGCATCCGGGTGGCCAGCGCCGGGCTCGGCGCGCCGGTCCGCGGGTCGACCAGGTCGACGGCGAACATGAGGCCCTTGCCCCGCGCGCCCCCGACCGCCGCCAGCGGCGCGGCCGCCTCGGCCAGCCCGCCGATGATCATGCTGCCCAGCGTGGCGGCGTTGCGCTGCAAGTCGTGGTCGAGCACGTAGTCGAGGGTGGCGTTGGCCGCGGTGGTGGACAGCGGATTACCGCCGAAGGTGGAGATGCCGTTGCCCGGCAGGCCGTCCATCAGGTCGCCGCGGGCGATCACCCCGCCGATCGCGAAGCCGTTGCCGAGCCCCTTGGCGAAGGTGATCATGTCGGGGGTTATCCCGTGCGCGCCGTAGCCCCAGAAGTGCTCGCCGGTCCTCCCCCAGCCGGTCTGCACCTCATCGGAGATGAACAGGATGCCGCGGGAGTCGAGCACCTTCTTGTACTCGCCGAACAGGCCGTCGGGGGGCAGGGTGAAGCCGCCCACGCCCTGGATGGGCTCGGCGATCAGGCACGCCACCTCGCGGGCGGCGCCCGCCGTGAGCAGGTGCTCCAGGTCGGCGGTGCAGGCGGCGATGTACTCGTCGTCGGTCATCCGCGCGAAGCCCGGCAGCTCCCGGTCCGTGCCGTGCAGGTAGTGCACGCCGAACGGGGCCAGCGGCGAGCTCTTCCACGCCAGGTTGCCGGTGATCGCGACCGCGCCGAACGAGCGGCCGTGGTAGCTGTTGCGCATCGCCAGCACCTGGTTGGAACCGCGGGCGGCGGTGGCCAGCATGAGCGCGGTCTCGTTCGCCTCGGTGCCGGAGTTGGTGAAGAACACCTTGGCGTCCTCGATGCCGGACAGCCGGGCCAGCTTCTCGGCCAGCTCGATCTGCCTGCGGATCAGGTACAGGGTCGAGGTGTGGACGACGCCGGTGGCGAGCTGGCGCTCGACGGCCTCGCGCACCTCGGGCACGTCGTAGCCGAGCATGTTGGTGAGGATGCCGCAGAAGAAGTCCAGGTAGGTGTGGCCGTCGGCATCGGTGACGCGGCTGCCGGAGCCGTTGACGAGCTCCAGGGGGTGCTCGTAGTAGAGGGCCATCCAGGCGGGGAGGACGGCGCGGTGGCGGTCGATGAGTTCTGGCATGTACCCAGTCTGGGCCCTACTGCCGAGTAGAAATGCATGCAGAGTGATAGATAGTCTCGTTAGATCCTTACGATTTGTATAGCGGGGCGAGCGTGCGGCGCACACGCACGCCGCTGCCAGCAGAAACGGCATCGGCGTGCCTGTGCGCCGCCCGGCTGGTCGTGCAGGCGGGAGACTCACCACCATGCTGCCTACGGTTGGTCAGGTGCTCGAGATGGATGCGGTTCGGGCTGGGGAGCCGCGGGTGGTGGCGGGCGAGGGGTCGCTGGGCCGGCTGGTGCGGTGGGTGCATGCGATCGAGCTGCCGGATGCGGCGCGGCTGCTGCGCGGGGGCGAATTGGTGCTCACGACCGGAATCGCATTGCCGGATGAGGAGGAGCTGCTCGGCGCGTATGTGTGTGAACTCGCGGACGTTGGGGTGAGCGCGCTCGCGGTTGAGCTTGGGCGCAAGTACACCGATGGCCTGCCTGACCGTTTCGCCGCGGCGGCGGCCGAATTTGGGCTGCCGCTGATCGTTTTCGGTCATGAAATCCCCTTCATCGCGATCACCGAGGCGGTGCATGGGCGGATTATTGATGAGCAGCTGGCGGAGTTGCGGGCGGGGGCGCGGCTGCATGAGGTGTTTACCGATCTGGCGGTGGCGGGAGCGGGGCCGGAGGAGGTGCTAAGGGAGGCGGCGCTGCTGGCCGGGAGGCCGGTGATCCTGGCTGATCTGTCGCATCATGTGCTGGCGTGCGAGGCGGGTGGGGTGGACCCGGCGCGGGTGCTGGAGGGGTTCGAGGGGCGGTCGCGCGCGCTGGCCCGGGCGGGGCGGACCTGGTATGACCCGGGGACGGGGTGGCTGGTTACTACCGCGGGGGCGCGGGGGGAGGACTGGGGGCGGGTCATCCTGGTGTGCGATGGGGCGCCCCGGGAGGGCGACATGGTGCTGGTGGAGCGGGCGGCGACCACGCTCGCGCTGGGCCGGCTGCTCGCCCGGCAGCAGGAGAGCCTGGAGCGCCAGGCGCACCGGACGCTGCTCAGTGCGGTGCTGGCGCAGGCGTATACCGGGCCGGAGGAGGCCGAGGTGCGGGCGCGGGCGCTGGGCCTGCCGGTCGCCGGGCGGCAGCTGCTGGGGGTGGTGGTCAGGTTCCGCGGAGCGGCTCCCGGCCTGCTCGCCCAGGCTCGGGTGCTGGATGTGGCCGAGGCGCTGGCGGATGCCTGCCGGGGCGAGCACGTACGCGCGCTGGTCGGCTCGCTTGATGACGAGCGGGCGGGTGCGCTGCTGGCCCTGGACGGCCACGCTGACCAGGCCCGCGTGCTCACCGCGATCTCCACCGTGGCCAGGCAGCGGCTGGCCGACCGGGCCCGGCATTCGCCCGGGCCGCCGGCCGGCGATCCGGTGATCGGCGTCGGTTCGGCCGCCTCCGGCATGGCCGAGGCGCGGCGCTCACTGCTGGAAGCCCGGCAGGTCGCGGACGCGGCCGCCCAGACGCAGGCGCCGCCGGGCGGCCCGGAACTGCCCTTCTACCGGCTGGCCGACCTCCGGCTGCGGGGCCTGCTCTACCTGCTGGCGGGCGACGGCCGGCTGGGCACCTTCGTGGAGCGTGAGCTGGGGCCGCTCGCCGCCTACGACGCCGCCCACGGCAGCGACCTGACCGGGGTGCTCGAGGCCTACCTGTCGGCCGGCGGCAACAAGGCGGTGGCGGCGGCCCGCGCGCACCTGGCCCGGCCCACCCTCTACGAGCGGCTGCGCCACATCGAGCGGATCCTGGGGGTGTCGCTGGATGCCGCGGACTCGCGCACCTCCCTGCACGTCGCCCTGCTGGCCCGGGCGTCGCAGGCCGGGCACTGACCGGTCGCGGCGCGCGTTACTAGGGGTGGCTAGCTGAAAGGGGCCACCCGACCCGTAGGCAATCCGTATGGTTTCGCCGCGTGCGCGCGGGGAAGCTGTGAGCAACAGCCCGGCGGGCTGCCCGATGGGGTTTCATGGAATAGCGGACCGGGCGGTAGCGAAGGAGCTGTGCCGTGCCAGGCAGGCGGCGGGTCATCGTCGGCGTGACCGGCTCAGTTGGCAACCTGCAGGCGCTGCGCTACGCGGCGGCGGAAGCGCGCAGTCGTGAGGCGGCCCTGGTGGCCGTGCATGCCTGGGTTCCCCCCGGTGGTGACCTGGCCGAGCGGCGATGGTCGGTACCCGAGCTGCGCCAGGTATGGCAGGAGGCGGCATGGCGCCGGCTGTGGGGCGCCTTCGACGCCGCCCTCGGCGGGCTGCCGGCGGACCTGCCGGTGGAGCCGGTGGTGATGCGCGGCGACGCGGGCCGGATTCTGGTCAGGGCGGCCAGCGAGCAAGATGACCTGCTGGTGGTCGGCGCGGGCCGCCGGGGGGTTCTCATCCGGCTGCTGCGGCGCCGGGTATCCCGCTACTGCCTGGCCCACGCGGCCTGCCCCGTCCTCGTGGTGCCGCCGAGTGAGCTGGCGCAGGAGATGGAGCACCGCCTGCACGCCTGGATAGTCAGGCACCGGTCCCTGCTGCCCGGCAAGGACGAGCTCAGCGGCCACACCGGCTGACCGGACGGGCCAGCCAGGGCGATCAGCCGGTGGTGCCGGGGCACGCCCCCAGGTCTTCAGCCTGCGGTTCCCAGGGCCGCCGGCAGCAGCTGGGCCGGGAAGTCCTGGTAGGCGACCGGGACCAGCCAGCGGCGGATGGCGGCCGCGCCGACCGAGGTGTAGGCGGGGGCGGTGCTGGCCGGCCAGGGCCCGCCGTGATGCTGGGCGCGGGTGACCGCCACCCCGGTCGGCCAGCCGTTGAAGACCACCCGGCCGACGGTCCTGGCCAGCACGCCGGCCACCTGCCCGGCCAGTTCCATGTCCGCGGCCGACTCCTCGTCGGCGTGCACCACGCCGGCCAGGTTGCCGCCGAGCCGGGCCAGCACCGGCAGCAGGTCGGCGACCGACGGGTAGGTGATGACCAGGCCGACCGGCCCGAACCGTTCCTGCGCGAGGCCGGGCAGCCCGGCCGCGAACTCGGCCAGGCCGGTCTGGAACACCTCGGGCGTGGCCGACCAGGGCCCCGCTCCCGGCTGGCCCTCGGCCAGCCCGGCCAGGCCCGGGCGGGCGCCAAGCTCGGCGACGGCCGCGGAGAACGAGTCGTGGATCCGCGCCGTCAGCTTTGGGCCACCGCCGCTGGCCCGGACGGCCCCGGCGATCGCCGGCAGCAGTCGCTCGCCGGAGGCCGGCACGAACAGCAGCCCCGGATTGGTGCAGAACTGGCCGACGCCCAGCGTGAGCGATGCCGCGTAACCGGCGGCGATGTCGCCGGGCCGGGCGGCGGCCGCGCCGGGCAGGATGACCACCGGGTTGACCGACCCGAGCTCGCCGAAGAACGGGATCGGGACCGGACGCCCGGCGCAGATGGCGGCCAGCGCCAGCCCGCCGCGCACCGACCCGGTGAACCCGGCGGCGGCGATCGCCGGGTGCTTCAGCAGCCGCACCCCCGCCTCCACGCCGAACACGACGGCGAAGGTACCGGCGGGCGCCCCCGCGCCGGCCAGCGCCTCGGTGACGATCCGGGCGGTGAGCGCCGACGTCCGCGGGTGCCCCTCGTGGGCCTTGACCACGACCGGGCAGCCGGCCGCGAGCGCCGAGGCGGTGTCGTTCCCGGCGACCGAGAACGCGAACGGGAAGTTCGACGCCGCGAACACCGCCACCGGGCCGATGGGCCGGTTCACCCGGCGCAGGCCCGGCACGCCGTCACCGCCCGGGCTGGCCACGGCATCGGCGTACCCGCCGTCGGCGAGGACGCCGGCGAAGTGGCGCAGCTGCCCGGTGGCCCGGGCGACCTCACCGGTCAGCCTGGCCGGCCCCAGCGCGGTCTCGGTGTCCGCGGCCGTCACCAGTTCCGCCGCCGCGCCGTCCAGGGCGGCGGCCACCGCCTCCAGGGCCGCCGCGCGCCCGGCCGGCCCCGCCCGTTCCCACGGGACGCAGGCCGCCGCGGCAGCCTCCGCGATGGCGTCCACCCGGGCGTCGTCCGTTTCCGGCACCGGGTCCCCGGCCGGCTGCCCGGTCCGCGGGTCGTATCCCTGGATCATCGCTGCCATCCTCGTCTCTGCGGCATCGGTGCTGCATCTGTGCGCCGTCCTGGTGACTGCTGCCGGGCCGATCGGCCGGTCCTGGCCGCGCGCTTCACTTCAGGTGATCGGCGTCGTAGGTGGGGAGGGTGAACTCGCCGCCAAGGTAAGCGAACACCGGGTCGGCGGGGTCGGGCTCCCCGTGCTCGGCGATGACCTCGGCGGCCAGGTCCTCCGCGTCGTCCCGGGGCTCGTACCCCAGCGCCCGGGCCGCGGCCAGGCTCACCCACCCGCCCCGGGTGTTCGCCGAGACCCCGTAGGCCACCCGGAAGCCCGGGTCGGCCACGGTCAGGCAGGCCTCGAACAGCCGCCCGGCGTCGTCGGGGGAAAGCCAGGTGGACAGCGCCCGAACGCCCGGCGGCTTCTCGGCGCAGGTCAGGATCCGCAGGCAGATCGCGTCCATGCCATAACGGTGGTGGTAGAGCGCGGCCAGCGCCTCGCCGGTGACCTTGGCCACGCCGTAGTAGGTGTCGGGCGCTGGGAAGGCGTAGTCGGGCACCGGGAACTCCGAGCGCGGAGCGAACCCGACCGCGTGATTGGACGAGGCGTAGACGACCCGCGGCACTCCCGCCCGGCGGGCCGCCTCGAAGGCCACGTAGGTGCCTTCGATGTTCACCGCCACGATGCGCTCCCACGGGGCCTCATCGGCGATGGCCGCCAGGTGGATGACCGCGTCCACGCCGGCGCAGGCGGCGGTCATCGCGTCGAGATCGGTGACGGAGGCCGTCACGCACTCCTCGTCCGGCCCGGTGTCCAGGGGCCCGGTGACTAGGGGCCCGGTGACTAGGGGCGGGGTGTCCACAGCCGTGGGGTCCACGGCCGTGGGGTCCAGGGGCACGGGGTCCAGGGGCGCTGCGTCCAGCAGGCGCAGGGTGCGGTCCGGCCGGGCCAGGCGGGTCCGCAGCATGCTCCCTATCTGGCCGGCCGCCCCGGTGATCAGGATCGTCGGCACGCCAGCCAAGCTTAGCGGCCGGTGACGGCGCTCTTCCGGCGCACCGGTTAGGAGTCGTACCCCAGGCCGAGCCGGTCCAGCGTGCGCAGCCACAGATCCCGGCGGCCGTCGCTGCGGTCGGCGCGGGCGATCGAGGCGCGGGTCAGCTGGATGACCGCGGAGCGGGCCGGCTCCGGCGGGAACGGGACCGGCCGGGTACGCATCATCGCCAGCGAGGTCAGCTCCGTCTGCTCTCCGTGCAGCAGGTCGAGCATGGTGCTGGCGCCGAACCTGGCCGCGCCCACCCCCAGCCCGGTGTACCCGGCCGCGTAGGCGAGCCGCCCGTCGTGGGCGGTTCCGGTGAAGACGCAGAACCGGCTGCAGGTGTCGACCACCCCGCCCCACGCGTGCGTGAACTCGAGGCCGGCCAGCTGCGGGAAGGTCTGGAAGAAGTGCTCGGCCAGCCGGGCGAACGTGGCCGGGTTCGCATCGCGCGCGGCGCTGACGCGGCCGCCGTTGTAGTAGACCGCGTCGAAGCCGCCCCACAGGATCCGGTTGTCGGCGGTCAGCCGGTAGTAGTGGAATTGGTTCCCGGCGTCGGCGAGGCCCTGCCGGTTCCGCCATCCGATGCTGGCCAGCTCGGCGGTCGCCAGCGGCTCGGTCACCAGCGCATAGTCGTACACCGGCACGAGGTAGTGCCGGAGCCTGCGCAGCAGCGGCCGGTAGCTGCCGGTGCCGAGCGCCACCCGGCCCGCCAGCACGGTGCCGTCCCGGGTGAGCACCCGCAGCCCGGCCCGGCCCTCGCTGGTCACGCTTGTCACCGGGGAGTGCTCGTAGATGCGCACCCCGGCTCCCAGGCAGGCCCGGCGCAGCCCCCAGGCCAGCCGGGCCGGGTCAAGCATGAGGCACGTGTCGCGGTACCACACCCCGCCCAGGTAGGTGGGCGAGGCGACCTGGCCCCGGACCTCCGCGGAGTCCAGCACCTGCACGTCGTGGCCGAGCGCGCGTGCCGCCTCGGCGTCGGCGCGCAGCCCGGCGACCTGCCAGGGCGCCACTGCGACCACCAGCTCGCCGGTCCGCTCGGCCGCGCAGTCGATCCCGTAACGGGCGATGGCGCCGGCGATCTCGTCCAGGTTCGTCATGCCGAGCCGGTCCAGCTCCGCGATCTCGGCCGGAAACCGGGCCCGGCCGTTGCCCAGCCCGTGGGTCAGGCTCGCCGCACAGAAGCCGCCGTTGCGGCCGGACGCGGCCCAGCCGATTGACCGGCCTTCCAGCAGCACCACGTCGGTTGCCGGGTCGCGTTCCTTGGCCAGCAGGGCGGTCCACAGCCCGGTGAACCCACCGCCGATCACGGCCAGCCCGGCCGCGGTGGCCCGGTTCAGCGGCGGCTCCGGCGCCGGTCTCCCCGGCTGGTCCAGCCAGTAGGGCACCGGCCGCGCGCCCGCCAGAGCGGCGGGCGCGGCGACGGGCAGCGCCCGCCGGGCCGGTCCGGCCAGCGGCACGCCCGCCCGCTATCCGCTAACGAGGGGATTGAAGATGGACTGGTACTGCTCCTGCCGCTTGCCGCTCACGTCCGCGTAGTTACGCAGCCGGGCGTACTCGGAGGGCCGGAGGAAGACCAGGTCGCTGGTCGCGACCTTGGTCAGCAGGCTTTTCTGCGACCCGGACGCCTTGGCGGCGTCGGAGGCGATGATGGATTGCGCCTTCGGCACGGGCGGGATGTAGTTGATCCCCTCGGTCAGCAGGGCGGCGATGTCCGGGCGGTAGTACCAGTCCATCAGCATCATCGCGTCGACCGGGTTCTGCGCCCCCTTGGGGATCATCATGTTGTCGGTCCACATGTTGCCGCCCTCGCGCGGGATCACGAACCGCAGATCTGTTCCCGACGACAGGTTCTGGAAGAAGATGTCCCCGGACCAGGCCATGGAGATCCAGGTATCGCCCTTGCTCAGGGCGTCGATGTAATCCTGCTGGTAGTAGCCGCGGGGTATGCCCGCGTCCCGCTGGGCGGCGAGTGCCTGCGCCGCCTTGCGCCAGCCGGCCGGGCCCGAGGTCTCCGGGTCGATGCCCTCCTTGAGCATCCCAAAGTTCCCCGTGTCCAGGATGTCGGTCATCATCCCGACCCGGCCCTTGTACGCGGGGTTCCACAGCTCGTTGATGCTGGTGATTTCCTTATGGATGAAGTTGGGGTTCCACGCGACGCCGGTGGCCCCGCCGGCCCAGGGCATGCTGTAGGTGTTCCCGGGGTCGAACGACCGGTTCTTGAACCTGGGCCGGGCGTAGCGGTAGAAGTTCGGCATCAGCTTCTGGTCGAGCGGCACCAGGTCACCCGCGGTGACCAGC
>DATINY010000505.1:0-6951 GCA_035473755.1 Streptosporangiaceae bacterium
GGCCGTCGAGCGCATCGTCCGGCAGCACAGCGAGGCGCGGATCGTGATGGTTTCGTCGGTGGGATACCAGGAAAATATTCTGGCTTGGGCCACCCGGTGATCCCGAGCTCACCCAGGATCTCGTGCGCGATGTCCGCGGCCCGGCGCACCGTCGCGAACCCGCAGCGCGGCATCGGATCCAGGTCGATGCGCCACTCGTCCGGCCGCTCGGTGTCGGCCCGGCGGGAGTTCCACGGATGGAACTCCACCGTCGACATCTGCACCGCCCACACCACGCTGGCCAGCTCGGTCACGCACAGCTCGTCGGCGTGCCGGCCGTAGCGCGGGAAGTCCACCCGCACCGTCTGCAGCCACGGCGGCGCGCCGCCCGGAATCCGCTTCTGATGCACCTTCTCCCCCGCCACCCCGGCCGGGAACCGGTGCATCATGCACGGCCGCTCCCGCAGCGCCCGCACGATGCCGTCGCCGACCGCGATGTAGTAGCGGGCCAGGTCGAGCTTGGTCTCGCCCCGGGCCGGGAAGTAGACCCGGCCCGGACTGGAGATCCGCACCGTCCGGTCCCCGACCTCGAGCTCCACCGCATCCGTGGCCACCTGGCAAAACTAACCCCCGAAGGGGCCGCGCGCTCCCCCCACCCCGGATCATGCGGGCCGGGCCAGCGCCACAGGTGTACCGCAGATTTATCCACCCGTGCCGGGCTGCCCGGCGATCCGGTAGCCCACACCCGGCGTGGTGGCGATGACGGGCGGGTCGCCGAGCTTGCGCCGCAGACGGCCGACGGTCACCGTGACGGTGTTGGTGAACGGGTCGGCATGCTCGTCCCAGGCCTGTTCGAGCAGGCTCTCGGCGCTGACGAAGGCCGGCGCGGCGCGGAGGAGCGCCTCGAGGACCGCGAACTCCTTGACCGAAAGGTGCAGCTGCCGCCCATCGCGGGTGGCCGTGCGCCGCAGCGGGTCAAGCTCGATGCCGGCCGTGCGCAGGATCCGGCCCCGGGCGGACGGCTGGCGGCGCGCGAGGGAGCAGATGCGCGCGACAAGCTCGGGGAAATGGAACGGCTTGGCCAGGTAATCGTCGGCACCCAGGCCCAGGCCGCTGACCCGCTCCCCGGGCGCGCTGGCCGCGGTCAGCATGAGCACCATGACCCGGTCGTCCCGCTCGGTGATCATCTGGCACAGGGTGTCGCCGTGGATTCCCGGCAGGTCGCGGTCGAGGACCACCACGTTATAGGCGTTGACCTCGAGCTTGGCCGCGGCTTCCAGCCCATCGTGGGCGGCATCGACGGCCATGCCCTGGTCGCGCAGGCCCTCGACCAAGACGTCGGCCAGGGACCGGGAGTCCTCGACCACCAGGACCCTCATGTCAGGACCCCCCCGGGCTCGGCCGGCGTGGCCAGCGGCAGCGTGATGGCGACGCGCAGGCCGCCGCCCGGCCTGGCCTGCAGGTCGAGGGTGCCGCGATGGGCCGAGGCGATGGCCGCCACGATCGACAGCCCGAGCCCGGCGCCGTCGTCCGAACCGGTCCGGTCGGCGCGGAGCCGCCGGAACGGCTGAGCGAGCTGCCCGACCTGCTGGGGGTCGAGGATGTCCCCGCCGGTTTCCACCACCAGGCGGGCCAGGCGCCCCTCGCTTCCGGTGGTGGCGCTGATCCAGCCGCCGTCGTTGTTGTGCGCGATCGCGTTGTCGATCACGTTGTCGACCATGCGGCACAGCAATGGCTGGCTTCCCCGTACCCAGGCGCCGTCGCGGCCGCTGGCGTGGTGCACGGTCAGCTTCCTGGCGGCTATCGCCTCCGCCCGCACGGCCAGCGCCGCGGACACGACATACTCGAGCGAGAGCGTCGCCTGGCCGGGAAGGTCGCCGTGCTGCGCCCGGGCCAGCACCAGGAAGCCGTCGAGCAGCCGGTCGGTCCGGTCGAGTTCGGTGCGCAGCCGCCCGGCCAGGTCGACGGTCTGCGCCGGCACCGGTTCCGGCTTGGCCACCGCGACATCCACGCAGGCCCGCATCGTGGTCAGGGGAGTGCGCAGCTCGTGTGACGCGTTCGCGACAAAACGCCGCTGTGCGGCGAACGCACCCTCCAGCCGCTCCAGCAGGCCGTCGATGGTGTCGGCGAGATCCTTCAGCTCGTCCCCGGGGCCGGGCATGGCCAGCCGCTCATGCAGGTTCTCCTCGGAGATCCGCTGTGTGGCCGCGGTCATCTCCCGCAGCGGGCGCAGGACCCGGCCCGCGACAATCCAGCCGAGCACGAGCGACACGACGGTCATGATTCCGAACGCGACGGCCGACCCGACCAGGAGCGCATGCGAGACGGCCGCATGGACGTGCGCCGCCTCGGGCTGCGGCGGCTGAGTAGCGTCTTGGGCCGCAGAGTTGGCGCGGCTCACTGACGAGACCGACGCTCCCACGCCGCCGGTGATCGCCAGGAGCACGGCGCCGGACAGCAGGAACAGCGCGGTGTACAGGACGGTCAGCCGCAGCCGCACGCTGCGGCGCGGCAGCACCCGGCGGCCGGGCCGCCGCGTCCCCGGCGCCGTCATCGTCGCCTCCTGCGCGCTCATCATCGCCTCCCGCGTGGCCCGCTCCCGCCGCCCGGGCCCACGGTTTGGCCCGGGGAGCACTGCTGTCCCGGCCTCCAGGATGCCCGGCCGGGCCTAACAACGGCATAACGGCCTGCGTTCGGCCCGTGTTAGGGCCGCTCCCGTACAACCAGCGTATGGACACAGCTATCGAAGTCAGCGGCCTGCACAAGCGATTCGGGCGGACGCCCGCCCTGGACGGCATGACCTTCGCCGTGCCACCGGGGCAGGTGACCGGCTTCGTCGGCCCCAACGGGGCAGGCAAATCCACCACGATGCGGGTGATCCTGGGCCTGGACGCCCCCGATAAGGGCACCGCGCTGGTCGGCGGGCGGCCGTACCCGAGTCTGCGGCAGCCGTTGCGTCAGGTCGGGTCGCTGCTGGACGCCGGGGCGCTGCAGCCAAGCCGCTCCGCGCGCAACCACCTGCTGTGGCTGGCCCATTCGCAGGGCCTGAACGCCGGGCGGGTCGACGAGGTGATCGGGCGGGCCGGCCTGGAGGGCGTGGCCCGCCGGCGGGCGGGCGGTTTCTCGCTGGGCATGCGGCAGCGGCTGGGGATCGCCGCCGCGCTGCTGGGCGACCCGCCGGTGCTCATGTTCGATGAGCCGTTCAACGGCATGGACCCGGAGGGGA
The DNA here is from genome assembly GCA_035473755.1 of Streptosporangiaceae bacterium. Lineage (GTDB taxonomy): Bacteria > Actinomycetota > Actinomycetes > Streptosporangiales > Streptosporangiaceae > UBA9676. Next base: position 3,206 of record DATINY010000505.1, read on the forward strand.
TCGTGTGGATGCGCGGTTTCCTGCGGTCGCTGGCCGCCGAGGGCCGGGCGGTGCTGGTGTCCAGCCACCTGATGAGCGAGCTGCAGGACACTGCCAGCCACCTGGTGGTGGTCGGCCGGGGCCGGGTCATCGCCGACACCAGCGTCGCGGACCTGCTGGCGGCGGCGTCCGGGGACCGGGTTTTCCTGCGCACGGCCGACGCCGCGCGGGCGGTGACGGTACTGGAACGCGCGGGGGCTACCGTCGCTGCCACCGGCCCCGGCACGCTAACCATCACCGGGCTGGCCGCCGGGCGCGTCGCGGCGCTGCTCGGCGAGCACGCGGTGCCGCTGTCGGAGATCTCCGAGCACCGCGCCACTCTGGAAGAGGCCTACATGAGGCTGACCCAGGACGCCGTCGAGTACCGCGCCGAACCGGCCGGGAGCCTCGAGGAGGCCGCAGCCCAGGCTGGCACCGGGGAGGCCAGGCGATGACCACCACGACCGCGGCCCCGGACCGCGCGGCCACCCGCACCGAGCGCGGCAGCTTCACCGACCTGCTGCACGCCGAATGGACCAAGTTCCGCACCGTGCGGGGCTGGGTGATCGGCATGGTGGTCGCGGCGCTCGTCACCCTGCTGATCGGGCTGCTGTCCGCCGTGGGCAGCCACACTTCCTGCAACGGCGGGCCGTGCCACTTCTTGTATCCCGTGGGACCCGGCGGCGAGGCCGTGACCGACAGCTTCTACTTCGTGCACCGGCCGCTCGCCGGGAACGGCAGCATCACCACCCGGGTGACCTCTCTGACCGGCCTGCTCCCCACGGCGTCGAACGGCCGGGTCCACGCCGGCCAGGGCCCGCAGTCGGGGATGCATCCCGGCCTCGAACCGTGGTCCAAGGCCGGGCTCATCATCAAGGAGAGCACCCGGCAGGGGTCGGCGTACGCGGCCATGATGGTCACCGGCGGTCACGGGGTCCGGATGCAGTACGACTACACCCAGGACGTGCCCGGCCTGCCCGGCGCCGTCACCGCAGCGTCCCCACGCTGGCTGCGGCTGACCCGGACCGGCGACACGGTCACCGGGTACGACTCGGCCGACGGCCGGCACTGGACGCTGGTCGGCACCGCCACCCTGCCCGGGCTGTCGTCGACCGTGCAGGCCGGGCTGTTCTCCACCTCCCCCGCCTACAACGTGACGACCGCCCAGGGCCTGCTCGGGCTGAGCGGGACCGGCGGACCCACCCTGGCCACCGGCGTCCTCGACCACGTCAGCCTGCTCGGCGGCCAGCCAGCAAGCGGGTGGAGCGGCACCCTCATCGGCGGCGGCCCCAGCGCCGCCAGCCCGGTCCAGGGCGGCGGGTATCACCAGGCCGGCGGCAGGTTCACGGTGACCGGATCCGGCGACATCACGCCGGATACGCCCGGCGGCGCAGGTCCCGGCCAGACCCTCGATCACACCCTGGTGGGCGCGTTCGCCGGGCTGATCGCCGTGGTCGTAGTGGGGACGATGTTCATCACCGCCGAGTACCGGCGCGACCTGATCCGCACCACCTTCGCCGCAAGCCCGCGGCGGGGACGGGTGCTGGCCGCGAAGGCCATCGTGATCGGCTCGGTCACCTTCGCCGCCACCCTGGCGGCAGCCGTCGTCGCGGTCCCGCTCAGCAGCCGGCTGCTGCGCGATAACGGCAACTACCTGTACCCGGTGAACACGCTGACCGAGGTGCGCATGGTGGCCGGCACCGCGGCGATGCTGGCCGTCGCCGCCGTCCTGGCGCTGGCCATCGGGGCCCTGGTGCGCCGCAGCGCCATCGCGGTCACCGTGGTCATCGTGGCGATCGTCCTGCCATACCTCATCTCGGTCACCAACCTGCTGCCCGCAGGCGCCGACCAGTGGCTGATGCGTCTGGCGCCGGCCGCCGCCTTCTCGATCCAGCAGACCATCCCCAACTATCCGCAGGCGGGCAACGTCTGCTCGGTGGCGGGTGGCTGCTACCCGCTGGCGCCATGGACCGGCTTCGCGGTGCTGTGCGCGTGGGCCGCGGCCGCGCTGGGCCTGGCGGTGTTCCTCGTGCGCCGGAGGGACGCATGAGCCTGGCATCGGATACGGCACAAGCGCTCACCCGGCCCGCGCCGGCCACCGCCGCGGCCGGCCTGCGGGACACGCTGCACGCCGAGTGGACCAAACTGCGCACCGCGCCGGGCACGGCCGGGCTGCTGGTCGCCGCCGTCGCGCTGACCGTGGCGGTCAGCGCGGCCGCGGCGGTGGCGACCCGGTGCCCGGCCGCGGGCTGCGGGCAGGATCCCGCCAAGGTCAGCCTGACCGGGGTTTACCTCGGCCAGGTGGTTGTCGCCGTCGTGGCCGTGCTGGCGATCAGCGGCGAGTACAGCAGCGGCATGATCCGCACCACCCTGGCGGCGATGCCGCGCCGGACCACCGTCCTGGCCGCGAAGGCGGTACTCATCACCGGCCTGACGCTGGCCGCCGGGATCCTCGCCATCGCGGGATCGCTGCTGGCCGGGCGTCTCATCCTGCCCGGCCATGGCTTCACCGCGGCCCACGGCTTCGCGCCGCTGTCCCTGGCCGACGGGCCGGTGCTGCGCGCCGCCGCCGGGTCGGTGCTCTACCTCGCCCTGATCGCGCTGCTCAGCCTCGGCATCGCCACCGCGGTGCGGGATTCCGCGGTCGCCATCGGGCTCGTGCTCGGCCTGCTCTACCTGTTCCCGATCGTCGCCGCCGTGGTCTCCGATTCCCACGTGCAGCGTCATCTCCAGCAGATCGCGCCGATGACGGCCGGGCTCGACATCCAGGCCACCACCGGCCTCCGCAGCCTGCCCCTCAGCCCCTGGGCCGGCCTCGGCGTCCTCGCCGCCTGGGCCGCCGCGGCGCTCCTGGCCGGCGGGCTGGTGCTGCGCCTGCGGGACGCCTGAGCTGACTCGCCCGGCGGCGGTGCTCAGGCCTGGAGCAGGGCGGCGAGCTGCTGGGCGTTGACCTGGGCGTAGTCGCGGTAACAGTTGTTGAACAGCACATGGGTGGTGGCCGCGCGGTCGGCCAGGTGCCGAATCCTGGGCGCCCATTCGGTCAGCTCGGCCTCGGTGTAGCGGTAGCCGAACCGCTCGTGGATGTCCTTGCTGTCCCACTTGTCCGAGTGGCCGTGCAGGCGGGCCACGGCCAGATCGGGCGCGGTGGCGGCCAGCACCGGCGGGATGGAGTCGCGGTGGCCCTGCGGCATGTCCACGCCCACATACGGCAGCCGGTGCCGCTCCAGGAAGCTGAGAGTTTCTTCCTGGTTGTTCGGGGTCATCCAGGTCCGGTTGCGGAACTCGATGCACACCCGGTCCGGCGCGGCCCGCTCGGCGCAGGCCACGATGTAGTCCTTACGGGCCCTGCCGATCGGGAACCAGGGCGGGAACTGCAGCAAGATCGCGCCCAGCTTTCGCTCGGCCCGCAGCGGATCCAGCGCCCCCAGAAACCGTTCCCACACCTGGTCGACTACCGCCTGGTCGAGGTCTTTGAGGTAGATGCGGTCCTTGCCGGTCTTCTCGGCGGCCGGGCGCAGGTCCTTGGGCAGCGCGGCCACCGGGGTGGGGTGCTGGGTGAGCAGGCTGAACGCCTTGACGTTGAACGTGAACCCGGCCGGGGTCCGCCCCGCCCATGCCTGCGCGGTCTGCTCGGCGGGCAGCGCGTAGTACGTGGCGTCGACCTCGACCAGACCGAACTGCCTAGCGTAGAACCGCAGCCGCTTCTCCGGCGTGTTCGCCTCGGGCGG
>DATINY010000506.1:0-11166 GCA_035473755.1 Streptosporangiaceae bacterium
TCCACGAACGCCGTGGTGCACCTGCTCGCCATCGCCGGGCGCCTGGGCGTGCCGCTGACCGTCGACGACTTCGACCGCATCGGCTCCGGCATCCCGCTGCTCGTGGACCTGCAGCCGGCCGGCCGGTACCTGATGGAGGACCTCCACCGGGCCGGCGGCCTCCAGGCCGTCCTGCGCGAGGTGGCTGACCTGCTCGACCCGGACGCCCGCACCGTCACGGGCCGGCCGCTGGTGGACTACCTCGCCGAGGCGCAGGTCTGGGACCGCGAGGTCATCCGGTCCCGTGACGAGCCGATGCAGCCGGCGGCGGGCATCGCGGTGGTGCGCGGGAGCCTGGCCCCCGGCGGCGCCATCATCAAGCCGGCCGCGGCATCGGCGCACCTGCTCACGCACCGCGGGCGCGCCGTCGTCTTCGACAGCATCGAGGACTTCCACGCCCGCATCGGCGATCCGGATCTGGACGTGGACGCGGACTCGGTGCTGGTCCTGCGCGGCTGCGGCCCGCGGGGCTACCCGGGGATGCCGGAGGTGTCGAACCTGCCGCTGCCGCCCAAGCTCCTCGAGCAAGGCGTGCGCGACATGGTGCGGGTCTGCGACGGACGGATGAGCGGGACCGCATACGGCACGGTCGTGCTGCACGTGACGCCGGAGGCGGCGGTCGGCGGCCCGCTGGCCCTGGTGCAGACCGGCGACGTCATCGTGCTCGACGTGCCGGGCCGCCGGCTGGACCTCGAGGTCCACGGCGCCGAACTGGAGCGGCGTACCCCGAGCCGGGCCATGACCGACGGGTTCGCCCGCCCGCGCCGGGGGTGGGAGCGGCTGTACGTGGACCACGTGCAGCAGGCCGACACCGGCGCGGACCTCGACTTCCTGGTGGGATCGAGCGGCTCGAACGTCAGCCGCGACTCGCACTGAAGGGAACACATGTGACAGGGCAGCTGCGGGACCAGCTAGGAAAGTTCGGGATCTGGCGCGGCGCTTACCAGGTGACGGCCAAGATGGCCGCCGAGATCGAGCAGGCCGGGTTCGGTGCGCTCTGGCTCGGCGGCTCGCCGGGCGGCGACCTGACCCAGATAGATGAGCTGCTCGACGCGACGAGCACCCTCACCGTGGGCACCAGCATCGTGAACATCTGGAAGGACGGCCCGCACGAGGTGGCCCGCGCCTTCGCGCGGATCCAGGACCGCCACCCCGGCCGGTTCGTGCTCGGCGTCGGCGCCGGACACCCGGAGGCGACGCGGCAGTACGAGCGCCCGTACGACGCCCTCGTCTCCTACGTGGAGGCGCTGCGCGGCGACGGCGTCCCGCCGGACGCCCTCATGCTCGCCGCGCTGGGCCCCCGGGTGCTCCGGCTGGCCGGTGAGCGCACCGCGGGTGCGCTCCCCTACCTCGTGCCGCCCGGGCACACCCGTGTGGCGCGGGAGATCCTGGGCCCGGGGCCGCTGCTCGCCCCCGAGCACAAGGCCGTGCTCGACACCGACACCACGCGGGCCCGTGCGCTGGGCCGGGCCCGGGTGGCCACCCCCTACCTCGGCCTGGTCAACTACACCAGCAACCTGCGCCGGCTCGGCTGGACCGACGGCGACCTGGCCGGCGGCGGCAGCGACGCGCTGGTCGACGCGCTGGTCGCGCACGGCAGCGCGGACCAGGTGGCGGCGGAACTGTCCGCGCACCTGGACGCCGGTGCGGACCATGTGGCGATCCAGCTGCTCACCGAACCAGACGCCGATCCGGTACCCGGTTACCGGGACCTGGCCCAGGCACTGGGGCTGTGACCCACCTGCACTACCGTGTGCGGCATGTCGTGGAACGACCTGGCTGACCTGCCGTTCGCCGATGCGCTGCGGATCCACCAGGGAGACCTGGCACCGGCCGAGGTCTACGAGGGCGCCCATTTCGACCAGCTGGACCTGGACCAGCCCGACGCCCATGGCAGCCGGTTCCTGGAGTGCGCCTTCACCCGGGTGTCCATCCAGGAAGGCCAGCTGCGCCGCGCCCAGTTCACCGACGTGTGGCTGCGCGACGTGCGCCTGATATCGACCACCCTGGGCGAGTCCGGCTGGGTGGGCGCGGAGCTCACCGGGAGCGTGGCCGCCGGCGTCGAGGCCTTCGCGGCGCGGCTGCGCCGGGTGACCCTGCGCGGCTGCAAGCTCGACTCGGTGAACCTCCGCTATGCCGTGCTGGCCGAGGTGACCTTCGACAACTGCGTCCTCACCGACGTGGACTTCTCCGGCGCGGCGCTGACCAGGACCGTCTTCCGCAATTCCCGGTTGACCAGGACCAACTTCACGCGCGCCACCATGGAGGAGGTCGACCTGCGCGGCGCCGAGCTTGGCATCACCGTCGACCCCACCTGCCTGCGCGGCGCGATCGTGACCACCGCGCAGCTCATGGACCTGGCGCCCCTGCTCGCCGAGGGCATGGGCCTGATCGTCGCGGACGGGTGAGCATGCCCGATCCGGAGTTCCCGTTCCGCTACGGCCCGGGCCTGGCCACCGACATCGAGCTCCGGTGGCAGGAGCGCTGGGCCGCGGCGGGGACGTTCCACACGCCGGCCGCCGAGGGCCGGCCGAAGTTCTACGTCCTGGACATGTTTCCCTACCCGAGCGGCGCCGGGCTGCATGTCGGGCATCCGCTGGGCTACATCGCGACCGACGTCTACGCGCGCTTCCTGCGGATGACCGGGCACCATGTCCTGCACCCGTTCGGCTATGACGCGTTTGGCCTGCCCGCCGAGCAGTATGCGATCAGCACGGGCCAGCATCCGGCGGTCACCACCGCCGCCAACATCGCCGCCATGCGCGCCCAGCTCAGGCGGATGGGCCTGGGTCACGATGAGAGCCGGGAGGTCGTCACCTCGGACCCCTCGTTCTACCGGTGGACGCAGTGGATCTTCCTTCAGATCTACGGCAGCTGGTTCGACGAGCGGGCCGGCCGGGCGCGGCCGATCGGCGAGCTGGCCGCCGAGTTCGCGGCGGGGACCCGCCAGCCGCCCGGCGGCCGTTCCTGGGCCGAGCTGGCCGAGCCGGAGCGCCGGAACCTGCTGGACGGCTACCGGCTCGCCTACCTCTCGGAGGAGCTGGTCAACTGGTGCCCGGGCCTGGGCACCGTGCTCGCGAACGAGGAGATCACGGCGGACGGGCGCAGCGACGTCGGCAACTACCCGGTCTACCGGCGGCCGCTGCGGCAGTGGATGCTCCGCATCACCGCCTACGCGGACCGGCTGACCGGCGAACTCGACCTGGTCGACTGGCCGGAGCCGGTCAAGCACATGCAGCGGAACTGGATCGGGGCCAGCGAGGGGGCGTCCATCGACTTCGGCGCCGCCGGCCGGCCGGGGGTCACGATCACCGTGTTCACCACCCGCCCGGATACCGTGGCCGGTGCCACCTACCTGGCCCTGTCTCCCGAGCATCCGCTGATCGCCGGGCTGACCGCTCCCGCGTGGCCCGCCGCGACACCGGCCAGCTGGCGGTACCGGGCGGGCGGGGGAGAGGACGCCCCGCCGGCGGCCGTCGCCGCCTACCAGGCGAGGGCGGCCCAGCGGGCCGGCCGGACGGCGGCTCAGGACAAGACCGGCGTGTTCACCGGCTCCTACGTGGTCAATCCGGCCACCGGCGAGCAGATGCCGGTCTTTGTCGCCGATTACGTGCTGATGGACTACGGGACCGGCGCGATCATGGCGGTTCCCGCCCATGATCAGCGGGACATGGAGTTCGCCCGGGCGTTCGGGCTGCCGGTACGCGCCGTGCTGCGGCCGCCGGACGAGTGGTTCGCCCAGCGCTCTCTCCCGGCCGGGGCGTCGGCGGAGGACTGGCCGCAGGCGTTCACCGGCGAGGGGCGGTACGCACCTGGTCCCGGGCCGCCGCTGGCCGGGCGGGGCCGGGATGCCGCGGTCGAGGCGGCCATCGGCTGGCTGGAGTTGGGCGGCACCGGCCGCCGGGAACGCCGCTACCGGCTGCGTGACTGGCTCTTCTCCCGGCAGCGTTACTGGGGTGAGCCGTTCCCGATCGTCTACGACGAGCACGGGCCGGTCGCGCTGCCCGAGGACATGCTGCCGGTGCTGCTGCCCGAGATGACCGACTTCCGGCCCGGCACCGGCGGCGAGTCCGCGGACCCGGTCCCGCCGCTGGCGCGGGTGCCCGGCTGGGGCACCGTGACGCTCGACCTCGGCGGCGGCCCCCGGGAGTACCGGCGTGAGTTCAACACCATGCCGCAATGGGCCGGGTCGTGCTGGTATTACCTGCGTTACCTGGACCCGGACAACGACGCCGCCTTCGTCGATCCGGAGGTGGAACGGTACTGGATGGCGCCCGGCGGGGTGGACCTGTACGTCGGCGGCGTGGAGCACGCGGTGCTCCACCTGCTGTACGCCCGCTTCTGGCACAAGGTGCTGTACGACCTGGGCCACGTCTCGACGCCGGAGCCGTTCGCGCGGCTGCTGAACCAGGGCTACATCCTGGCCGACGCGTTCACCGATGCCCGCGGGATGTACGTGCCGGCCGCCGAGGTGACCCAGGCCGGCGACGGCGCCTACCGTCACCGCGGGCAGGCCGTCACCCGGCGCGCCGGGAAGATGGGCAAGAGCCTGAAGAACAGCGTCAGCCCGGACGAGATCTACGCCACCTACAGCGCCGACACCCTGCGGCTGTACGAGATGGCGATGGGCCCGCTGGATGGCGACCGCCCGTGGCATACCGACGACATCGCCGGCGTCTTCCGGTTCCTGCAGCGGCTGTGGCGGAACCTGATCGACGAGCGCTCGGGCGAGCTCAGGGTGGACGACCGGCCACTGGACCCCGGCGCCGCCCGCCGGCTGCATCAGACGATCAGGGCCGTCCGTCACGACTACGGCCAGCTGCGATTCAATACCGCCATTGCCCGGCTGCACGAACTGAACGCCTACGCCGCCGGGGTCTCCTCCCGCGAGGGCAGGCTTCCGCGCGGGCTCGCCGAACCGCTTGTTCTCATGACCTCGCCATTGGCGCCGCATGTCGCCGAGGAGCTGTGGAGCAGGCTGGGCCACGACGAGATGGCCGTCTGCGCCGCGTTCCCCGAGGCCGACGAGTCGCTGGCGGCCGCGTCGGCAGTGGTCATCCCGGTGCAGGTCAACGGCAAGACGCGGTTCCAGGTCGAGATCCCGGCGGGCGCGGGCGAGGACGAGATCGAGGCCATCATCACCGCCCACCCCCGCTATGCCCAGCACACGGCGGACACGCCGATGCTGAGGCTGATCATCGTCCCCGGGCGGATAGCCAACATCGTCACCCAATGAGCCCGGAAATGGCCGCCGGGCATTCCTTCCCCAAATTTCGGAATACCTAGGGATTTCCCCCTTGCTCCGTCTCCGGCCGGCCATCAGGCTCTGGCTGGACGGGAGACCAGAGATTCCGCGTGCCGGGAAGGACAGCGCCGGCCTGGTCCGGGGGACCCGGCGCGCGGCAGGAAGCGGGTGAAGCGCCGGCCCGCCCGCGCGAAGGGGCCCTTCATGAAACTGCCACGTCTATCGCATATCGTCCCGCTGACGGTGCCGGTCCTGACGGTGCCGGCCCTGACGGTGCTGGCCCTGACGGTGGGCTTCGCCGCCGCCCCCGCCATGGCGGCTGCCTCGGGCACGTTCACCACCACCGGCAGCATGAGCACGGTGCGGACGAACGATACGGCCACGCTGCTGAACAACGGTGAGGTGCTCGTGGCCGGGGGGGCCTTCGGCGGGACGCCCATCCTGACCAGCGCCGAGCTGTACAACCCGGCGACCGGCACGTTCACGCCCACCGGCAGCATGGTCGCCCAGCACGTGTTCCAGACGGCCACGCTGCTGAACAATGGGCAGGTCCTGGTCGCGGGCGGCGGGACCAGCGCCGCCGAGCTGTACAACCCGGCCACCGGAACCTGGGCGCTCACCGGGACCATGAGCGCGTCCCGCACCTGGGCGACGGCCACGCTGCTGCAAAACGGCCAGGTGCTCGTCGCCGGCGGCCAGAACCCGAGCGGCACGCCGCTGTCCAGCGCTGAGCTGTACAACCCGGCCACCGGGAAGTTCACCGCGACGGGCAGCATGACCACCGGCCGCGTGCAGGCCAGCGCGGCCCGGCTCAGCAACGGGCAGGTGCTGATCGCGGGCGGCGGGACCAGCACCGCCGAGCTGTACAACCCGGCAACCGGAAGGTTCACCGCCACCGGCAGCATGGACGTCGGCCGGAGGCAGTCGAACGCCGTCACGCTCCAGGACGGCGACGTGCTCGTGACCAGCGGCATCGGGGCCGGTGGCCCGTTCGCCGAGCTCTACCACCCGGCCAGCGGCACCTGGTCGGACGCGATCGGTGGCATGGCCACCTGCAGTCCCGTGCAGGATTGCCGCTTCTACAGCAGCGAGACGCTGCTGGCCAACGGGAACGTCTTGGTAGCCGGCGGGATGACGGGCCTGGCCTCCAACCCGTCCACCACCGCGAGCGCCATGCTCTACAACCCGGCCAGTGGCGCCTGGACCGCGACCGGCGCCATGAACCAGAACCGTGGCCAGCAGACGGCGACCCTGCTGAACAACGGGCAGGTGCTGATCGCCGGCGGGATTAGCTTCCACGCCCACCGGGCGACCGAACTCGCCTCCGCCGAGCTCTACACGCCCTAACGGGGACCGAAACGCTCATCGATCTGATCATCGGTGAGCCCGAAGTCGGAGAGCGCGTAGCGGTGCGCCGGCCTGGCGGGGGCCGGCGCACCCTGCGCGTGCAGCGCCCGCATCGCATCCCGCGCGGCGGCGCTCAGCGTCAGCCCGAAGTGCGCGTAGATCGCCGCCACGGTCTGGATCGGATGCTTAACGAATTCGTCGTAGCTGACGTCATGGAACTGCGCCGGGTCGTGCCGGGCGCGCTCGGCCGTGAACCGCTCCAGCCCGCAGGCCCACAGCTCCAGCTGGTCACGCCCGATCACCTCGCCGGTGAACACCGTCGACCAGCCGGCCGACGCCTGCGCGGCGAGGCTGCACACCGACGCGATCGCGGTCCGTGGCGCCCGGTGGGTCTGGATCACCAGCGCGTCCGGGTAGACGCGCAGCAGCGCATCGAGCGCGAACAGGTGGCTGGGGTTCTTCAGCACCCAGCGGCGGCCGCGGTCGGGCAGGCCGATCAGCTGCAGGTTGCGCCGGTGCCGCCGGTAGGCGCCGGTCCAGTCCTGCCCGGCCAGCCAGGCCGAGTAGGACGGCAGGTGCGCGAGGCACTCGTAGGAGACCGAGCGCATCGACTGCCGCAGCAGCTGCCAGCACTCCTCCACCTGGTCGGCCGCCATGTAGTGCACGCCCATGAACTCCGGGTGGGAGACGTGGTGCCGCTCGTACGCCGCCTGGATGCGGCGGAACGCCGGGTCGCCGGCCCAGGTCTCGCGGGGCGGGCGCGGCTGCGGCACCTCGGTCAGCCACAGCTCCAGGCCCTGGTGGGCCGGGTCGGCCGTGAGCAGGCGGTGCAGCGCGGTGGTCCCGGTCCGGGGCAGCCCGGTGACGAAGATCGGCCGCTCGATGACCACCCCGGCGGACTCGGGGTAGCGCGCCCGCCCCGCCTCGCTGAGCAGCCGGGCCACCAGCGCGCCGCGCAGGAAGGCCCGGTGCACCTTCGCGCCCAGCTCGGTCAGGCCCGCGTCGCGGGCGCAGGACTCCAGGAGCACGGCCAGGCCGTCGCGGTAGTCGTCGGCGCCGAAGTCCGTCAGCCCGGTGATCTTGGTGGCCGACGCGTGCAGGTCCTCCGCGGTGCCGATCTGTGCTGGCCCGGGGGGACGACCCCCCGGAATCCCCCCGGTCAATGGTGGTACTCGCCGCCGTCGACGCCGAGGCACTGGCCGGTGATGGCGCGCGCCATCGGCGAGGCCAGGAACACTACCGCGTCGGCGACCTCGTCCGGTTCGGGCAGTCGGCGGAGATCGATCGTGGCCGCGGTCTCGTCGTAGACCTGCTGGGCGTCCACGCCGCGCTGCCGCGCAAGGTAGCCGAAGTACCACTTCAGCGAGTCGCCCCAGATGTAGCCGGGCGCGACCGAGTTGACCCGGACCCCCTGCGGGCCGAGCTCGCTGGCCAGGCTCTGGGCCAGGGCGAGCAGCGCCGCCTTGGTCATCTTGTACCCGCCGAAGCCGGGCCGGGAATGGCGCAGCACGGCGGAGTTGATCATCACGACCGATCCCCGGCTGGCGGCGAGCGCCGGGGTGAACAGCCGGGTCAGCCGCAGCGCGGCGACGACGTTGGTGTCGAACGCGGCCTGGATCGTGGCCAGATCGGCGTCGGCCAGGCCGGTCAGCGGCGGAATCGCGAACGCGTTATGCACCAGCGTGTCGACCCGGCCGAACGCGGCCAGCGCCGCCTCGGCCAGCCGCGCGGCCGACTCGCCGTCGGTGACGTCGGCCGGGACCGCGACCGCGCGGTGCCCCAGGGCGGTGACTTCCTTGGCCACCTCGTCCAGGCGGGTCGCCGTGCGGGCGGCGAGCACCACGTCGGCCCCGGCGCGCGCGCTGGCCAGCGCGATCGACCGGCCCAGGCCCGGGCCGACGCCGCAGACCACGACCACCTGTCCCGCCAGCAGCGCCATCAGCCCAGCATCCTCGCGGCGACGGCGGCCTGCCGGGCGGCGATCCTCGCCGCGTGTTCCGTGGGCGTCACCCGCGCCTGCTGGTAGCTCGGCAGCAGGTGCGGCAGCCCGGCGAACGGGACCACCTCGACCCGCGGCCCGTCCGCGGGCCCGAGGTCGCGGGACAGCCGCTGCCAGCGAATCTGCACGTAGCCGCGCCGGTGCCCGGTGCACTCCAGCCAGTTGGCCACCCCTGGATCGCGCTCGCTGATCACGAAGCGCAGCCTGCCGTCCAGGTCGGTGCGCGCCTGGTCGGCGGTGAGGCTGGTCTGGTGGTTGATGTAGTCCAGCGAGACGTACCACATGCTGCCGAGCTGGATTCCCTGATAGGGCGCGACGGTATGGCCGGCGGCCGGGACGGTCACGATCATCGCCTGGTCGTCGCCGAGGTCGTAGTGTCCGGCCGAGGAGAACTGGGAGGCGAGGCCGCCGGGCGTGGGGCGCGGCTCGGTCATCGTGTTGACCGGCAGCTTCAGGTAGAACCACTCGGGGAAGGCGAGGAAGGTCCGCAGCCGGGACAGCAGGATCTTCCCGGCCACCCGGTAGCGCTTGGCCATCGCCTCGGTGTCCGGCACGGGCGGCGCGCACCCGGCGCGGCCGGCCCGGTGGATGCCGATGGTGCCGCGCCGCTCGGCGTCCCAGTCGCTGTAGACCTCGCGGACGAGCAGCATCGCGGCGCCCGGGCCGAGCGGGAAGTAGTTGCGCCCGCGATCGCCGGGGCCGAACCGCAGCTCGAACGTCCCATCGCCGTCGATCTCGATCGCCCGGTCGTCGAACGCGGTCAGGCTGCCCGGCACCTCGACCGGGGAGTAGTCGCCGTCGAGCACCTGGAAGCTCAGGTCGGTGGTCGTGCCGCGGCGGCCGGTGACCACGTACTCGGCGTCGTCGCGCACATATGAGTGAAAGTACAAAGCATCTGGGTTGTCGAGCCCCATCTTGGTGTACGGGCCGGTGGAGGAGACGAAGTACGGGAAGTCGCGCTGGTAGGCCCAGGCGAGCTGCAGCGACGCGCGGATGCTGCCCGCGAGGTAGTCGTACCCCTCGGCCAGGTCTGCCTCGGTCCGAACGTGGGGGGCGCCGGTGATGATCTTTTCGGCTTCGGCCACGGCGTCCGCGAACGACTGGGTGAGCACGGCGACCCCTCGAGGCTCCATCGCTTGGCCGCACGGCCACGCAGGGCAGACCTGAGTCAGGGTAGAACGAGTTCTAGAAACGCGTCAACGGCGTGGACATCAGGCCCCGGGCTGCGCGGCCTGCTCTGCTCCCTCCTGGGTGGCCCAGCGATTCGCGGTGAACTTCAGGCTGGGCGCGTCGTCCAGCGACATCATGACCTCGTAGGTGCGAACGTAGCCGGTGTGCGAGATCCGCCACCGGCCGTCCTCGCCCCGCGCGTAACGGTCCTGGTAGAACGCCGCTCCCTTGATCAGGACGCGGTATCCGGTGGCGATCACGGTGTCCTCGAAGCTCCAGGTGCCGCTGGCCTCGTCGCCGTCGACATCGATCTCAGGCTGGCTCGCGAAGTGCACGGTGATGATGTCCGGCCCGAGCCTGTCGCGCAGGAAGGCGACGATCTCATCCCGGCCGGCGAGCCTGACCGGCTCGCCGAGCGCCCGCGTGCCGTAGTCCACCGTGGCGTCGGGCGTGAACACGTCGCCTATCTCGTCCCACAGCTTCAGGTCGACGCAGCGCAGGTAGCGGTACTTCAGCCGGCGGATCTCCTCGAGCGCGGCAAGGTCCATGGCACCAGCCTCGCCAGCCGGTTGACTTTCTGCAAGAACCCGTTCTAGTTTTCGTTTGGTTTCGGGAGGTCCTGTGCGCTTCTCCTACGCCGAATCGATGACCGACCCCTCGTTCTACGCGCCGCTCGCCCGGGCCGCCGAGGAGGCCGGGTACGACTCGATGGTGGTGCCCGACAGCATCTGCTATCCGCTGCACGCCACCGGCCGGTACCCGTACACCCCCGACGGCGGCCGGGAGTTCCTGGAGGACAAGCCGTTCATCGAGCCGTTCTCGCTCATACCGGCGCTCGGGGCGGTCACAACGCATCTTCGTTTTGTCACGTTTGTCGTCAAGCTGCCGGTGCGCAACCCGGTGCTGGTGGCCAAGCAGGCGACGTCGACCGCGGTGCTCACCGGCAACCGGCTCGTGCTGGGGGTGGGGACCAGCCCATGGCGCGAGGACTACGAGGTGCTCGGCGTGCCGTGGGCGGACCGCGGGCGGCGGATGGACGAGGAGCTCGCGATCATCCGTGGGCTGTCGGCCGGCGGGTATTTCGAGTACCACGGGGAGGTCTTCGACCTCCCGCCGGTCAAGATCGCGCCCGTGCCGACCGAGCCCATCCCCATCCTCATCGGCGGCCACTCCGGCGCCGCGCTCCGCCGCGCCGCCCGGGTCGGGGACGGCTGGCTGCACGGCGGGGGAGACCCGGCGGACCTGCCCGGCCTGCTCGCCCGGCTCGCCGGCCTGCGCAAGGCCGAGGGCGCCGCCGGCCGGCCGTTCGAAGTGCATGTGATCTCCATGGACGCCTACAGCGCGGCTGGAGCGCGCAGGCTGGAGG
>DATINY010000507.1:0-6063 GCA_035473755.1 Streptosporangiaceae bacterium
CTCCCGCATCGCCCGGTTGGCCTGGTCGACCGCGCGGCCGGTCTCGCCGTCCAGCGCCGCGGTCTGCGCGACCAGGAGGCGCACCTCCGGCACGGCGATGCGCCGGTGCATGCGTTCGTGTTCGGCGACGGCTTCCTCCGCCGCCTCGCGTGCCTCCGCGACGAGGTGGACGGACAAGAGCAGCTCGCTGCGGTCGTGGAGCAGCCAGCCGAGCTGATGGGTGTCCAGGGCGCGGAAGTAGCGCTCGGCCAGCTCGAAGTACCGCAGGGCGCCCGGCACGTCGCCCTTGACGGCATAGACCCAGCCGAGGTTCTGCCGCACGATCGCCAGCGACAGATCCAGCTCGAGCTCCCGGCACAGGCCCTCGGCCTCGTGCAGATCCGCTTCGGCGGCCGTGAACTCATGGCGGTACCCGTGTGCGATCGCACGGTTGGACAGAACGCGCTGCAGCCACAGGTGATCTCCCGCCCGCCGCAGCGCGGGCACGGCCGTGCGGAAGCAGATTAACGCGGAGTCGAACTGCCCGAGCAGGTTGAAGATTGCCCCGCGCTGCGCCTCCGCGTGAGCCCGGGCCGGGCCGTGAAGGCTGGGCTTGGCGCTGGCGATCTCGCGCATTCCCTGCTGCGGCCGGCCGCGGATGCTCAGCGCAAACGCCAGCCTTAGCCGCGCCTCCGCGGCCTGCTCGGCAGAGTCGGCGCGGTTAGCCAGGTTGATGGCCGACCGCAGGTGACGCACCGCGCCGTCGAGGTCCTCCAGGTGCGTGGCGGCGATCCCGAGGGCGCGCTCGGCGACGGACTCGGCGGCGAAATCGCGCTCGGCGTGCGCCTGGCGCACGACCGTGGTAGCCAGGGCGACCGTACGCTGCGGGTCGGCCTCCGCGAGCCGCAAAATCTCGCCGACCCCACCCGGCGTGCCCATCCGAGCAGTCTCGCACGGATAAAACCGGGCGTCGATGTATCAAAACCCGGGCAGCCCTCATCCAGTGGGTAAGAAGACAACTGCCGAAGGGACGGGTCCATGCCGAGCGACGGGCAAGATATCCAAATCGCGGCTCATGATGACCAGATCATCGTCGACCTAAAAGACCTGGCAGGAATCCAGGACCTGCTGAACTCCAGCGGCGTGTCCTGGGAGCGCATAGAGAAGTGCACGCCGCTCAGGCTCGCGCTGATCACGCTGGGAGACCTGGGCAAGATCCCCGCCAGCCACAAGGACGGTAAGGCGTTTTCTGAGCTGGACCGACTGATCTCTTACCTCAAAAAGTCATATCGGAAGGCTCACGGTGGCCGGACACCGCTGCTAGGCAAGAACCGGCTCGCCGGCTCGATCGAGGGCTCGCCCTACACCGGCGGCGGCATCAGCGGGCCCTACACCGGAGGCCTCCAGCCCGGGACCTACGCCGGAAGCGGCATCAGCGGGCCTTACACCGGTGGTGGCATCAGCCAGCCGTATACCGGAGGTGGCCGCAGCGGGCCCTATACCGGAGGTGGCGGCGCCGGGCCCTACACCGGAGGCGACCAGGGTGATCCGCAGTGGGACAACGCCCGTGGCGGCTTCCCGGAGCGGAATCACCCGCCCAACCCGCAGGTCAAGGCCGGCATTCTCGACACACGGCTCTTCGCGCATCCGGACTTGGCCGGCCGGTACCTCGCCGACCACGGCACACTCGTGCCCGCGACCACCGCCAGCACCCCGGACAGCGAGGCACACGCCACCTTCATCGCCGGAGTGATCCTGGCGGAAGCACCCAACGCGGACATCATCGTCGGGCACGTGCTCAACGCGTACAACATCTGCGGGTCATCGTGGGACGTGGCCACCCGGATGGCTGACTTCGCCGACGCCAAGGTGTCGGTGCTCAATATCTCCTTCGGCGCGGCCACCTACGATGACAAGCCGCCGCTGGTGCTGCGCAGGGCCGTCAACGAGCTCACCTCCCGCAACGTCGTCATCGTGGCCGCGGCGGGCAACCATGGGCCGGATGAGACGAAGATGTGGCCGGCCGCGTTCAAGAAGGTCGTTGCGGTGGGCGCCGGTGCGAGGATCACCGGCACCGACAACTTCAAGGTCGCGGCGTTCAGCCCCAGGCAGCCGTGGGTTGACCTGCTCGCACCCGGCGAAGACATTCGCAGCCTCTACAAGGCGAGCGGCTACGCGACGTGGAGCGGGACGTCCTTCTCGGCGGCCGCGGTCAGCGGGGCGGTCGCCCATCTTGTCGAGACCCAGGACATGACTCCCCGCCGGGCCGTCGCCCTGCTGCTGAAACCGCCGTTGGCCAGGAAGGGCATACCGGGCAGCGAGTCGGTCGAAGACATCGGACCGCCGAGATAGCAGCATCAGGCGCGAATGGTGCCCTCACGGGCCTGCGCCATCCCCGGGTCCAGGCCGGCGCCGGTCCCCGTCACACGGCGTGAAGCACCTCCCGAGGAAGGCGCCCCGCGCCTTGTACTCGCGCCAGCGCGGTAGCTCACGTTCGGCGAAGAGGCGCTCGTACTCCGCGGCCTGCTCGGCGCGGACGTGGATGACGATGACGTCCAGCTCGCTCATTTCTGTAGCTCCTCGGTTGGGTGGGTGCCGATCTTGCTGGCGGGGTCCCGCCGGTATTGATCCATTCTGGGCGTGGGCCATGTCACATGCCGGGTCACGTACCTATGGTCAAGTCACTGCCCCCGGGCGGGCATAATCGGTCATTCGGGGCAAGAGGCGGTCCGGCTGGCCCGACGCCGGCCGTTGGCCGACCTGCCTGATGAGATGCAGCTGGATGCAGGGAGGGCTGCAGTGATAGGCGCAATCGCTGGGCTGGACGATTTCAGCCGGTGGGCGCGCGGCGATTTTCTGGTGATCGTGCTGCTGGTGCTGGGGGCAGTTCTGCTCACCCGGCTGGCCGGATGGGTGCGCGACAAGATCATGGCCCACATCGAGGCCCGCGCGACCGAGACCGATGAGCTGGTCCGTTCCGAGGGTGCCAAACATCGCCAGGTCGTCGCGCAGGTCGTCACGTGGTCGGCCCTGGCCGTCATCTATGTGGTGACCACGGTGCTCGTGGTGCAGCGCCTGGGCGTGCCCCTCGCGGGCCTGGTCGCGCCGGCCGCGCTGCTCAGCGCCGCGCTGGGATTCGGCCTGCAGCGGTTCGTGCAGGACATCGGCGCCGGGTTCTTCATCACCGGGGAGCGGCAGTACGGCTTCGGCGACGTCGTCACCATCGCCACCGCCGGCGTGACGCAGCCGGTCACCGGCACGGTGGAGGACGTCACCCTCCGGGTCACCCGCCTGCGCACGGTCAGCGGCGAGGTCATCACCACGCCCAACGGGCAGATCATCCAGGTCACCAACCTGTCCCGCGACTGGGCGCGAGCCGTCATCGACGTCCCGGTCCCGTCCGCCGTCGACGTCAGCCACGTCACCGACATACTCCGGCGGGTCGGCGAAGAGGCCTACAGTGACGACCGGCTGCGCAAGATGATGCTCGACCCTCCCACCGTCATGGGCGTCGAGAAGATCGAGGTCGACACGTTCTCGGTGCGCATGGTGGCGCGGACGCTGCCCGGCATTCAGTTCGAGGTCGGCCGTGAGCTCCGGGCGCGGGTCGCGTCGGCCTTCCGCCGGGAGGGCATCATTGTCTCCGCCGAGCTCGACACCGGGCGCGCTACCGGGGGCGCCTCGTGAGCTTCAGGGACAGGCGGCCCCGCACGTCGACCCTGGTGCTGACCGGGTTGTTCCTCGCCGTGTTCGCCCTCTACCTGTGGGTGCGCCCCAACACCGAGGCCACGGGATCGATCGGGCACCAGACCAGCCCAACCGTTACGCACCGGCCCACGCACACGCCGAGCCCCACGCCCACGCCGCGGCGCACGACTCATTCGCCGACGCCGTCGCCGACCAGCCCGTCACCGTCCCCGACACTGTCCGGGCCGGGCCCCTCGCCGTCGGCGGCGTCGCCGACGGCAAGCGAGCCAACATCGCCCGCGCCGGCGGGGACCTCGGCCCAGCCGTAGAGCCGGCCGGCGATCAGCCCGAGGTGGCGATCGCCGCGGCGGTGGTGGCGGCCACAACCGCGGCGTTCATCTCATCGATCGCCTTGCGCACCGCCCCGGACGCCCAGTTGCCCTGGGCGATCTCCTCGGCCCGCGCCGCGAGCTGCCGCCTGGACAGGCCGTAGGGCCCGGGATCGACGACCTTGTGCTCGCACTTGAGTGCGTGCAGGAGGGCGATGAGCGCGGCGGTCCGGGTGTCCGGCACCGTCTGCTGTACCAGCGCCTGGGTCAGCAGCTCGCGCACGTGCGCCTCGTGGCTGGCGTCCTGGGCCGGCCAGGTGCGGGTGGAGAAGATGCCGAGGATCTTGCCCCGCCCGGCGCGGATCACTCCCGCCGCGGCCAGCCGCTCGTAGAGCGCCTGCCGCAGGTTCTTGCTCAGCGGCCTGATCACCGCCGACGGCTTCCTGCCCTGGTTCGCGGCCAGGATCTCCAGGGCGGCGTCGAGCACGTCGTCGCCGGCCGGGGAGGGGTCCTTGACGATGATGCGGCCCGGCTTGCCTGCCTCCCCCTCGGCCGAGAGATCCACCTTGTTCATCAGGGCCAGCTCCACCAGGTTCGCGCCGCCCAGCCCGGCATCGACCTGCGCCGCGGGCACCGACAGCTGGCCGCTGCCGTCATCGGTGACCAGGAGCAGAAGGTCCTCCGCGAGGAGCATGATGCCACGTTACCCGGCCGCCGTGGCCCGGGAAATGAGGCGGCCGGCCCCGGCCGGCGGCCCGAACGTCCCGGGACCTGCCGGGGTTGAAGTCCGCCGGATCGCGTGGAATCGTCGCGAACGTAGCGTCTAGGCCGAGGAGGTCCCATGACGACCACTGCCGGCAAGCCCCAGCTTGACGAGCTGCTGATGGTCATCGACGGTTCCCCGCAAGCCGCGAGATCCGGGCGTACATATACCTCGACCGATCCCTATACCGGGCAGCCATGGGCCCAGGTCCCCGACGCGGACGCCCAGGACGTCGACGCGGCGGTGGCCGCGGCGCGCGCCGCCCTCGGCGGCCCGTGGGGCAAGCTCACCGCGACCCAGCGCGGCAAGCTGCTGCACCGGCTCGGCGAGCTGATCGCCCGCGACGCCAAGCGGCTGGCCGTGCTGGAGACCCGCGACAACGGCAAGCTGCTCCGGGAGATGGGCGACCAGATGGCCTACCTGCCCGAGTGGTACTACTACTACGCGGGGCTGGCCGACAAGGTGCAGGGCGACGTGATCCCGTCGGACAAGCCCAACTACCTCGTCTACACCCGGCACGAGCCGGTCGGCGTGGTCGCGGCGATCGTCCCCTGGAACTCCCCGCTGCTGCTGTTGAGCTGGAAGCTGGCCCCGGCCCTGGCCGCCGGGTGCACGATCGTGGTCAAGCCGAGCGACTACACGCCGGTGAGCACGCTCGCGTTCGCCGAACTGGTCGGCGAGGCCGGCTTCCCCCCCGGCGTGGTCAACGTGGTGACCGGCTGGGGCCCCGAGGTGGGCAAGTCGCTGGCCGCCCATCCCGGCATCGACAAGATCGCGTTCACCGGCTCGACGCAGGTCGGCAAGCTCATCGCCCGGGCGGCCGCGGACAACCTCACCCGGGTGACCCTCGAGCTCGGCGGCAAGTCCGCCCAGGTGGTGTTCCCCGACGCGGATCTCGACGCCGCGGCCAACGGCGTCATCGCCGGCGTCTTCGCCGCCACCGGCCAGACCTGCATGGCGGGCTCGCGGGTGATCGTGCACGCCGACGTCAAGGACGCGCTGGTCGAGCGCGTCGTGAACCGCGCCAGGACGATCAAGATCGGCAACCCGCTCGAGCCGGACACCGAGATGGGCCCGATGGCGACGGACAAGCAGTACGACACGGTCCTCAGCCATTTCGAGTCCGCCCGCGCCGAGGGCGCCACCATCGCCTGCGGCGGCAACCCGGTCGAGGGGCTGGGCGGCTGGTTCGTCGAGCCCACCGTACTGGTGGACACCACGGCGCAGATGCGTGCCGTCCGGGAGGAGATCTTTGGCCCGGTCGTCGCCGTCACCACGTTCGCCACCGAGGATGAGGCCATCGCC
>DATINY010000508.1:0-7000 GCA_035473755.1 Streptosporangiaceae bacterium
CGCTGATGCCGCGCATCTTCATGGCGGTCCGGCGCGAGCAGCGCTACCCGATCTCCGAGATCCTGGCCCAGACCCCGACCATCCCGTCGTCCTGCCAGTGGGGCATCTTCCTGCGCAACCACGACGAGCTCACGCTGGAGATGGTCACCGACGACGAGCGCGACTACATGTACACCGAGTACGCCAAGGACCCCCGGATGAAGGCGAACATCGGGATCCGGCGCCGGCTGGCCCCGCTGCTCGACAACGACCGCAACCAGCTGGAGCTGTTCACCGCGCTGCTGCTGTCGCTGCCCGGCTCGCCGGTGATGTACTACGGCGACGAGATCGGGATGGGCGACAACATCTGGGCCGGTGACCGCGACGGGGTCCGCACCCCGATGCAGTGGACGCCGGACCGCAACGGGGGCTTCTCCACCGCCGACCCGCAGCGGCTGTACCTGCAGACGCTCACCGACCCGATCTACGGCTACCAGGCCATCAACGTGGAGGCCCAGCAGCGTAACTCCGGCTCGCTGTTGCACTGGACGAAGCGCATGATCGAGATCCGCAAGCGCCACCCCGTGTTCGGGCTCGGCGGGTACGAGGAGCTGAGCTCGTCGAATCCCAGCGTGCTCGCGTTCGTCCGGGAGCATCCCGAGGCCGGCGACCCCGAGGCGCCGGACCCGGGTGACCGGATCCTGTGCGTGAACAACCTGTCCCGCTTCCCGCAGCCGGTCGAGCTGGACCTGCGGCGGTTCCGGGGGATCACCCCGATCGAATGCATGGGCGGGGTCATCTTCCCGCCGATCGGTGAGCTGCCCTACCTACTCACCCTGCCCGGCCACGGGTTCTACTGGTTCCAGCTGCCCGAGCCGCGGGAAGAACACCCGCGGTGAGCGGGGTCACCGGCCAGCGCGCCGCCCGCCCCGGGCGGCGCGAGAGAATGAGACCGGCAGCCCTGGGCAGGGGTGCTCCGCGGGGGACGCTGACGGCCGACGCGACAGGGTAGATCCCAGATGACATTCGAGGAAGCGCTGACGAGCTGGCTCCCCGGCCAGCGCTGGTTCGCGGGCAAGGGCGCTCCGATCGACGGCCTCGCCATCGTCGCCGACACGCTGCTGGTGGAGGGCGATCCCAGCCTGCGCCATCTGATCGTCGCCGTATCCCAGGCCAGTGGCACCGACCGGTACCAGCTGCTGGCCGGCCTGCGGACGGCGATCCCGGACCGGCTCGAGCACGCGGTGATCGGCCCGGCGGGCGGCGACGCCCAGCCGGGCCAGGCGTGGGTGGCCTACGACGCGCTGCACGACGCGCCGCTGACCCGGCGGCTGCTGGAGGCCATGGCCGGCCAGGAGACGATCGGGCCGCTGAGCTTCGCCACCGAGCCGGACGCCGCCATCGACACCGGGCTCGACAGCCTGGTGCTCACGGCCGAGCAGAGCAACACCAGCATGATCTTTGGCGAGGAGGCCATCCTCAAGGTGTTCCGGCGGCCGCACCCCGGCCCCAACCCCGAACTGGAGATACCGCGTGCGCTGCACCGGGCCGGCTCCGCGCATGTGGCGCCGCCGCTCGGCTGGATGCAGACCACCCTGGACGGCATGCCCACCGTGCTCGCCATCCTCTCCACCTACCTGCGGGCGGCGACCGACGGCTGGGTGCTCGCCGCGACCAGCGTGCGTGATCTTTATGCCGACGATGCCGGCAGTGCGGCCGAGGCCGGCGGCGACTTCGCGGCCGAGGCGCACCGGCTCGGCGAGGCCACCGCGGAGGTCCACCGCGCGCTGGCCGAGGTGTTCGGCGCCGCCGAGCTGCCGGCCAGCGCGCACCGCGACCTCGCCACGCAGATGCTCGGGCGGCTGGACGCAGCGGTCGCCGCCGTGCCCGAGCTGGCGCGGCATGCGGGCCTGCTGGCCGAGGCCTTCACCGAGCTGGCCGGTCTCGACGAGCCGCTGACGGTCCAGCGGATTCACGGTGACTACCACCTCGGGCAGGTGATTCGCACCCAGGCCGGCTGGGTACTGCTGGACTTCGAGGGCGAGCCCGTGGTGCCGCTGGCCCAGCGGCGCGCCCGGGCACCGGCGCTGCGCGACGTGGCGGGCATGCTCCGCTCGCTCGACTACGCCGCCCGGCACCAGCTGCCCGGTCACGCCGACCAGGAGCGCGCCCACGCGGCCGCCCGCGACTGGGTGAGCCGCAACCAGGCCGCGTTCTGCGCCGGGTACGCCCAGGCGGGCGGCACCGACCCCGGCAAGCACGCCGTCCTGCTGCGTGCCCTGACCCTGGACAAGGCGGTGTATGAGGTGATGTACGAGGCCAGCCACCGGCCCTCCTGGCTGTCCATCCCGCTGGAGTCCATCGCCGATGCCTGATCAGGCGGGCCCCGCGGGCCGCCCCGGCCGGGCGGCCGGCGCCGACGGGCCCATCGAGGCCGGGACGCCCGCTGACGCCGTCCAGGCGGGCCAGGGGGCCGGCGCCCCGCCCGCGCCCGACGCCGGCCTCCGCGCGGAGATCGACGCGATCGTGGCGGGCGCCAGCCACGACCCGCACGCCGTGCTCGGCGCCCACCCTGGGCCAGATGGCGTGACCGTGCGCGCGCTGCGGCCGCTGGCGGAGACGGTGACGATAGTCCTGCCCGACGGCCGCCGCTTCCCCGCCAGCCACCTGCATGAGGGCGTGTTCGCCGCTACGCTGCCGGCTACCGAGGTACCCGACTACCGGATCGCGGTCACTTACCCGGGGCCAGCCGGCCCGGCCGGCGCCGGAGCCGTGACCGATGACCCCTACCGCTACCTGCCCACCCTGGGTGAGGTGGACCTGTACCTGATCGGCGAGGGCCGGCACGAGCAGCTGTGGGAGGTACTCGGCGCGCACGTGCGGACGTTCGGGGAGGCGACCGGCACGTCCTTCGCGGTGTGGGCGCCGAACGCGCGCGGGGTACGGGTCATCGGCGACTTCAACCACTGGGACGGGCGCGGCTACCCAATGCGCTCGCTCGGCGGCGCCGGCGTGTGGGAGCTGTTCGTGCCGGGGGTGGCCGACGGGACCAGGTACAAGTTTGAGATCCGGGGGCCGGACGGGCTGCTGCGGCGCAAGGCCGACCCGATGGCCAGCCTCGCCGAGCAGCCGCCCGCGACGGCGTCGGTGGTGTTCACGTCCCGGTACGAGTGGGAGGACGGGGACTGGCTGGACCAGCGGGCCAAGGCCGAGCCCACGCGCGAGCCGGCCAGCGTGTACGAGGTTCACCTGGGCTCCTGGCGGCCCGGCCTGTCGTACCTGGAGCTGGCCGAGCAGCTGACCGCCTACGTGACGGAGATGGGCTTCACCCATGTGGAGTTCCTGCCGGTCGCCGAGCATCCGTTCGGCGGCTCCTGGGGCTATCAGGTCACCTCCTACTACGCGCCGACCTCCCGGTTCGGCAGCCCGGACGAGTTCCGTCACCTGGTGGACCGGCTGCACCAGGCCGGGATCGGGGTGATCCTCGACTGGGTACCGGCCCACTTCCCGCGCGACGACTGGGCGCTGGCCCGGTTCGACGGCACCCCGCTGTACGAGAACGCCGACCCGCGCCGGGGCGAGCACCCGGACTGGGGCACGCTCATCTTCGACTACGGGCGGTCCGAGGTGCGTAACTTCCTCGTCGCCAACGCCATCTACTGGCTCGAGTCGTTCCACGTCGACGGGCTGAGGGTGGACGCCGTCGCCTCCATGCTCTACCTCGACTACTCACGGGAACCCGGGCAGTGGACGCCGAACGTGCGCGGTGGCCGGGAGAACCTCGACGCCGTCTCCTTCCTGCAGGAGGTGAACGCCACCTGTTACCGCCGGGTGCCGGGTGCCATGCTGATCGCGGAGGAGTCCACCGCCTGGCCGGGCGTGACCCGCCCCGTGCACCTGGGCGGGCTCGGGTTCGGCTTCAAGTGGAACCTGGGCTGGATGCACGACACGCTGAACTACCTGTCACACGATCCGGTGTTCCGTCACTACCACCACAACGAGCTCACCTTCTCGCTGATGTACGCGTTCAGCGAGAACTTCTTCCTGCCGCTCTCGCACGACGAGGTGGTGCACGGCAAGGGCTCGCTGCTGGGGAAGATGCCCGGGGACGAATGGCGGCGCTTCGCCGGGCTGCGCGCGCTGCTGGCGTACATGTGGGCTCATCCCGGCAAGCAGCTGCTGTTCATGGGCGGGGAGTTCGGCCAGGGCGCCGAGTGGTCGGCCGACCGGGGCCTGGACTGGTGGGCGCTCGACCACGACTACCACTCGGGGGTGCAGCGGCTGGTCCGCGACCTGAACCAGCGCTACCGGGACTTCCCCGCGCTCTGGGCGCTGGACTCCTCGCCGGAGGGATTCAGCTGGATCGACGCGAACGACGCGGCCGGGAACGTGCTGTCCTTCCTGCGCTACGACGCCGACGGCGGCGTGATGGCCTGCATCGCCAACTTCGCCGGCGGCCCGCATCTCGCCTACCGGGTGGGGCTGCCGCGGGCGGGGCGATGGCGGGAGCTGGTGAACACCGACAGCTTCGACTACGGCGGCAGCGGGGTCGGCAACCTGGGCGCCGTCGAGGCGGTGGCGGAGCCCTGGCACAGCCAGCCTGCCTCGGCCGAGCTCACGGTCCCGCCGCTCGGCGTGCTGTGGCTCGCCCCCGACGACCAGCCGCACCCCGACGACCAGCCGCACCCCGACGACTAGCCGCGCCCGGGGGCCGCTGCCCGCGCCCGGCCGCTGGCGGCGGCCGGGTCAGCGGTAGGCGGAGATGCCGAGCTTGACCGCCACCGCCAGCCCGCAGACGGCGACGCCGAAGCGCAGCACCCGCCCGGGGATCCTGCGGACCAGCGCCGGGCCCGTCCAGCCGCCGACGAGAAACCCGCCCGCCAGCGGCACCGCCGCCGCCCAGTCCACGTGCCCGAACACGGCGAAGGCGACCGCGGCGACCGCGTTCGCGACCGCGCCGAGCATGTTCTTCACCGCGTTCACCCGGGCCAGCGGCTCGGCCACCATGGCGATGAGCAGGGCGAGCATGACGATGCCCCCGGCCGCCCCGAAGTATCCGATGTAGACCGCGACGCCGGACACGCCGGCCAGCAGCCACGGGCTGCGCTCGTCATCGCCCGGCTCGGCGCCGGGGCCGGGCGCCCGGTCCTGGCGGGACGGGGCGAGCAGGGCCAGCGAGGCGGCCCCGATCAGGACCGGGGCCACCCGCACGAACGTCTGCGGCGGCGTGATCAGCAGCAGGGCCGCGCCCGCCCCGCCGCCCAGGGCGGCGATCGTCCCCAGACGGCGTATCCGGCTGGCCTGCCCGGCCAGCTCCGGCCGGGACCCCGCCGCCGCGCCCACCCCGGTGAACAGCAGCGCAACCGTGTTCGTCATGTTGGCGGCCAGCGGCGGGAGCCCGATCGCGAGCAGCGCCGGGTAGGAGACCACCGACGCCAGGCCCACCACCGTGCTGATGACGCCCGCGACCGCACCGGCCGCCGCCAGCGCCAGTCCCTCGGTAACGGTCACGCACCGACCCAAGCACACGTGCCGTGTCCCGCCGCGGCCGCGTCCCTCGCTCCCACGACCCGTGCGTTCCCTGCCTGCGGCTATAGGGTTCAGCCTGTGAGCGACTACGGCATCCCGCCACCTGGGCCATCCACCACCCCGGCCGGTGGCGGCGGCCCGCCCGTGCCCGGTCACGGTGAACCGGCCGGCCGGGGCGACGGCGGCCCGGCCGCAGGCGGCAATGGCTCACCGGTGGGCGGCGACGCGATCCTGGACCCGTGCCAGCGGTCGGCTCTGATCAGCTGGCTGGCGTTCAGCGCCACCTTCGCCACGGTCCGCGGCATCACCTACAGCATCCGGTCCGGACGCGGGCCGTTCCGCAACCTCAGCCTCGGTGGCGAGCACGTGCACCACTATCTGTGGGGCATCGGGCTGCTGGCCGGGGTCGGCGCGATCGCCGTCCGGGGCGATGAACGCCTGCGCCAGCACCCGGTGGTGGCCGTCAGCTACGGCAGCGGCCTGGCCCTGATCGTCGATGAGTTCGCGCTCCTGCTTGACCTGCGCGACGTCTACTGGGCCAGGCAGGGCCGGATCTCGGTCGACCTCGGCATCGGCGGTGTCGCGGTGGCGGGATCCTACTTCGCCAGCCTGCCCGTCCTGCGCTCGCTGCGCGACAGGCGCCGGTCACACCCGGGGGGCTGATTCGGCCAGCAGGGCCATGAGCCACCGCGGCCCGGTGACCGCCGCGCCCACCGCCTCGCAGCGCCGCCGCAGCTCCCGGTCCGCGGTGACGACGAAACGCCGTCCCGGCAGCCGGCCGGCCAGGCCGGCGATCGTGTCGTCTCCCTCGCCCGGGGCGGCCACCACCTCCACCGCCCCGTCGGCGGGCACCCGGGCCAGCACCGCCCGGGCCTTGCCCTCCACCACCAGCACGAACCGCGGGTACCACCGGTCCAGGGCCGCTCCGCTGCCATCGGGGAGCCGGGCGATGCCGTCGGCCGCCAGCGCCGTCAGCTCGCCGTGGAGCCGGGCCATCGCTCCCGCCCGGTCGTGCCACCAGCCGTCGGCCCGTGATCCCATCACGTTCGCGCCATCCACGATCACCGCTACTGGCACGAGGGCCTCGCGGATGACCGGCCAGGCCGCGGCGAAGCCCGGGTGCAGCGGGAGCGAGGCGACGTCGTCGGCCGGGATCCAGGCGGTCTCGGTGGCCTCTCGGCTGGGCCGGACGGTGAACGGCCCGGCGGCCTGGCCGATCAGGGTCTGGTAGCTCCAGCCGCCGTGGTCGTCGTCGAGCAGGCCGCTGATGCGGACCAGGCCGGCCGGTGCGCCGCACTCCTCGGCGGCCTCCCGCACCGCCGCCTCGGCGGGCGTCTCGTGGCTGTCCCGTGCCCCGCCGGGCGGGCCCCAGGTGTCCCCGTGATGGCTCCACCCGGCCCGCCGGATCAGCAGCACGAGCGGCCGCCCGGAACCGTCCGGCGCCCAGATCAGGAGCCCGGCCGCGCCGTGCCTTCCCCAGTGCTGGTGGTCC
>DATINY010000509.1:0-16113 GCA_035473755.1 Streptosporangiaceae bacterium
GGTCTCGCCCACCAGCGGCCGGGCGAGCGTTCTCGGCCGCGACACGGCGGTGGGCGCGGAACGGATCCGCACCCTCACCGGGTACATGCCCGAGCACGACTGCCTGCCCCCGGACGTCACCGGCACCGAGTTCGTCACCCACATGGGCCGGATGTCGGGGCTGCCGGCCACGGCGGCCAAGGAGCGGGCCGCCGAGTCCCTGCGCCACGTCGGCCTGTACGAGGAGCGGTACCGGCAGATCGGCACCTATTCGACCGGCATGAAGCAGCGGGTGAAGCTGGCCCAGGCGCTGGTCGGTGATCCGCGGCTGCTGCTGCTCGACGAGCCGACCACCG
Organism: Streptosporangiaceae bacterium; assembly: GCA_035473755.1. Lineage (GTDB taxonomy): Bacteria > Actinomycetota > Actinomycetes > Streptosporangiales > Streptosporangiaceae > UBA9676. Next base: position 336 of record DATINY010000509.1, read on the forward strand.
GCCTCGACCCGGGCGGGCGGAGCGCGATGCTCGACCTGATCGCCAGGATCGGCGGGGAGTTCGGTATCTCCATCGTGGTCTCCTCCCACCTGCTGGGGGAGGTCGAGCGGATCTGTGACCATGTGGTGGCGCTGGAGCGCGGCGGGCTGCTGCGCGCCGACACGATGACCAGCTTCACCCGGGTCAGCCAGGTGCTCGCGGTCGAGGTCGACGAAGGCAGGCCGGAACTCGCGGCCGAGCTCACCCGGCGCGGCCTGGCCTCCCGGCCGGACGAGCGGGCTTTGCTGGTCCGGCTGGAGGGCGACGCCACCTACGACGTGATCCGCGACGTGATAGCCGAGCTCGGGTTGCCGCTGAACCGCCTCGAACAGCAGCGGCGGCGGGTTGAGGAGCTGTTCCGCGACGACCAGGCACCCGCCCACGAAACGCCCGGAGGTGCTGCATGAGCGGGGAGATGGCCGCGCAGGGCGGCGTGATCCACGACCTCGGCTACCAGCATTACGACGGGCCGCGGCTGGGCCGGGCGGCCATCATCAGGGCGCTGTACTGGCACAGCCTGCGGTCGGCGTTCGGCATCGGACGCGGGGTCAAGGCGAAGATCGTGCCGATCCTCACCTTCGTCCTCATGTGCCTGCCCGCGGTGGCGAACGCCATCTCGGCGGCCCGCGGCGGCGGCCGCATAGTCCCCTACGACACCTACGTCTTCCGGCTGCGCGGGCTGGTCATGGTGATCTTCGTGGCCGCCCAGGCCCCGGAGCTCGTCTCACGGGACCTGCGCAGCCACGTCCTGCCGCTGTACTTCTGCCGTCCGCTGCGCCGCCTGGACTACCCGGTGGCCAAGCTGGCCGCCTTCACCGTGGCCTGCCTGGCGCTGATCGAGATCCCGCTGCTGCTGCTCTACCTCGGCACCATCGTGAGCGCCGGGGGCGGCGCGGCTGTCTGGCGGGAGACCAGGGCACTCATCCCCGGCCTGCTCATCGGGGCGGCGTGGGCCGTGCTGTTCGCGGCGATCGGGCTGGCCCTGGCCTCCCTCACCGGCCGGCGCGCGTACGCGACCGGCGCGATCGCCATCTACTTCTTCCTCAGCTGGAGCCTGGCCTCGATCCTGATCGGCGTCACTGGCGGCCGGCCCGGCTCCGGGACAAGCCCGCTGGCGTCACGGCTCGCCGGCCTGGTCAGCCCGCCCACGGTGCTGGAGGGGGTCAGGCAGTGGCTGGGCGGGACCTCGGTCAGCCCGGTCCCTCGCCCGGGCAGCGTCGGGGTCCTGTACGGCGTCATGTTCCTCGTGCTCCTGGGGGCCAGCCTCGGGGGCCTGGCCGCCCGGTACCGCAAGGCGGGTTTGTCATGAGCATGATCGAGCTGAGCCACGTCTCCCGCTGGTACGGCAACGTGGTCGCGATCAACGACATCACCATGACGATCGGGCCCGGGGTCACCGGCCTGCTCGGCCCGAACGGGGCCGGGAAGTCCACCCTGCTGCACCTGGCCGCCGGGTTCCTCGCGCCCTCCCGCGGGGAGCTGACCGTGGGCGGGGCCGCGAGCTGGCACAACCCAGGCATCTACCGGACGGTGGGGCTGGTGCCCGAGCGCGACTCGGTGTACGCCTTTCTCACCGGCGAGGCGTTCGTCCGCGCCACCGCCCAGCTGCATAAGCTCCCGGACCCGGAGGCGGCCACCCGGCGGGCGATCGGAATCGTCGAGATGGCCGACGCCCAGGACCGGCGGATCTCCACCTACTCCAAGGGCATGCGCCAGCGGATCAAGGTCGCGGCCGCGCTCGTCCACGATCCGCCGATCCTGCTGCTGGACGAGCCGTTCAACGGCATGGACCCGCGGCAGCGGCTGCACATGATGGACCTGCTGCACCGGCTCGGCGACCAGGGCCGGACGATCCTGTTCAGCTCGCACATCCTGGAAGAGGTCGAGCGGCTCTCCGGCACCATCCAGGTCATCGTGGCGGGCCGGCTGGCCGCCTCCGGCGACTTCCGCGCGATCCGGCGCCTGATGACCAGCCGCCCGCACGTGTTCATGGTGCGTACCTCCGATGACCGCCGGCTCGGGGCCTCCCTCATCGGCCGCCCGGCCGTGACCGGGGTGGAGCTGACCGGGCGCGGGCTGCAGGTGCGGGCCTCCGACTACGGCGCGTTCAGCCGCGAGCTCGCGGTGCTCGCCCGCGACCAGGGAATCCGGCTGCGGGAACTGCTGCCCGCCGACGAGTCGCTGGAAAGCGTCTTCGCCTACCTGGTCGAGACCTGACCGCCTGACCTCCCAGATAGAAAGCAGCCAGCCATGTTCGGAGTCCAGGCCCGGGTCGTCGCGGGCATCACCCTGCGGGCGACCATGGGCCGCAAGCGTGCCTTCCTGTTCGCCATCCCGCCGCTGGTCCTGATCCTGGTCACGGTGGCGCTGAAGCTGTCCCACCCGGAGCGTGCCTCGTGGCCCGTGGACATCCTCGGCCTGTTCGGGCTGACCGTCGTACTCCCGCTGACCGCGCTCATCATCGGCACCAGCGTCCTGGGCGCGGAAATCGATGACGGCAGCATCATCCACCTGCTGGCCACGCCGGTGAGCCGGGCGGTGGTGATCGGGGCCAAGTACGCGGTCGCCTGCGTGCTTACCATGGCCTTCGCCGCGGTCCCGATCCTGGTGGCCGGGCTCATCGCCACCGGGGGCGCGACGAAACTCGCGCTGGGCGTGTTCGTCGGGGCGCTGGCCGGCGCGGTGATGTATAACGCGATCTTCGTCATGATCTCGGTACTTACCACCCGGGCCATCGCGTGGGGCCTGCTTTACGCGCTGATCTGGGAGGGCGTGCTGGGCAACCTGGTCGCCGGGGCCAGGCTGCTGTCGGTCGGGCAGTACTCACTGGGGATCGCGAACTCGATCGCGCACGACTCCAGCCTGAACGCGGCGCTCGGCCTGCCGACGGCGCTCACCCTCGGCGTCCTCGTGACCGTGGCCGCGCTGGTCGTCGCGGTCCGCAGGCTGGCGTCGTTCTCGCTCAAGGGTGAGCCGGCCTGAGCCGTCCCGGGGGTCCCGGGACGGTCAGCGGGGGGTGTCCGGGCCCGGGCGGAAGGCGGGGCCGTGGCCCGGCACGATCACCGTGGCCACCGCGAGGATGCGCTCCCTGCTGGCCTCCAGCGCCGCCTGGTCGGCGCCGAGCGGGTCGACCGCCGGGCCGTCCGGGCCCCACCAGGCGTGCGTGCAGGCGTAGACGCCGTCGGGGGTGGCGGCGAGGGTGGTGATGTCCTCGTTGGTGTGGCCGGGGGTGGCCACCAGCCGGACCGAGCCGGTGAGGGCGAAATCGCCGGGGTCCCGGCTGACCCACAGGTCGCCGGTGTACGTGGCCCAGTGGTCGTGGATGTCCGCCGCCGGGAACAGCGCCGTGTTCACCGTGTGGTCCGGGTGGTGGTGGCTGAACACCACGTCAGTCACGTCGCCGGGCCCCGGCCCCGCCGCGGCCACCGCGGCGAGCAGCGCGGCGCGGTCAGCCACCATCCCGGGGTCGACGATGATCACGCGCTCGCCGTCGATGATGAGCACGACGGTGCTGGCGACCCGGTTGCCCTCCCGGACCTCCCGCACGTAGCCCTCGTGCAAGATGTGGATCCGCGCGGTGCCGGTCTCCGGAAACCCTGGTTCACTCATAACGGCTGACGGTACCGCCCGGGCCCCGGCGGCGGCCGGGGCGGGGTCACGCCGCGGTCGCGGTCCCGGTCAGGCGTTCTCGCGCACGAAGACGCGTTTCCGGCCGGAAGCCAGCGATCCCGCCGTCGGCGATCCTGGTCGGCGGGGGGCCGAAGAACACCAGGTAGATGATCGGCTGGACCAGGCCGATGATGGGCCGGGACGGGTCAGATCACGGGGCCGCGGCCGGAGCCGGGCTCGCCGCGGCCGGGCTGGACGGCGCAGGCTCCTCGGCCACCCCCGGCAGCTCGGCCAGGCTGGCGGGCAGGTCGGCCGGGAGCGGCGGGGGAGTTCCCCCGAACGCCGGGCAGATCGCCTGGTGGGCGCACCACTCGCAGATGCGGCCGGGCCGCGGCCGCCAGTCGCCGCTGCGCTGGGCGCGCTCGATCGCCTGCCACAGCGCCTCCACCTTGCGCTCGGTGGCCAGCAGGTCGGACTCGTCGGGCTGGTACCGCACGATCTCGCCGTTGCCCAGGTACATCAGCTGGAGCATGGCCGGGACCTGGCCCTGCGTGCGCCAGATGGCCAGCGCGTAGAACCTCATCTGGAACAGGGCCCGCGCCTCGAACTCCTCCGGGGGCGAGGTGCCGGTCTTGTAGTCGACGATGCGGATCTCACCGCCCGGCGCCACGTCCAGCCGGTCGATGTAGCCGCGCAGGTGCAGCCCGGACGCCAGGTCGGCCTCGACGGACAGCTCGCGGTGGGCGGGCTCGATCCGCCGCGGGTCCTCCAGCTGGAAGTACCGGTCGAGCATGATCCCGGCTCCCTCCAGCCAGGCCGCCAGCTCCGCCTCTCCCTCGAACAGCTCGGCCAGGCCGGGCTCCTCGGCGATCAGCCGCTCCCACTCCGGCGCGACGAGCGAGCGGGCCGCCGCCGGTGTCCGGCCCGCCGCCGGCTGGTCGAACAGGTGCTCAAGCACGGCGTGCACGAGCGTGCCGCGCACCGCGGCCGGGCTCGGCGGCTCGGGCAGCCGGTCGATGACCCGGAACCGGTAGAGGAGGGGGCAGGTCAGGAAGTCGCCGGCCCGGGACGGGGACAGCGACCGCGCCGGGCGAGGACGGGAGACCTCCTCCGCCGCAGGGGCCTCACCGGGCGCACCTGTCCCGGCAGTGGCCGGCCCGGCGGCGGCCGTCGTCTCATCACCCATGCCTGGAGGGTAGGGGACGGCTCCGACAGTTGCCGGGATTTCGGCGGCGGCTGCGCGCCGCGCCGGCGGCGGTGCTGACCGCGCGCGCGGCAGTGCTGACCGCTCGCGCCAGGACGTAGCATCGGGCGTGTGGCAGGCATAACACCGGGTGAGCCGAGACGTCCTGCGCCTGGCCCGGCCGAGCCGAGCCCGGGGATGAGGATCGCCAGGCCGTTTGGCATCCCGGTCTTCATCTCGCCCTACTGGTTCGTGATCGCGGGCCTGTTCGTGTTCCTGTACGCCCGCGGCCTGGCCGGGTCGTCCGTGCCCGGGACGCTGCGCTACCCGGTCGCCGCCGCCTTCGTTGTGCTCCTGTACGCGTCGGTGCTCGTCCACGAGCTGAGCCACTCCCTGGTCGCCCGGGGGTTCGGCCTGCCGGTGCGCCGGATCCTGCTCTACCCGCTCGGGGGGTTCTCCGAGATCGAGCAGGAGCCGCCCACGCCCGGCCGGGAGTTTCTCGTGTCGGCGGCCGGCCCGGCGATCTCGCTGGTGCTGGCGGCCGGCGGGTACGCGCTGGCCCGGGCCGTCCCGGGCGACGGCGTCCTGCGGGTCCTGCTCGTGCAGCTGTGGGTCGCCAACCTGCTGGTCGGGGTGTTCAACCTGCTCCCCGGGCTGCCGCTGGACGGCGGCCGGATGCTGCGCGCGGGCGTGTGGAAGGTGACCGGCCGCGCGGGGCTGGCGACGGTGGTGGCGGCCTGGGCCGGCCGGGTGCTGGCGGTGGCCGTGCTGGTGGTCCCGCTCGCGCTCTACGCCCGCCGGGGCGGCGGCATCCAGCTCTTCGACGTCGCCTGGCTGGCGGTCATCGCGGCCTTCATGTGGAGCGGCGCGGGCCAGGCGCTGCGCGCGACCCGGGTGCGCGAACGGCTGCCGGCGCTGCAGGCGCGGGCGCTGGCCCGCCGCGCCATCCCCATCCCGGCGAACCTGCCGCTGGCGGAGGCGATCCGCCGGGCCGACGCCGCCCAGGCCCGCGCCCTGGTGGTGGTGGACCACGAGGACCGGCCGATCGCCATCGTGAACGAGACCGCGGTGATGGCCACCCCCCCGCAGCGCAGGCCGTGGATCGAGGCCGGCTCGCTGGCGCGCACGATCGACCCGGGCCTGGTGCTGCCGGCCGACCTGTCGGGCATGGCCCTGATCGATGCGGTGCGCCGGACGCCGGCGAGCGAGTATCTGCTGGTCGAGCAGAGCGGGCAGGTGTTCGGCGTGCTCGCGACCGCCGACCTTGATCACGCCTTCGCCGGGGCCTGACCCCGCCCCCGCGGCCCGGGTCACCGGGCGGCGCCAGGGCATGCCCTAACCTGTCGGGCGTGATCCGACAGCGCCGCGGCCCGTTCGCCCCGGGCGACCAGGTCCAGCTCACCGACCCCAAGGGCCGCCAGAACCTGGTCATCCTGCAGCCGGGCAAGTCCTTCTACACACACCGGGGCTCGCTGGCCCACGACGACCTCATCGGCAGCCCGGAGGGCAGCGTGGTCCGGTCCTCGGGCGGGACGCTCTACGTGGCGCTGCGGCCGCTACTGGCCGACTTCACCCTCGCCATGACCAGGGGAGCGGCCGTCATCTACCCGAAGGACGCCGCCCAGATCGTCGCCCTGGCTGACATCTTCCCCGGCGCGCGGGTGCTGGAGGCCGGGGCGGGCTCGGGCGCCCTGTCGTGCTGGCTGCTCCGGGCGGTGGGGGAGGAGGGCCTGCTGGTCTCTTACGAGCGCCGGGCCGACTTCGCCGACATCGCCCGGGAGAACGTCGAGCGGTTCTTCGGCGGCCCGCACCCGGCCTGGCGGCTGCGGGTCGGCGACCTGGCCGGCATCGAGGCGGCCACCCCCCCGGAGGCCACTTCCCTTGGCGGCCCGGACGGGGTGGGCGAGGGTGACCCCGGTCCATCCGTTGAGCATGAGGAGGCCGGGGATGACGAGCCGTTCGACCGCGTGGTGCTGGACATGGTGGCACCGTGGGAGCACGTCGGCACCGCCGCGGGAGCGCTGATCGGCGGCGGCGTGATCTGCTGCTACGTCTCCACCGTGACCCAGCTGTCGCGGACCGTGGAGGCGGTCAGGGAGCAGGGCAGCTTCGACGAGCCGGCCGCCTGGGAGTCGCTCATCCGCGGCTGGCACGTGGATGGGCTCGCGGTGCGGCCCGGGCACCGGATGATCGCCCACACCGGCTTCCTGGTGACGGCGCGCCGGCTCGCCGAGGGGGCGATTCCGCCGCCCCGGCGGCGCCGGCCGGCCAAGGGCGCGCGGGACCCGGAGGCCGGATCGTGACCGGCCCAGACGGCTCAGGCCGGCTAGGGGCGCGCCGGAAGGGGAATAACCTGCGGGACGGCGGAATTACGGCCTGGCATACCTGCCCAGGTTACGAGAGCGCTGCGGATAGGTAGGGTCTAGGTGGGACCTGCTTTCGGAAGGAGGTGGGGGCGTGGCCACTCGTGATGACGGCTCGCTTTCCGCGCGGCATGACGACCAGGTCAAGGGCCTCACCACGCAGATCTCGTTCCTCGAGGAGGAGGTAGCGGTTCTGCGCCGCAGGCTTGCCGACTCACCGAGGCAAGCCCGGCTGGTGGAGGAGCGGCTGCGGGAGACCGAGGCCAGGCTCGCCGCCGTCACCGGGCAGAACGAGCGGATCGCCGACACCCTGCGGGAGGCTCGGGACCAGATCGTGGCGCTGAAGGAGGAGGTCGACCGGCTCGCCAAGCCGCCCTCCGGCTTCGGCGTGTTCCTCGGCGCCTGCGAGGACGGCACGGCCGACGTGTTCACCGGCGGCCGCAAGATGCGGGTGAGCGTCAGCCCGGCCGTTGAGCTCGACACGCTGCGGCCCGGTCAGGAAGTGGTGCTGAACGAGGCGCTCAACGTCGTCATCGCCCAGGGCTACGAGACGATCGGCGAGGTCGTCATGCTCAAGGAGATCCTGGACGGCGGCGACCGGGCGCTGGTCATCTCGCACGCGGACGAGGAGCGGGTCGCCCGGCTGGCCGAGCCGCTGCGGAACTCCCCCCTGCGCGGCGGTGACTCCCTGCTGCTCGAGCCGCGGTCCGGCTACGTGTACGAGCGCATCCCCAAGGCCGAGGTCGAGGAGCTGATCCTCGAGGAAGTGCCCGACATCACCTACGCCGAGATCGGCGGCCTGGCCGCTCAGATCGAGCAGATCCGGGACGCCATCGAGCTTCCCTACCTGCACGCCGACCTGTTCAAGGAGCACCACCTGCGGCCGCCCAAGGGCGTGCTGCTGTACGGGCCGCCCGGCTGCGGCAAGACGCTCATCGCCAAGGCGGTCGCCAACTCGCTGGCCAAGAAGGTGGCGGCCAGGACGGCCGAGCAGGAGCGGGAGGGCAAGAGCTTCTTCCTCAACATCAAGGGCCCCGAGCTGCTCAACAAGTACGTCGGCGAGACCGAGCGGCACATCCGGCTGGTCTTCCAGCGGGCCCGCGAGAAGGCCAGCGAGGGCATGCCGGTCATCGTGTTCTTCGACGAGATGGACTCGATCTTCCGCACCCGCGGGTCGGGGGTGTCATCCGACGTCGAGAACACGATCGTGCCCCAGCTGCTGAGCGAGATCGACGGCGTCGAGGGCCTGGAGAACGTGATCGTGATCGGGGCCTCCAACCGGGAAGACATGATCGACCCGGCGATCCTGCGGCCCGGGCGGCTCGACGTCAAGATCAAGATCGAGCGGCCGGACGCCGAGGCGGCCAGGGACATCTTCTCCAAGTACATCCTCACCGCTCTGCCGCTGCACCCCGACGACCTGGCCGAGCACGGGGAGTCGGCCGAGGCCACGGTGGAGGCGATGATCCAGCGGACCGTCGAGCGGATGTACAGCGAGACGGAGGAGAACCGCTTCCTCGAGGTGACCTACGCCAACGGCGACAAGGAGGTCCTGTACTTCAAGGACTTCAACTCCGGCGCCATGATCGAGAACATCGTGGACCGGGCGAAGAAGATGGCGATCAAGGAGTTCCTCGAGACCGGGCAGAAGGGCCTGCGCATCGCCCACCTGCTGACCGCCTGCGTGGACGAGTTCAGCGAGAACGAGGACCTGCCGAACACCACCAACCCCGACGACTGGGCGCGGATCTCCGGCAAGAAGGGCGAGCGGATCGTCTACATCCGGACGCTGGTCTCCGGCAAGCACGGAACCGAGGCGGGACGATCGATCGACACCGTCGCCAACACCGGCCAGTACCTGTAGCCCGGCCCCGTCAGCAGGGGCCTGGCCAGGGCATACGGCCCCCGGTCCGGGCTGCCGCCGGGCCCTCGCCCGGCGGCCTGTTACCCGCCCGGCGGCCGGCCGCGCGCCCCGCATCCGGCCACGCCGGCCGGCCCGGTGTGGAGGATGCGCACCGGAACCCCCGTTAGGCTTGCCGGTATGAGTGTTCGCCGGGTGATGGGGACAGAGACCGAGTATGGCATCTCGGTGCCTGGCCAGCCTGGCGCGAACGCGATGGTGAGCTCGTCCCAGGTGGTCAACGCCTACCAGGCGGCCACGTCGGCCCGGGCGCGCCGGGCGCGGTGGGACTTCGAGGAGGAGAACCCGCTGCGCGACGCCCGCGGGTTCGACCTGACCCGGGAGGCCGCGGACGCGACCCAGCTCACCGACGAGGACCTCGGGCTCGCCAACGTGATCCTGACCAACGGGGCCCGGCTGTACGTGGACCACGCCCACCCCGAATACTCCGCGCCCGAGACCACCAACCCGCGGTCGGCGGTGGTCTGGGACAAGGCCGGCGAGCGGGTGATGGCCGAGGCGGCGGCCAAGGCGGCCACGGTGCCCGGGACGTCCCCGATCCAGCTGTACAAGAACAACACCGACAACAAGGGCGCCTCGTACGGCTGCCACGAGAACTACCTCATGGCCCGGGCCACGCCCTTCGCCGACATCGTGCGGCACCTGACCCCGTTCTTCGTCTCCCGGCAGGTGGTGTGCGGCGCCGGGCGCGTCGGCCTGGGCGCCGACGGCCGCAACGAGGGCTTCCAGATCAGCCAGCGGGCCGACTTCTTCGAGGTCGAGGTGGGGCTCGAGACCACGCTCAAGCGGCCGATCATCAACACCAGGGACGAGCCGCACGCCGACCCGGAGAAGTACCGCCGGCTGCACGTGATCATCGGTGACGCGAACATGAGCGAGGTCAGCACCTACCTCAAGCTCGGCACCACGTCGCTGGTCCTGGCGATGATCGAGGACAAGTTCCTGGACGGCGACCTCGCGCTGGAGGCGCCGGTCGCCGAGCTGCGGGCCATCTCGCACGACCCGTCCTGCCGGCATCTGGTCATCTTGCGCGACGGCAGGCGGATGACCGGGATCCAGCTCCAGATGGAATACCTGGAACGGGCGCGCAAGTACACCGAGGACAAGTTCGGCACCGACGTCGATGAGATGACCGCAGACGTGCTGGACCGCTGGGAGTCGGTGCTGACCCGGCTGGCCGAGGACCCGATGCAGGCCGCCGGCGAGCTGGACTGGGTGGCCAAGCTGGAGCTGCTGGAGGGCTACCGGAACCGGGACGGGCTGAGCTGGAACCACCCGCGGCTCCAGCTGGTCGACCTGCAGTACTCCGACGTGCGCCCCGAGCGGGGCCTGTACAACCGGCTGGTGGCACGGGGCAAGATGCAGCGGCTCGTGCCGGAGGCCGAGGTCGCCCGCGCGGTGGAAAACCCCCCGGATGACACCAGGGCCTACTTCCGCGGCCGCTGCCTGCAGAAATACCCGGATGCGGTGGCCGCGGCCTCGTGGGATTCGGTGATCTTCGACATCCCGGGCCACGATTCGCTGCAGCGGGTGCCGACGCTGGAGCCGCTGCGGGGCACCCGCGCCCACGTGGGTGACCTGATCGACCGGTCCCGGACCGCCGCCGAGCTGGTGGCGGCGCTCACCGGCCAGGGATAACCACGGGCCGGCCAGGGATAACCATGGGCGGGCCGGGCATGGCCCCGGGCCGGACACGCGTTCTCCCGATACTGGCGCCCGGTTGCAGGATTGGGCACGCTGTCCGCAGGCGAGGATACCGTTGAGGCGGTGAGCCCCCAGGACGACGGAGGTTTCGGGCATGGCGACAAAGGACACCGGCGGCCAGCGGCAGACCACCCGGCGCGACGAGGAGACCGAGGAGACCAGCGCCGAGGCGAGCGGCGAGGTCAAGGAACGCCAGGAGAAGCTGGCCGATGACGTAGACGCGATCCTGGACGAGATCGACGAGGTGCTGGAGGAGAACGCCGAGGAGTTCGTCCGGTCCTACGTCCAGAAGGGCGGGCAGTGACCGGCCTGGGGCGCGCTTCGCGCAGGGCGGACACGCTGCGCTGATATTGCCCGGCCTGCGCGGGGCAGTGGCGGCGGCCGGGCAGTAGGGTCGGGGCAGGGAACAACGCCCACTAACCGGAAGGATCTCCGTGGGGTTCGACAACTTCGGCGAACGGTTCACCGCCGCGTGCATGGCCCCCGGCACCTCGTCCTTTGCCGATTTCCTCGCCACCTCCGCCCCGCAACTGCTGCCCGGTGCGCCCGGCGGCCCGCAGGCGGCGGGCCCGGGGGCCGGCCCGGACGTGCAACACGGGATGCTGCCGCACGGGACCACGATCGTCGCGGTCGGCTTCGACGGTGGCGTCATGATGGCCGGTGACCGCCGGTCGACGGCCGGCAGCATGATCGCGCAGCGGGACATCGAGAAGGTGTTCCGCAGCGACGACTACTCCTGCGTCGGCATCGCCGGCGTGGCCGGGATCGGGCTCGAGCTCGTCCGGCTGTTCCAGCTCGAGCTCGAGCACTACGAGAAGCTCGAGGGCCGGTCCCTGTCGCTGGAGGGCAAGGCGAACCGGCTGTCCGCCTTCGTCCGGGGCAACCTCGGCGCCGCCATGCAGGGCCTGGTCGTGGTCCCGCTGTTCGCCGGGTACGAAGAGGAGACGGGGAAGGGCCGCATCTTCAGCTACGACGTGGCCGGCGGCCGGTACGAGGAGCATGACTTCCACTCGATCGGCTCCGGCTCGGTGTTCGCCCGCGGCTCGCTGAAGAAGCTCTACGCCGAGGGCATGCCCGCCGACGACGCGATCAGCGCCTGCATGCAAGCGCTGTACGACGCGGCCGACGACGACTCGGCCACCGGCGGCCCGGACGTCACCCGCCGCATCTACCCGGTGGTGGCCACCATCACCGCGGACGGGTTCCGGCGGCTGTCCGAAGAGGAGGCGGGGCGGTACGCGCAGGCGGTCGTGGACGAGCGCATGCGGTCGCCCTGGGGCCCCAGGGCCCTACTACACCCCAATAGCCAGCAAAACGGATAGTTCCCGGTGCCCGCCGTCGCCACGGCCATCGCCTGCCCCGCGGCGCACGGCGCGGGGCCGCCAGCACACGCCCGTAGCCATCACACACGAACAGGGGAACGCCAGCGGTGACCATGCCGTTCTATGTCTCGCCTGAACAGCAGATGAAGGACAAGGCGGACTACGCCCGCAAGGGCATCGCCCGCGGGCGCAACAGCGTCGTGATCCAGTACGACGACGGGATCCTGTTCGTCGCCCCCAATCCGTCCGGCGCGCTGCATAAGATCAGCGAGATCTACGACCGGATCGCGTTCGCCGCGGTAGGCCGCTACAACGAGTACGAGAACCTGCGCGTCGCCGGGGTCCGCTACGCCGACACCAGGGGATACCAGTACGACCGCGCCGACGTCACCGCCCGGGGGCTGGCCAACTGGTACGCGCAGGTCCTCGGGACGATCTTCACCGAGAGCAACAAGCCGTACGAGGTGGAGATCGTGGTCGCCGAGCTGGGCGAGACCGCCGACGGCGACCAGCTGTACCGGATCACCTTCGACGGCTCGGTGGCCGACGAGCACGGCTACGTCGCCATGGGCGGCCAGGCCGACCAGGTGGCCACGGTGCTCAAGGAGCGCTACACCGAGCGCATGCCCCTGTCCGCCGCGCTGGCGGCCGCGCTGGCCGCGCTGGCCGGCCAGAGCAACGGTGACGCATCGGAGGTCAACTCCAGTCAGCTGGAGGTCGCCGTGCTCATGCGCGGCCGGGAGCACCGGGCGTTCCGGCGGCTTACCGGCCGCCGGCTCGAGGAGCTGCTGCCCAGCAAGGGGAAGGCCTCCGCACCGCCGCCGGACAAGCCCGCGGGGGAGGAGCCCGGTGAGGCAGGCCCCGGCTGAGGCACCCCGGGCGTGCCGCGCCGGCCGGGTCGCGGCCAGGTGAGAGCACCCTGCCGGTGAGCTAGGCGCGGCCCGGGTGGTCGTGCACGACCACCCAGATCGCGTGCACGTCCGCGTCGGCGGTGTTCCAGTACTGGTGGGGGAGCGACGAGTCGAACGCGATCGAGTCGCCCGGCCCCAGCTCGAAGGTCTCGAACCCCACGCTGGCCTGCAGCCGCCCGCTGATGATGAGCCCGTACTCCTGCCCATCGTGCCGCAGCGGCCGCCGTGCGTCGGTGGAGTGCCCGCTGGGCTCGTAGATCACCTCAAGAAAATCCACCCGGTCATCCGCGCCCGGCGTCAGCCGCTCCCACCGCACCCCGCTGGCCAGATCGATCGTCCGCCTCCCCCCCACCCGCTGCACCACCCCGTGCCCCTCGGCCCACCCGGGCCCCTCCCCGCTCCTGCCCCTATCCGGCGCCGCCCCAGCCAGCCGGAGGCGCCCGTCGCCGTGCGCGGTCGCCAGCAGCGCATCCTCGACAGCCGCGACCCCGAACAGGAAGTCGAGCGAGGCCCGCAGCTCGGTGGCGATCGCGTACAGGATCCCGACCGAGGGCGCCGACAGGCCGCGCTCGATCTGCGAGATCAGGCTCGGCGAGCAACTGATCCTGCGGGCCAGTTCCCGCACCGAAAGCCCGCGGTCCTCCCTGACCCGCCGCAGCCGCGGCCCGAGCTGCACCCCCGGGTCGAAGACCGCGTCCCGCTCAGGCCCGTTCATGCCGCTCCGTCCTCCTCCGAGGCAGGCGACCCGCCCGACGCCAGTCCTCGCCCCGGACCGCTAGCTAGGCTGGAGGTGCGGCGTGGTCGGCTCGGCGTTTCTGCTGCCGAGCCGTCCAAGCCGGATCGCCAGCCGCCCTCACCCCGCTTGACAGCCACACTGTACAGCCGTTTAATCATGCTGTACATAGCGCCGACCCCGCAGCAACCGGCCAACGAGGAGATCCTCATGGTTGCGCCTATTCCTCCTGTTCCCGCCCTCCCGGTGACGCCCGCCCCCGGCCGGATGAACGTCGACTTCGAGCAGCGGGTGGACTTCGCCCGGCTCCGCGGGTACCGGCTGAGCCGGGCCATGGCCGCTCTGGAGGCCAGCGACCTGGGCGCCCTGCTGGTTTTCGACAACAACAACATCCGGTACCTGACCGGGGTGGCGATCGGCGAGTGGACCCGGGACAAGCTGTGCCGGTACGCGCTCTACACCCGCACCGGTGAGCTGTTCCTGTGGGACTTCGGCTCGGCGGCGGTCCACCACCGCATGTACTGCCCGTGGCTCAAGCCCGAGCACTGCATCGCGTCATACACCACCATGCGCGGGGCGACCGCGCCCGAGGCCAACCTGCCGCAGCGGGCGGTCGCCGAGATCAAGGACCTCCTGGCCGAGACCGGCGTGGCCGGCCTGCCGGTGGGCGTGGACTTCGCCGAGATCCCCACCCTGTTCGAGCTGCAGCGGCAGGGCGTGGAGGTCCGGGACGGCCAGCAGGTGATGCTTGACGCGCGGCAGATCAAGTCGGCCGACGAGATCGCGCTGCTGAGCACCGCCGCCGCCATGGTGGACGGCGTCTACCAGGAGATCACCGACGCGCTCAAGCCGGGCGTGCGGGAGAACGAGATCGTGGCGCTGGCGAACAAGCGGCTGTACGAGATGGGCTCCGATGACGTGGAGTCCATCAACGCGGTCTCCGGTGAGCGGTGCAACCCGCACCCGCACAACTTCTCCGACCGCATGATCCGCCCCGGCGAGCAGGCGTTCTTCGACATCATGCACTCCTTCAACGGCTACCGGACCTGCTACTACCGGACGTTTGCCGTCGGCAGCTCGACCCAGGCCCAGCGGGACGCGTACGCCCGGGCCAGTGAGTGGATGCAGGCCGCCCTCGACGCGATCAAGCCCGGCGTGTCGACCGACCAGGTGGCCAGGCTCTGGCCGACCGCGCAGGACATCGGCCTGCCGGACGAGAAGACCGCGTTCGGCCTCCAGTTCGGCCACGGCCTGGGCCTGGCCCTGCACGAACGGCCGATCATCAGCCGCCTGTCCTCGCTGGATGCCCCGATGGAAATCGAGAAAGGCATGGTCTTCGCGGTGGAGACCTACTGCCCGGCGGCCGACGGGGTGTCCGCCGCCCGGCTCGAAGAGGAGGTGGTGGTGGTCGACGACGGCGTCAAGATCATCACCAGGTTCCCCTCCGCCGAACTGTTCGTCACCAACCCGTACTGACCTGCGAGGCGCCATGGACGAGGCAACCGCTCTTGACCTGTACCGGACCATGACCAGGATCCGGCAGTTCGAGAAGCGCGCCCACGACCTGTTCCTGCAGAACCTGGTCAAGGGCACCACCCACCTGGGGACCGGCCAGGAGGCGGTCGCGGCCGGCGTGGCCCGCGCGATGCGTCCCGACGACTACACGTTCGTGACCTACCGGGGCCACAACCACGTGCTCGCCCGGGGCACCCCGATGACCCCGGTCATGGCCGAGCTGCTGGGCCGCGAAAACGGCCTGATGCGGGGCAAGGGCGGTTCCATGCACCTGCTCGACGTCTCCAAGGGGGTGCTCGGCTCGTACGCGATCATCGGCGCCCAGCTGGTGATCGCTAACGGCACCGCGTGGTCCGCGCAGTACCGGGGCACCGGCCAGGTCACCGTCTGTTTCTTCGGCGACGGCGCGACCAACATCGGCGCCTTCCACGAGGCGCTCAACCTGGCCGCCGTGTGGGCGCTGCCGGTGGTCTTCATC
>DATINY010000510.1:0-1732 GCA_035473755.1 Streptosporangiaceae bacterium
GCTCACCTTGAACCCGGCAGGCCCAATGTGGCGGTCCGCATACCAAGGGCCGGTCATTCGGCTCCCAGAGCGCGCATCAGAACGCAGGCATCCCTATCTGGGTTATCTGTGCCTATGCAAGGCGGATTCGTTGATCATCTAGCCCTGCAAATAATCGGCAGGGAGGGTGTGGATAGCGCTTCCGGCCCTGCTTCCCGGGCTTTGGTCTGGTGCGGGCGTAGGGTCGGTGGCCTGGGTCCCGGCCTGACCTCCGAATCGGCTGACGCCGCTCGGGCTGTCTTGAGAATCGATCTGTCGGCCGGGCCCCAGGTTTTGTGGCACCCACCGGCGCTGCCGGTCTGATCTGCCTGGCCTGGGCAAGAGGCCGGGGTTCCCAGGTCCGGGCGGCCAGCGGGTGCGTGCCATCCCTCAACCTCAGAAAGGGATGACGTTGACCATCGTAGAGACACGCGCCGTCACCGGCGGGGTGGACACCCACGCGGATGTGCACGTCGCGGCTGCCCTCGATCCCATCGGGGGGTTACTCGGCGTGGCGGAGTTCCCGGCCACCGCGGCCGGGTATGCGCAGCTGCTGGGCTGGCTGGGCGGGTTCGGGGCCGTATGCCTGGTGGGGATCGAGGGGACCGGCAGCTACGGCGCTGGCCTGGCCCGCCACATGGCAGCCGCGGGTGTGCGGGTGGTGGAGGTGGACCGCAGCGACCGGCAGGACCGCCGCCGGGCGGGCAAGTCCGACCCGCTGGACGCGGTCAGTGCCGCCCGGGCCGCCCAGTCCGGCCGCGCGCGCGGCGCGCCGAGGGGCCGCGACGGTGCGGTGGAGGCGATCCGGGCGCTGATGGTGGCCAAGCGCAGCGCCCGCGCCGAGCGGACCCAGACGATCAACCAGGCCCGGGCCCTGGTCTTGACCGGGCCCGATGACCTGCGCGACCGCTTCGCCAAGCACACCGCCGCCGGCCTGGTCACCGAGCTGGCCTCGTTGCGGCCCCGCCCCGGCGACACCGTCGGCTACGCCACCCGGATCGCGCTGCGTGAGCTGGGCCGGCGCGCCACCTTCCTTGGCGGCCAGCTCGCGCGCCTGGACGAGCTCATCGTCCCGCTCGTGACCGCCCGCGCCCCTGGCCTGCTCGCCTTATACGGCATCGGGCCCGACAGCGCCGCCATGCTGCTGGTCGCCGCCGGCGACCATCCCGAACGGCTGCGTTCCGAGGCCGCCTGGGCCCATCTGTGCGCCACCGCGCCGATCCCCGCCTCCTCGGGCAAGACCGTCCGCCACCGGCTCAACCCCGGCGGTGACCGCCAGGCTAACCACGCCCTATGGCAGATCGTGATCACCCGGATGAGCTCCCACCCGCCCACCCGCGCCTATGTCGCACGGCGCAGCAAGGAAGGCCTGTCCAAGAAAGAGATCATCCGCTGCCTCAAGCGTTACGCCGCCCGCGAGGTCTACCCCCACCTCCGGCCGCCCGCCGGCTAACACCCGCTCCCGGGGGCGGCCTGGCCCGCTAATCGGCTGCCGCATCCGTGCTGGCCTGAGATCGATCCGCCGGCCGCCCCCGGGCTCCACCTGACCTGCTGGCAACGTGACCTCATAAGAGCTTGCCCTCCACCCGGAGCGGCCCCTCCCTGTCTTGTCCGCCACCCGGCAACCCAGCCCGAACACCATCCCCCAGAACTCCAGGAAACGAGGACCACCGAAATGCCATCGAACCCTTGACACGGCATAGGAGCATCGATC
>DATINY010000511.1:0-10382 GCA_035473755.1 Streptosporangiaceae bacterium
CAAGACGGCTCCCTAATACCTTCCCGGCGGCCTGCGTCGCCACGATCACGTCACAAAGACGCAGGCCCGGCGCCCCTGGCCCCAGCACGAGCAGGCCACCGGCCGGGAATCCGTGGGCCCGGAGCAGCCGGCACATGCCGGGATCGCATCCGACGACCGCGTCGCGGCTGACCTGGCGCGCGACCCAGGTGGCGGCCGCGCCCGCCCCGGGGCCGGTGAGCGCGCCCGCTTGGGCTGCTTCCCCCCCGGTGGCCGGCGCGGTGCTGGCCTGGCCGGTGAGGGAAACGGCCAGCCCGCTGGCCACCAGTGCGGTGACGGCCAGCACGATCAGCGCGGCCACCCGGTGGCGCCGGACCAGCCCGCCCGGGGTGCCCCGGCGCAGCCTCAGGCGCACCGTCGTGGCCATCACGGCCGGCCATGATGGTTCCGGGTTCGTGCTGGGCCGGGGGTCGCCGGCCTCGGGCTGCGTGGAGTGGGCATCGTCACCACCGGGCTCGCTGCCGCGGGCCGGCCCCCGGCGGGCCGTGCCGAGCGCCGTCTCCAGCGCATCGAGCGAGGCGCGCCCGGTACCCGCCCGCCAGCCCGGCGGCCGGTAGTTGGCCTGCTCCCCCATCCGCGCCACCCCCAGGGCCGCGGTAACTCCATGATCAACCGGCACACAACGACGACACTGTAACAGCCGATTTCCGGGGATGTGCCCGTTTAGTACCGAGTCGCCGGTGTCAAAGCACGGGATGGCCCGTAGGGCGCCATCTCACCGGCGCGCGTGCGCTGATTGCCGTGACCCTTGCCTCCGGCGCGGGAATGGTGCATCCTCCCCGCCCGAGGCCTGCGGCCTACCGCGCGTTCCGCTTGGCGTTCTTGCCGCGCTCGATGTTGGCGACCAGGTCGTGCAGCGGTTTGGTGCCGGCGCCGACGACAAGACCGGTGACCAGCAGGTCGGCCCAGAACGGCGGCTGCCCGGAGCCGTTCGCCCGCACGGCCTGCATGAGCGTGATGTTCAGCACCGCGCACAGCAGGAAGCCGAGGCCGGTCGCCACACCCCAGGTGACGACGGCGGTGAGCCGCCGGCAGATCTCGACCGCGTTCTGGAGCTCCGGAGCGCGATCCTTCCGGCCGGTCGCTCGCGGGCTGGTCAGGGCCGCGTCCCGCTTGACCTTGCGCTTGGTCGTGTCCGGGCCGAGCTTCCGGCTGAACGGCTCAAGGGCGCGCTCGATCGCGAGCGCCAGTATGAACAGGCCGGTCAGGGCGCTCCACTGGTTGTCGATGCGGTAGGTGCTTGAGGCGTTTCCGTGGAGCCTCCAGGCGGCGAAGAAGGCCCCCACCGCCAGCCCCAGCCCGAGGACTGTGTACCAGAACTGCTGGCGTCCCCCCGGCTTCAAGCAGTCACGCTCCCCCGTGTGGACCTCAGGCCGCAGGGCCCTGATCTGGCCGGGAGCCGGGACAGCAGCCATGACGATCCCTTCTTTCCCTAGCTCGTATTGAGAGTGAGAAGCCGCATCCGTGACCTGAGCCGGTCAGCGCGCGCGGGCGGGACGCAGGCGGGCCAGGCCCGTGCGGGCGGCCGCGTGGCGGGGGTGGCGGCGCAGGGCGAACCGGCGCGCGGGCCGGGCGGTGCTGCCGTCGCCGTCACCGGCGGAACGGGCGGTGCGGGCGATGCGGGCCTGCCGGGCGGTTTCGGCCTCGGCCATGAAGGCGGCGCGGCGCTGCTCGGCCAGGGCGGCTGCGATGGTGGGGTGCTGGATCATTGTGTCCTCCTCGGTGAGTCCTTGTGGTCCCAGACTGCGTCGCAGCAGGCCAGCGGACATCCGTGGCGGCCACGGAACCACCACCCGTTCACCACGGAGCAGGCGCTGACCGGAGAGGGCGAGGGCGCGGCGGGATCGTTATGCGGATGGAGCGTTCTGGCCCGCCCCGGCGCGGGCGGCCGCGGCGGCGATGGCGGCGGCGCTGTCGGCGAGCTCCTCGTCAGCCTGCTCGCCGGCGATGAACAGCCGGTAGTAGATCAGGGCGGTCACGGTCCGGATGACGCCGGCGGCGTCGGTGCCGGCGGGCACCTCGCCGCGCTGCACGGCCCGGTCGACGATGACCGCCATCGTGGCGGTGCGGCCGGCGAGGAAGCGGGTCAGCACCTCCCGCGCAGCCGGGCTTTGCACCGCCGCCGCGACGATGCTGGCGAGGGCCGCCCTGACGGCCGGGTCCCGGACGCTCGCCACGGCATGCCGGGCCAGCACGCGGAGGTCAGAGCCGAGATCGCCCTCGTCCGGCACGGGTATCTCCTGCGCGGCGCGTTCGGCCATGAGGTCGGCCAGCAGTCCATCGAGACTGCCCCAACGCCGGTAGATCGTGGTCTTGGCGACGCCGGCCCGCGCCGCGACCCGCTCCAGCCTCGCGCCCGCGTACCCGTGCTCGCTCAGCTCCTCGATGACCGCGGCCATGACGGCCGCCCGGGTGCGGGCGGTCCGGCCTCCCGGCCTGACCGTGCCCGGCGCATCCACACTCAAAGTGAACTCCAGTTGCATTAGTACCTGGCCTGCGGGTAGCCTACATTCTAACGCAACCGCTGTTTCGTTAGGAGCTGGATCCGATGCGCGCCATCTCGGCCACCGTGGACATTGCAGCCACCCCGGAGCAGGTTTGGGCCGTCCTGGCTGACCTGCCCGCCTACCAGGAATGGAACCCGTTCATCCGCTCGGCCTCCGGACAGCTGATCGAGGGGGCAACGCTCACCCTGCGGATGGCCCCGGCCAACGGCCGGGCGATGACCTTCCGGCCCAAGGTCCTCGCCGCCCAGCCCGGTGTCCTGCTGCGCTGGATCGGCCGGCTGATCCTCCCGGGCATCTTCGACGGCACCCACCAGTTCGCGCTCGACGACCTCGGCGGGCACACCCGTCTCACCCAGTCGGAGACCTTCCGCGGCGTCCTGGTCCCGTTCACCGGCAAGACCATCACCCAGACCGAGGCGGGCTTCCGCGCCCTCAACCAGGCCCTCAAGCAGCGCGCCGAGCTGGCCGCCCGGTGACCACCACCCGGCCGCGCCCGGCCCTTCAGTCCGTGCCCGCGACCTCGTAGTGGTGCACGGTCAGATCCCGTTCGACCAGGAAGCGGTCATCCTCGGGGTAGAAGACCGCCTTCCCGATGTCCGGGCCGGCGAAGCCCTGGATCGCCTCCCGCGATTCCCAGAAGCTCAGCGTGATGACTTCGGCCTGCTCGCCGTCGGGCCGCCACAGCATCCAGGCGCCGCGGTTTCCGGGTGTGGCCTTGTAGGCTTCGATGCCCGTCTGCTGGATGTAGCTGGCGTAGGCGGCGGCGTCACCGGCGCGGACCGCGCCGCGCCAGATCCTTGCGATCATTCTCGTCCTCCTTCCGGGGGTATCAGCTGGGTGTTTCGCTGAGGACCCGGTGCAGGACGCGGCCGCACTGCTCCGGGTACATCACGAAGCCGGCGTGGCCACCGGGAAAGTCGGTCACGGTGGTGCCGAGCCGGTCGGCGAGCGCCACCGCCGTACGGTTCGGGAGCTGCCCCTTCGACGTGGACCCGGCGGCGACCACGATCCGCGTTGGCGCCGCCCGCAGCGCCTCGATGTCGGGCTGGTAGTACGTGGTCGGGCGGAACAGGTGGGCCAGGAAAGCTTCGTTGGTGGCACGCATCCGGGCCATCTGCTCCGGCGAGGGTTCCCATCTCGGCGCGTCCGCCTCCTGGCCCTGTGCACCGGTCAGGCCGGCGCGGGCAAGGAACTTCTGCATCGCCTTGTCGGCTCCGTCGGCCATGTACGTGGCATAGATGTCCTCGAACTGGGCGAGGACCTGTGCGCGGTCGGGCAGCAGCTCGATCACCGGAGGCTCGTGGGCGACCAGCGTGCGTACCTGGCCCGGATGGGCGGTGACCAGCGCGAGCCCGACGGTGGCGCCGCCGCTGCTGCCGAACACCGCCGCCGGCCCGCCGCCGAGCGCGGACAGCAGGCGGTGCACGTCGTCGGCCTGCTGGCCGGGCGTCACGTCCTGGCTGGTGTCCTCACGGGTGCTGTTGCCGATGCAGCGCGGGTCATAGGTCACCACGGTGTAGTCGCCGGCCAGCGCCCGGGCGAGCCCGGCGAAGCCGGTGCTGTCCATCGGCGAGCCGATCATCAGCAGCAGTGGGCCGGTGCCCCGCCGCTCGTAGTAGAGCCGTGCGCCGGGCACCTCCAGGGCATGAGCCGACGGATCGGAGTCAGGCATGGCGGGTCGTCCTCCCTGAGTCACTAGCCGACGGCGCCAACGGTACGCGGCCGGGCCGACACTCACCGGCGGGCGCCGCCGGCGGCCGGAGCCCGCCGTCACCGTCAATCCGGGGTATTCAGCCGGGCGAAGACGGGCGCGGGCGGCGCGATCGAGCCATTGTGGGTGCGGAACTGGCTGCTCAGGGCCGATGCGCCGGCCGGGATGAACGGCTGGAGCTCGGAGGCGAGGACGCGGCAGGCTGCCGCCAGGACGCCCAGCAGCTCGTCCAGCCGCGTGGCCGCCACGCGATCGCCCTGCCTCTCACGGCGGGCCAGTTCCCAGGGGCGCTGCGTTTCGGCGAACCGGTTGCCGGCCTGCACCACCGAGCAGATGGCGCCGGTGGCGGCGCGGAAGTCGAACCGTGCCAGTGCGTCGTCGACGACATGCGGGAGCGCCTGGCAGGCGCCGGTGAGTTCGGTGCCCAGCGGGGTCGCGCCAGCGGGGCCGCCGATCCGGCCTTCGCGGTATCTGTGCACCAGGGTGAGGGTGCGGTGCTGCAGGTTTCCCAGGCCGTTGGCCAGGTCACTGTTCGCGCACGCCACCAGCCGCCCGGCGGTGAAGTCGGTGTCCCCGAGGCGGGCGACGTCGCGGAGCAGCCACCAGCGGACCGCGTCCGTGCCGAACCGGCCGGCCAGATCATAGGGGGAGATGGCGTTGCCGGCGCTC
The DNA here is from genome assembly GCA_035473755.1 of Streptosporangiaceae bacterium. Classification (GTDB taxonomy): domain Bacteria; phylum Actinomycetota; class Actinomycetes; order Streptosporangiales; family Streptosporangiaceae; genus UBA9676. The sequence continues at coordinate 4,927 of DATINY010000511.1, forward strand.
TTGGACAGTTTCGCCCCCTCCGCGCTCAGGTACTCGTGCACATAGATGACGCTGGGCAGGGGCTGCCCGGCGGACAGCAGGAGCGCGAGCCAGTGGACGGCGTGGAAACGGGTGATGCCCTTGCCGATGACGTGCACCCGCTCGCCGGAGTTCACCCACCAGTCCCGGTACGGCAGCTCGTCGCCGCCCCCGTAGCCCAGGGCCGTGACGTAGTTCGCCAGCGCGTCCCACCACACATAGATGATCTGGCCGGGGTCATCCGGCACGGGGATCCCCCACCCGTGAGCGCGGGCGGCGGGGCGGGAGACGCTGAAGTCGGCCAGCCCGGCCCGGATGAAGGCGAGCACCTCGTTGCGGCGGGCCGCCGGCTCGACGCGGACCCGCCCCGATTGCAGGGCATGAAGGAGCTCGCCGCCGTAGCGGGAGAGCCGGAAGAACCAGTTCTCCTCCGTCACCGGCTCCGGCGCGGCGCGATGCTCGGCGCACACGCCGTGGTCGAGCTCGGCCGACGCGTAGAACTGCTCACAGCCCTGGCAGTACAGGCCCTCGTAGTGCCGCAGGTAGAAGTCACCGCGGTCGGCGCACTGCCGCCACAGGCGCTCGACGCCGGCCCGGTGGCGCGCATCGGCGCTGGTCCGGATGAAGTCGTCGAACGACAGCCCCAGCGGCTCGCGCAGCCCGCGGAACCGGGCGGCGTTGGCGTCAACGAACTCACGCACCGCCAGGCCGGCCACCCGGGCGGCTGTCACGTTCTTCAGCGCGTGGTCGTCGGTGCCGGTGAGGAACCGCACCGGCTGGCCACGCAGCCGCCGGTGCCTGGCCACGGCGTCGGCCTGCACCAGCTCCAGCGCATGCCCCAGGTGCGGCTCCGCGTTGACGTACGGGATCGCCGTGGTGATGTAGAAGTTGCCGTCGGCCGTCATGGCTCCGCCTTCCCGCCCCACGTCGGCGAAGGCCACAGCAGCAAACAAGCCCCCGCGCGCAGGGGCTTGCCGGATGAGTGATGAGATCAGCGCACGCCGAAGAGCCCCGCGAGAGGGCGCATCATTCGGGCCGGTGGCTGGTTCATGCGGTCAGTGTCGCATAGCGAGGCCCGCAGGACCTCCTCATTTACCGGTGGCTGCCGCCGGTGAGCAGCCGCCGTCGCCGGTCTGGGGGAGGCGTTGCCTACCCGGTGATGGCGTCGTAGATCGCCTGCCCGGATTCGTTGCGCCGGTCGGAGCCGATGATTCCCGCTCCCATCTTGTTCATCATTTGGCATCCGCCTCGCCCTGATGAGCGGGGTTCCTGCTGTGAGGCTCATGCCGCGCTGCAGGCTGGTTCCCGCCGCGCCAGCGGGCGCTGGCGGCTTACGCGGGCGTGGGCCCCGTGCCCCGGGGCAGGCGCAGGGACCGCCATGGTGGCCAGTCCCCGGGCGAGGATGTTCCGCGCGGCGTTGACGTCCGCATGATCGCTATGGCCGCACCGCTGGCACCGGAACACCGCTTGGCTATCACGGTTCCCGGGCGCGGTGTGGCCACACACGTGGCACTGCTGCGAGGTGAAACGAGGATCAACGTAGATGACGGCCGCACCGGACGCGGCGGCCTTCTGCTCGGCCCGCTGGGCGAGCAGCCCCCAGCATGCGCCCAAGATGGCGCGGTTCAGCCCGGCTTTGGCCCGTGCCCCGTTCGTCAGGAACCCGCCCGGATGCTCGGGGTCGGCCTTGGCCTTGGGTTTGCGCACCATGCCGGGAATGTTCAGTTTCTCCAGCACGATCAGGTCGTGATCGGTGACCAGGCGGGTGGAGATCTTCTCCGCCCAGTCGCGGCGGCGATCGGTGACGGCCGCGGTGAGCTGGGCCATGGCGCGGCGCGTCTCGTCCCGCCGCCGCGACCCACGAGCCTGCCGGCGCAGCCGCTGCTGCAGCGCCAGGTACCGGGCGGCCCGTCGGCCGCTGATCCGTGGTGCCCGGTAATGCTGCCCGCCCGAGGTCACCAGCGCCGTGCGCACCCCCCGGTCGATCCCCACCGGGCCGCCGCCCATCCGGCGGGCCAGCGCCGGCTGCGGCGCCGGGAACGCGACGTGCCAGCGGCCCGCCCGGTCCACCGTGACCCGGGCCATGCCCAGGTCGGCGGGCAAGGTACGGGTCCACCGGAACCGCACCCACCCGCATTTGGGCACCTGCACCTCACCCCAGCGGCGGGTCAGACGCCGCACCCTGGTGTCCCGGATCACAAACCCCTGCCGGCCGCGCTTACTGCGGTACCGAGGTTTGCCCGCCGGGTTGCCTGTCTGGAAAAACGCGGCCATCGCCTTGTCGAAATCCCGCAGCGCCTGCTGCTGCACCGTCGAGGAACCCTCGGCCAGCCACGGCTCAGCGGCGCGGGCCTGAACTAGCTGCCGGTGACGTTCGGCACTGCCCGGCGCGGCTCCCCGGCCCGGCCACCACCACGACTGCTGCTCCGCCGCCAGATTCCACACAAACCGGGCATCCTCACAGTGACGCGAGAGAATACCCTCCTGCGTCGCTGCCGGATACAGCCGGTTCCTGACCGCCACAGTCGGTAACCTATCCATGGCCTACGACAGCCGACCGGGCTACCGCTGTGGCGCGTACGCGGCTCCCGCTCCCCACGCCCCACCTGGTCATCCTGGCCAAACACCGGCGAGATGTGCCCACCGCTGACCGCATCACCTACCTGCGGGACGTGTCCACCAAAACCTGCCGGACTCCCCCCTGCGGCGGATGCCCGGCGGATCGGCGTCGGTGGAGACTGTCGTTATGCCGGGTCATCAGCGGGACGGGGCGGGGCCGGACGCTGGCCGCCCTGGCGCGGGTGGCCCGGTGGAGCTGGTCGGCGACCTCGACCGCCCGGGCGCGTGGATGCTGCTCGCGGGCGGCGTCCCGCAGTCCCATGTCGATCTTGATGATCCGCTGCATCTCGAGCTCGAGTACATGCGGCGGCTGGGGCACCTGATCGACCTGGCCGCTCCGGCCGGCGAGCCGCTCCGCGTGCTGCACCTGGGCGGCGGTGGGCTGACGCTGGCCCGTTACGTGGCAGCGACCCGGCCCGGCTCGCCCCAGCTGGCGGTCGAGGCCGAGGCGGAGGTGGCCAGGCTCGTCCGGCGGCGGCTGCCACTGGCCCGGCCCGGCGGCCCGCGGCCCGGGACCGGCAAGATCACCGTCCGGGTGGCCGATGCCCGCGCCGCCCTGGAGCAACTCCCGGCCGGGTCGTTTGACCTGGTGGTGGCGGACGTCTTCGCCGGAGGGCGGACCCCGGCCCACCTGACGTCGGTGGAGTTCACCCTCGCCGCGGCCAGGGTACTGGCGCCGCCAGGCATCTACGCGGCCAACGTCGCCGACGGCCCGCCGCTCTCGCACGCACGCGGCCGGGTCGCCGCGGTGCGCTCGGTGTTCCCGCACGTCTGCGTGATCGCGGAGGCTGCGGTGCTGCGCGGCCGCAGGTTCGGCAACCTGGTGGTCGCCGCGGCCCGTCATGAGCTCCCGGTCGCGGGGCTGATCAGGCGGGCCGCGGCCGACCCGTTCCCGGCGCGGCTGGTAGAGGGCGTCGCGCTCGACCGGTTCGTCGCCGGGTCCAGGCCGATCACCGACGCGCACGCCGAGCCGTCCCCACCCCCGCCGCCGGAGGTGTTCGCGTAACGCCGCCGGGTGAGTTCACCAGGCCAGGCGCGGGTGAAAGACTCGCTGTGTCGAAGGCAGGGAGGGACCCGCATGTCAGACACATCAAGGACCACCAGGGTGGTGCGGGGCGGCGGCAGCGGCGCGGTCTACGGCCTGGGGCTCATCGGGGCCCTGGTGTACTACTGGCAGCACGCCCACGGATTCTGGGCGCACGTATGGGCCGTCGCCGAGGCCATCCTGTGGCCGGCCTTCCTCGTCTATCACCTGCTCGGCCACATCCACGCCTGAGTTCGCCCTGACGGGTGGCGCCGACGATCTGCTGCCATCCGCCGCCCGGTGAGCCTCGCCACGGGCACGCCGGGGCTGTACTGTCCGGGGATGCTGGCCTGGACGGAGGCGATCGACTCGCTGGCGGATGAGAGCGGATTCGCCGGCGTGGTGTCGGTGGACCGTGGCGGCGAGATCGAGTTCAGCCGGGCGTACGGCCTGGCTGACCGGTCGCACCAGATACCGAACACCCTCGATACCCGCTTCGCGATCGCCAGCGGGACGAAGGGGCTGACCGCGCTCACGGTGGTCAGCCTGATCAGCGATGGTGTGCTGCGCCTGTCCACGGCCGCGCGCTCGGTGCTGGCCGAGGATCTGCCGCTCATCGGCGAGGACGTGACGGTCGAGCATCTGCTGGCGCACCGGTCCGGCATCGGTGACTACGTCGATGAGGAGGCCGGCCACGAGGTCACCGACTACGTTCTCACGGTGCCTGCCCAGGACCTTGCGGCAACCGAGCAGTACCTGGCGGTGCTCGGCGGGCACCCGGCCGGGTTCCCGGCGGGTGAGCGGTTCTCCTACTGCAACGGCGGGTACGTGGTGCTGGCGCTGATCGCCGAGCGGGCCAGCGGGGTCCCCTTTCCCCGGCTCGTTCAGCAGCGGGTGTGCTCGCCCGCCGGCATGCGCGACACCGGGTTCCTGCGTTCCGACGGGCTTCCCGGCCGGACCGCGCTCGGCTACCTGCCCGTCGACGGCGAGCCGAGGACCAACGTGTTCCACCTGCCGGTCGTGGGCAGCGGGGATGGCGGGATCTACTCCACCGCCGCCGACATCAGCGCCCTCTGGCGGTCGCTGTTCGCCGGCCAGATCGTGCCCGCCGGGTGGGTGGCCGAGATGGTGCGTCCCCGCAGCGACGTCCCCGCCGAGTCGATGCGTTACGGCCTCGGCTTCTGGCTCGGCGCGCAGAGCGGCACGGTGATCCTGGAGGGACTCGACGCCGGTGTCTCGTTCCGGAGCGTGCACGACCCGGGGCCGGCCGTTACCCACACCGTGATCTCCAACAGCTCGTACGGCGCATGGCCGGTGGCCGAGCTCCTGGACGAGCTGCTGGGCGGCTGAATCCGGCCCAGCCGCGGCCGGTTACCTAGAACGGCGTCGGGATGTACCGCAGCGGCAGGCCGGGCTCGGTGTAGCCGCCGGGGCGCTGCCGCTTGGGCAGCGTGATGTCCCCGTGGGCGAGCGGCTTGTAGGGGACCTGGCTGAGCAGGTGGCTGATGATGTTGAGCCGGCCGCGCTTCTTGTCGTCGGTGTGCGCGACGTACCAGGGCGCCCACGCGGTGTCGGTGGCGGCGAACATCGCATCCCGGGCGCGGGAGTAGTCGTACCAGCGGCTGTAGGACTTCAGGTCCATGTCCGACAGCTTCCAGATCTTCCGCGGGTCGTGGATGCGGCTCTCCAGGCGCCGGGTCTGCTCGTCCGGGCTGACCTCGAGCCAGTACTTCAGCAGCAGGATCCCGTTGTCGCACATGGCCTTCTCGACGCCCGGCACCAGCTCCAGGAACCG
>DATINY010000512.1:0-12748 GCA_035473755.1 Streptosporangiaceae bacterium
GTCATCCGCCGCCAGTACCCGGACGTCGCGCTGCTGGTCCTGTCCCAGTACGTGGAGGAGAGCTACGCCACCGACCTGCTGTCGGCGGCGACGAGCTCGGTCGGCTACCTGCTGAAGGACCGCATCGCGCACGTGGCCGACTTCCTGGAGGCGGTGCGCCGGGTGGCGGCCGGCGGCACCGCTCTGGACCCGGAGGTCGTCGCGCAGCTCCTGGTCCGCCGGCGCGACGACCCGATGAGCCGCCTCACCCCCCGGGAGCTGCAGGTGCTGCGGCTCATGGCCGAGGGGCGGTCCAACAACGGGATCGTCGAAATGCTGAAGGTCAGCCCGAGCGCGGTGGAGAAATACGTCACGAACATCTTCGCCAAGCTTGACCTGCCGCCCACCGGCACCGACCACCGCCGGGTCCTCGCCGTACTCAAATACCTCGGCCCGTGAGCCGGCTTTGTGCGCCTGCGCGGTGATCCCGCCATTCCCGCGCCGCCGCCGGCCAATCACCGCGGGGTCGGTGAACGGTTGCCGGTCACCCGCCGTCTTTCTGCGGGAAACCTAACCCCGCGCGGAAGAACGCCGCCGCCTGGCCCCTGGCCTGGTCTTCGCTGAGGTCCTGGCAATGGAAGAACTCGATCTGCCCCACGGCGCACATGCGCACAAGGGCGACCGTGATTTCAGCGAGCCGTTCATGGTCGAGGCAGACAGCGATATCAACGGCGCCCTGGTAATTGCGGTCCGCCACTAATACAGCCATGGCGTTGAGGGCGTCGATCTGGTTGGTCATCGGGTGGTCCTTCCGGCTGGCCGCGCTGGCGGCTGTGCAGGCGGGGTGCACATGCGACTGCCTCTAAGGTCCCCAAAGTCATCCTGCCCGGCGCAGCGCCGTTTTGTCGCCGGTTCGCTTCGTTGATCGGCAGCGGGTCAGCCGCCGCGAACCCCGCACAGGATGCGGTTGTTGCCGCGCTGCCACAGCGTGCCGACCTCGCTGAAACCGGCCGCGCGCAGCGCCTCGACGTGGGTCGAGAGCCACCCCGAGGGCGACCCGTGGTGCTCCGAGTCCAGCTGGAGGCGTTCGCGCCGCGCGGCCAGCCCAGCCAGCTGGGGGTCCGCGGCGATCGCCTCCCACCAGCCGGTCCACGTCTGAAGATGACCCTGCGGGAAGCGCCGCTGCTCTTCGCGCGCGATCAGCGCCTCGCCCAGCCTTTCGATGACGGGGCAGGCGCTTTCGTCGCCCTTGAAGTGGTCACCGTCGAGCAGCAGGCCGCCGGGCCGCAGGGCGGTGGCCAGTTCGGCGTACATGGCCCGCAGCGCGGGGCCGGGCAGCCAGTGCAGCGCGGTGGTGCTCACGGCCGCGTCGGCCGGCCGGTCCAGGCCGAGGGCGGCCGCCCAGCCCGGCGTGCGCAGGTCACAGTCGGCGAACCTCAGCCGCGCCCGCTCTCCGTACGCGGCCCGGCCCAGCGCGAGCAGCAGCGGGTCGGCGTCCACCGCGACCACCGTCGCGGCGGGGATCCGGTCCAGCAGCCGGACCGACAGGGAGCCGGGGCCGCAGCCCAGGTCCAGCACGAGCGGGTCGGGGCGCCCGGCGCCCTCCTCGACCGCGTCGATCAGCGCCGTATACCGGTCTTCCCGGTCCGGCAGGTGCTCCTGCTGCTGCTCATCCCACCTGGCGATCCACTCCAGCGCCGCCCGCTGGTCCAGTCCCGGCACGTCCGCCTCCTCGTCGTCACTGCGCCATGTTTCAGCACTCACAAGCTACGAGGTGAGTGGCCGGGCCGGCACGCGCTGAGGCCGGGGGGTAGCTCACCCGGGTGTTCCCCCCGCGGGGGGACGCGGAGCCCGGCCGGTCGTCCGTAACTTCACCAGCACGGCGGGTGCGCGCTCAGCGCTGGCGGCTGGCGTCCGGCATCCGGCGGGTCGGAGGTGAATCGTGACGGTGGACAGGCTCCCGGACAGCTCCGCCGGCCGGCCGCTCGCCGCCGGTATCGGTGCCACCCAGGGCGCGGTGGGAGAGGTGCAGGACGTCGATGAGCCGGAGGTGGGCTACCGGGCGATCGCGCGCCTGAGCGGGCACCTCGCCGCCATGTGGTGCACGGTCTATCCCCACGCGGACGGCCACGTCGGCACGGACGGGCAGCTGCGGACCGTATGCCTGAGCCGCGCCCGCGAGGTCGAGTGGGCGCTGCGGCTGTTCCAGTGCCAGCTGTCGGGCTGCGTATCCGCCGTCGGCCGGCCGCCAGCGGCCGGCCTGATCATGCTGGCGCAGCGCCTCGACAGCTACCGGTCGGCCGAGCGGGTGCTGGTCGCCTGGCTGGAGGATCAGCTGCCCGCCGAGGGCCGGGCCCGGCTGGCCAGGAAATACCAGCGCGCGCTCACCCACGCGCCCACCCGGCCGCACCCGCGGTGCCCCCGCACCGGGCCGCTGCGGCATGTCGCGTTCTGGCTGCACGGCCGCTGGGACCGGTTGCTCGACACGATGGACTCACGGCCCGGCGTGGGCGCCGGCTTCCCCGTGCCGTCGCCGAACGGCAGGCCCGCGCCCGCCGTTGATGAGGGCGGGCCCGCGCACAACTCCGCGGGGTGACCGCTGAGGCGGGCCGGCGGCGCGGCGGGACCCATCTCGCCGGCGGCGCAGACCGCGCCGATGGCTGCGATGCCGCAGGCGGCGAAGATCGCGGCGGGCCGCCCGAGCTGAGATCGTGGGTACCAGAGGTTGCGGTCTGGTCCAAAGAGGCGGTCATGGCGCAGTCGCTCGGCGTTGCCCGAACGAGGACTACGTCTCCTGCCTGCTGCGTTTCGCCTCCGGCGCGCGGGGCGTGCTGGAGGCCAGCCGCGTCTCGGTCGGCGAGCAGAACAACTACGGCTTCGAGGTCCACGGCACCAAGGGCGCCGTCTTCTGGGACTTCCGGCGCATGGGCGAACTCGGCGTCAGCACCGGGACCGCTTACCAGGACCAGCCGGTGAGCACCGTGTTCGCCGGCCCCGGGCAGGGCGGCTACGCCGCCTTCCAGCCGGGCTCGGCCACCAGCATGGGCTACGACGACCTCAAGGTCATCGAGGCGTACGACTTCCTGCGTTCCGTGGCCGAGGGCACCCCCCACGGCGCCACCCTGGACGACGCGGTGCGCAGCGCCGCCGCCCTGGACGCGATGCTCAGCTCCGCCGAGCGCGGGGAGTGGGTGAGCCTGGCGGAAGCGCCCTCCGGCCGGTTCCGTGCCCATTGAGCCCGGCCTCCTGGCCGCGCGGGAGCGCTGCGGTCCTGGCCGGATCGCGCTGCAGGAGCCAGCCGGCCGTCACCACGTTCTTCAGGGCTTCCTCCAGCATGGCGCCCGCGCGTTCCTCGCCGGCGTGGCCGAGCCACTCCGACATCTGGGTCAGCGTGTGGGCGATGCGCTCCAACTCGGCCAGCGCCTGCCCGCGATCGTGCGGCGTGATCTCAGCCATCGAGCGTCCTGGCCAGGAAGCCGCATGTGGCCTGTTGAAGGAGCCTGGCGGCTGCTGGATGGCCCCGGCGGCATTCGTCGTTGGGCAGCGGCATGTGGGGAGGATAGAGCCTTCCTCCCCGGCCGCGCCCGACCTCAACTGTCTTGATATCAACGTCTCTCATCGGCCGGCTACGGTGAGCCGCCGCCAGCCACCTTGACCGAGAACGAGTCGGTCGCCAGGCCCGCGCCGCCCCGCCACAGCTCGAAGCCGGATTCCACGCTGATCAGGTACCAGGAGGGCTGGATGTAGCCCCGGCTTACCGCGTAGGCCACGAGCGGCCACAGGTCCAGGTGCCTGACCGAGGTGGCGCCGGTGGTCATCAGGTAGGTGATCGTGTTCCAGTGCGACTGGCGGAGGTACACGTGGTAGCTCTGGCCGCCGATGCTGACATCGCTGGCCACCCGCGAGCCGGCCGGATATATGGGCCCGTGGCGGTTCAGCCAGATCATCAGCTCGGCGCCGTCCGGCTGGCCGTTCGTGGTGGGCGTCCGGTTGAACCAGATGTCGTAGGCCACGTTGTAGTGGTTGCTGCCGCCCGGCTGGGTGGTGCGCCAGCTCGTGATCACCGTGCCGGTGCGGATGCTGGACACCCGGATCGGCAGGCCGCTGTCCGGCGTGCACGCGCCCCAGTGGCAGCCCCGGTAGATGAGCGGGTAGCCGCCGGGCGCGCCGTGCGTGGTGGTCGCGATCGAGGAGTTCGCGACGGTGAAGCTGGCCGTCCCGTCGGTGGTGATGCACTGGGCGGCGCTCGAGTGCCACTCGTTGTTCATGATCGTGTAGGCGCCGCCGCTGACCGGATGCGCCTGTGAGTGGCACAGCGTCGTGGTGCCCCCGCTGGAGCAGGCGGCCAGCGCCGCTGCGGCCAGGAGGGTGGCCGCCAGCAGCAGGGCGGGGGCGCGCCTGCCCGAGGTCATGCCTCCATGGTGGGTCCTGACCGCCGGTGCTGGCGCCATCAGGTGCCGGTGATGTGCTCGGGCCGCACCGGCACCTGGTTCAGCGCGAGCCCAGTGGCCTGGCGGATGGCGGCGACGATGGCGGGGCCGGAGGAGATCGTCGGGGGCTCCCCGACGCCGCGGACGCCGTAGGGCGCGTGCGGATCGGCGTACTCGAGCACGTCGATCCGCATCGGCGGCATGTCGAGGATGGTGGGGATGAGGTAGTCGGTGAACGACGGGTTCCTGATCTTGCCCCCCTTGATCTGGATCTCCTCCATCAGCGCCAGTCCCAGTCCCTGCGCCGAGCCGCCCTGGATCTGCCCGACGACCGCCTGCGGGTTGATCGCCTTCCCGACGTCCTGGGCGCAGTCGAGCGCCACCACCTTGATCAGGCCGAGCTCGGTGTCCACGTCCACCACCGCGCGGTGCGCCGCGAAAGCGTACTGCACGTGCGCGAACCCCTGGCCGGTCTCCGGGTCGACCGCCTCGGTCGGGCGGTGGTGCCACTCGACGGTCTCCTCGATGACCTCGTCGCCGAGCAGGTCGGCCAGGTCGCCGATGACGCCCTCCTGCGGCGAGACCACCTTGCCGCCGTCGAGCCGCAGGTCCGGCACCAAGCGCCCGATCCGCTGCTGGATGACGTCGAGCGCGCGGTCGCGCACCTTCTCACAGGCCGCCTTGACCGCGCCGCCGGTGACGTACGTCTGCCGGGACGCCGACGTCGATCCGCCGCTGCCGACTCCGGTGTCCTTGGTGTGCACCATGACCCGCTGCACGCCGAGCTCGGTGCGCGCGATCTGCTGCTCGACCGTGACCAGCCCCTGGCCGACCTCGGCCGCCGCGGTGTGCACCGTCGCCACCGCCTCGCCCGCCACCGCCTCGAGCCGCACCCGGGCGGTCGAGTAGTCGTCGAAGCCCTCGGAGAACCCGACGTTCTTGTAGGCCACCGCGTAGCCGATCCCGCGCACGACCCCCTCGCCGTGGGTCGTGTTCGCGACGCCGCCCGGCAGGTCCCGCAGGTCCACCTCGCCGTCGGCGCTGCGGGCGGGCGGCAGCGGCATCGCCTGCACCCGCCGCAGCAGCTCCTCGACGGGCGCGGCGCTGTCGATCACCTGCCCGGTCGGCGCCTCGGCCCCCTGGGTCATCGCGTTGCGGCAGCGCAGGTCCAGTGGGTCCATGCCGAGCTCGGCGGCCAGCTTGTCCATCTGGGCCTCGTGGGCGAACGCGGCCTGCACCGAGCCGAAGCCGCGCATCGCCCCGCACGGCGGGTTGTTGGTGTAGGCGCCGTACGCGTCGATCTGCACGTTCGGCACGACGTAGGGTCCGATCCCCATCGTGCCCGCGTTGCCGACGACGGCCGGGGTGCTGGACGCGTAGGCGCCGCCGTCGAGATAGATCTGCGCCCTGACGTAGACCAGCGTGCCGTCGCGGCTGGCGCCGTGCTCGAAGCGCATCACCGCCGGGTGCCGGTGCACGTGCCCGAAGAAGGACTCCTCCCGGTTGTAGACCATCTTCACCGGCTTGCCGGTGTGCAGCGCCAGCATGCACGCGTGGATATGCATCGACAGGTCCTCGCGGCCGCCGAACGCGCCGCCCACGCCGGCCAGCGTGAGCCGCACCTTCTCCGGCGGGAGCCCGAGCGCCGCGCAGACCTGCCGCTGATCCACGTGCAGCCATTGCGTCGCGACGTACAGCTCCACGCCGCCGTCCTCGGCCGGCACGGCGAGCCCGGACTCCGGGCCGAGGAAGGCCTGGTCCTGCATCCCCACCTCGTACTCCCCGACGACCACGACGTCGGCCACGGGCCCGGGGTCGCCCTTCCTGAGCTTCAGGTGCCGGACCAGGTTGCCCTGCGGGTGCAGGACGGCCCGCTCCCGGGACAGCTCGCTGACCTTCCCCGGGGCGTTGTGGACCTGATTCCACCGCGGGTGGCCGAGGGCCTCGCGGGCGTCGGTGATCGGCTCGTAGACGTCGTAGTCGACCCGGATCCGCTTGGCCGCCTGGCGGGCGATCTCCGGGTGGTCGGCGGCGACGAGCGCGACCGGCTCGCCGTGGTAACGCACCGTGTCGACGGCGAGCACCGGCTGGTCGACGATCTCCAGCCCGTAGAACTTGCTGCCCGGCACGTCCTCGTGGGTGAGCACCGCGTACACGCCGGGCGTGGCGAGCGCCGGGCCGATGCCGATGGAGCGGATCCGGGCGTAGGGGTGCGGGCTGCGCAGCGTGACACCCCAGATCATGTCGTCCGTCCACATGTCGCTGCCGTAGGCGAACTCGCCCTTGACCTTGGCCGTCCCGTCCGGGCGGAGCGGGCTCGCGCCGATCCCCGCGGTCACCGGGGTGGTCAGGCCTTGCGGTGCCCCCGTGGGCCGGGTCGGTGCGGTCATCAGCTCACTCCAGCCAGGTTCAGCAGCCTGCGGTTGGCGGCGGCCGCCGAGGCCGCCACCTCGTCCTCGTCCACGGTCACGAGCCGCCCGCGCTCGATCACCGGCTGCCCCTGCACGAGCAGCAGCTCCAGCGGCGGCGGCGCGCCGAGCACGAGCGCGGCGACCGGGTCATGGATGTCGATATGCGGCAGCGTGTCCAGCCGCCAGAGTGCGATGTCGGCCAGCTTGCCGGCCTCCAGGGAGCCGATCTCGTCCTCGCGGCCGAGCACCCGGGCCCCGCCCATCGTGCCCATCTCCAGCGCGTCGCGGACCGTCAGCTCGGTGGGGCCGCCGCGGGCCCGGGCGAACAGCACCGCGTGCCGGACCTCCTCGATCAGCGAGCAGGCCTCGTTGGAGGCGGCCCCGTCGACCCCCAGGCCGACCGGGACCGCCGCGTCGCGCATGTCGCGGGCCCGGGCGATGCCGGAGCCGAGCCGCGCGTTGGACGACGGGCAGTGGGCCACGCCGGTGCCGGTGGCCGCCACCTTGGCCAGCGCGGCGTCGTCGAGGTGGACCGCGTGGGCGAGCCACACGTCGGGCCCGAGCCAGCCGAGGCCGTCCATGTAGTCCACCGGCGAGCCGCCGAAGTGCTCGCGGCAGTAGGTGTCCTCGTCCATCGTCTCGGCCAGGTGGGTGTGCAGCCGCACGCCCTTGCGGCGGGCCAGCGCGGCCGCCTGGGTGAGCAGTTCCTCGGTCACGGTGAACGGCGAGCACGGCGCCACCCCGATCCGCAGCATGGACCCGGGCGCCGGATCGTGGTGGGTGTCGATCGCGGCCTCGGTAGCGGCCAGGATCCCGTCGATGTCCTCGACCACGTTGTCCGGCGGCAGGCCGCCGTGGCTCTGCCCCAGGTCCATCGAGCCCCGGGTCGGGTGGAAGCGCAGCCCGACCTCGCGCGCCGCGCTGATCTCGGCCGCCAGCACGTCCCCGCCGTCGTGGGGGAAGACGTAGTGGTGATCGGTGGTGGTGGTGCAGCCGGTGGTGGCCAGCCAGGCCAGGCCTCCCCGGGCCGCCGCGAACACGATCTCGGCGTCGATGCGGCCCCACACCGGGTACAGCTCGGTGAGCCAGCCGAACAGGGTGGAGTCCACCGCCAGGCCGCGCGTCGCCCACTGATAGAGGTGATGATGGGTGTTCACCAGGCCGGGCGTGGCCAGGCACCCGGTGGCGTCGACATACCGGGCGCCGGGGAGGTCGCGGGGGGCGGGCCCGGCGGCGACGGCGCTGATCCGCGCGCCCTCGACGATGACATGGCCGCTGTCGTGCTCGGTGCGCGCGCCGTCCACGGTCACCACCGCGCAGCCGTTCAGCACCATGGTCGTGTCCATCGTCAGCTCGCCTCGGCCCGCTGCGCGGCGGCCATGCGGACCGCTTCCATGATCTTTTCATAGCCGGTGCACCGGCACAGGTTGCCGGCGAGCGCCTCACGGATCTCCGCGTCGCTCGGCTCGGCCTGGCGCTCGATCAGATCGTGCGCGGCGACCAGCAGCCCCGGCGTGCAGAAGCCGCACTGGACCGCGCCCGCCTCGAGGAAGGCCTGCTGGATTCCGGACAGCTCGTCGCCCGACGCCAGGCCCTCGACGGTGCGCACGTCGCGTCCCTGCGCCTGGCCGGCCGCCACCAGGCACGAGCAGGCCAGCACCCCGTCGAGGTAGACGGTGCACGAGCCGCACTCGCCCTGCTCGCACGCGTTCTTCGACCCGGGGAAGCCCAGGCGCTCACGCAGGACGTACAGCAGGCTCTCGCCCTCCCATACGTCGTCGGCCTGCTGCGGCTCGCCGTTGACGGTGCAGGTGATGCGCATCGGTGTTCACACCCTCCGGAAGTCGTTCCATGCCCAGATCAGCGCGCGCCGGGCCATGACGGACAGGGAGTGGACGCGGTACCGGGCGGTCCCGCGCACGTCGTCGATCGGGGAGGCGGCGTCCGCGACCAGGTCGGCGAAGTGCCGGCTGGTGGCGTCGGGCAGGGCGCCGCGCGACTCCCACAGGCCGTCACCGGTCAGCGACTGCGCGAGGAACTGCTCCGCCGCCAGCGCCCGGCGCGGCGTGGGGGCGGCCGACCCGATGCCGGTACCGACCGCCTCCTGGTCGGGGTGCAGGGCCAGGCCGAACGCCGCCACGGAGATGACCATGGCGTTGCGGGTGCCGATCTTGCAGAACTGCTGCGGGCCGGATGGCGGGGCGATCAGCACCGCCTTGATGAGCTCGTCGGGGCTCAGCGCGTTGCGCTTCACGCCGGTATAGAACTCCTCGGCCGGGATCTGCCGCGCGCCGCGCACCGACTCGGCCTCGATGTGCGCGTACGCGGCCAGCAGCGCGGGATGGGAGTCGCCGGCCGGCGACGCGGCGCCGAGGTTGCCGCCGACGGTTCCCCGGTTGCGGATCTGGGGCGACCCGACGGTGCGCGATGCCATCGCCAGCCCGGGCAGCCGGCCGCCGAGTTCGGTGATGACGCGCGTGTAGGTGACGCCCGCGCCCAGCCGGATGCGCCCGTTGTCCGGCGCCCACTGCGCCAGCTCGTCCACGCGGGTGAGGTCGAGCAGGTATTCGGGCCGGTACCGGTCGAAGTTCAGCTCGACCATGACGTCCGTGCCGCCCTGGATGGGCACGGCCTGCGGGTGCGCCGCCTTCATCTGCAGCGCCTCCGCCCAGGTTTCTGGCTGCAGGAACTCCATCTCATCTCTCCTCAGGACGAAGACCACGATCACTGCGTCACGCGGGCCCGTCAACCCCCGTCAGCCGCGCAGCTGGGCCTGCAGGCCCGCGGGCAGCTGGGTCACCGAGCTCAGCGGCCGGGCCGCGAGCACCGCCCGACCCGCGTCCCCGCTCGCGGCGAGCACCGCGGCGGCGTGCGACTCGGGCAGCAGGTTGAACCAGCGCAGCGCGAGGTCGTCGCGGGCCGCGCCGGCCAGGGCCGCGAACAGCCGCAGCCGGGCCATCCCGCCGTCGGGATAGATGTCGAGCCGGATGTCGGTCACCTCGGCACCGGGCTCGAGCCGGAAGCGGTGCGGGGTGTCGGGCTGCAGCCGGGTGCGCGGCAGCAGCGCGACCGGCGCCGGGCCGTCAGGCGTGTCCCCGCCGGCGCGCCGGTCGCTGCCCCGCAGCGACGCCCAGCCGGGCGCGTTGCCGACGAAATAGCTGGTGTCAAGCTCGGCGAGCCGGGCCACGCCGGGCGCGGCGAGGCGGATCTCCACCCAGTCGTTGGCGTCGTCGCGGCGCCGCGCGGTCTCCCATCCCTCGCCCATGTTGCGGGCCAGGCCCGGCGAGATCAGGTTGGACGGCGAGGAGTAGAACATGTTGCTGCACCCGGTGACCTGCGCACCGTTGGCGAGCGCGGCCAGATCGAGGTAACCGCCGCCGAGCAGCCGCGGATCGGGCACCACCACGCCGTGCACGCGCAGCCGGGCCACGCCGCCGTCCGGGTACATGACCAGCCGGACGTGGGTCACCCGCCGGTCGTTGCGCACGGCGAACTCGTTGACCGTGTCGCCGGCGGCGGCGGTCCGCGGCACCAGCGGCATCCAGTCCGCCGCCGCGAGCTCGCCCGGCGAGGGATACCCCTCGACCGCGCAGCCCTCCACAGAGATCTCCGGCGGGAAGTTGCCCTTGAAGAAGGCGGTGTCGACGACGACCCCGGACACCACGCCGGGCAGCCCGAGCCGGATCAGCGCGAAGTCATCGCCGGGCTCGCGCCGCCGGCGCGTCTCCCACCCGTCGTAGATCTGCCCCTTGTGGCCAAAGGTGTGGGCCGAGTAGCTGGGTGGCCCGGGCTTGATGAGGTTCTCCCGTTCGGCGAAAAGCTCGTCGCTGGCGCCGACGACGCTGCCGCCCACCCGCCGGGAGGCGAGGTCGGGCAGGTTGCGGAAGTCATGGCGGCCGTCCCGGGCCTGCGTGTCACTCATGTCCGGGCTCCCCTCCGGTGCTCGATCGGGCGGATGGATGCGGCTCAGGCACCGCGGGTCAGTCCCGTCGGGCCGGTCAGCCAGTCGCCGGCGACGCGGCCCGCCAGCTTCTCCAGCAGCGGCCCGGCGCCGGCCATGGACCGGGCCAGGTCGGGCTCGACGTCGCTGAGCGCGTAGGCGCGCGCGATGCCCGCCGCGGCCAGCGCCCCCGCCGGCAGGGTCACCCGGCCGGCGATGGCGACGACGGGCTTGCCGTGGGCGCGCGCGGCGGCGGCGACGCCGGCCGGCGCCTTCCCGCGCAGGGTCTGCTCATCGAGCGACCCCTCGCCGATGATCACAAGATCGGCGGCGGCCACCTTATCGGCGAAGCCGGCCAGCTCGAGCACGAGCTCGATGCCGGGCCGCAGCGTTGCCTTGAGGACCGCGAGCGCCGCGTAGCCCACGCCCCCGGCCGCGCCGGCCCCGGGCTCGTCCGCCCGGTCCGCGCCCCCGGCCGCCGCCACCACCGCGGCCCACCGCCGCAGGCCCTCGTCGAGCGCGGCGACGTCGGCGGGGCTGGCGCCCTTCTGCGGCCCGTAGATGGCCGCCGCGCCCTGCGGCCCGTACAGCGGGTTGTCGACGTCGGAGGCCACGGTAAACCCGGTCCGCCTGATCGCGGGGTGCAGGCCGGACAGGTCCACCGAGCCCACCCGGCGCAAGGCGCCGCCGCCCGGGGGCAGCGACGCGCCAGCCCGGTCGTATACCCGCGCGCCGAGGGCCTCCAGCAGGCCGGCGCCGCCGTCGGTGCTGGCGCTGCCGCCGACGCCCAGGACGATCCGCTCGCACCCGGCGTCGAGCGCCGCGCCGATGACCTCTCCCATCCCGTAGCTCGACGCCCGCAGGGGCTCGCGGCGCCCGCCGGGCAGCCGGCCCAGGCCGCACACCGAGGCCAGCTCGACGACCGCCAGTTCGCCCCGGCGGCCGTAGGCGGCGTCGACCGGCTCGCCCGTCGGCCCGCTCGCGCGCGCCGGCACCCGCTCGAATCCGGCGACGACCGCCGCGTCGAGGGTGCCGTCCCCGCCGTCGGCGACGGGCACGCAGGCGATGGCCAGGCCGCCGCCCGCCGCCCGCCGCAGGCCCGCGGCGATGTGGCCCGCCGCCTCGGTGGCGGTCAGCGAGCCCTTGAACTTGTCCGGCGCCACCAGCACGTGCACTGGCCACACCCCTTCCGGCCCGGGCCGTATCCCGTGGATCCATGCCGTGGTGACATGGCCTAGTCGAGCAGCGCGATCGCGGTCGGCGCGTCCTCCTTCCTCGCCGCGAGGTCCTCGAACTCCACGACGTTGTCAAGCTCTGTGCCCATCGAGATGTTCGTCACCCGCTCCAGGATCACCTCGACCACCACCGGCACCCGGAACTCGGCCATCAGCTCCTTCGCCCGCTCGAAGGCCCGGGCGATGTCCGCGGGCCGGAAGACCCTGATCGCCTTGCAGCCGAGTCCCTCCGCCACCTTGACGTGGTCCACGCCGTAGCCGCCGAGCTCGGGGGCGTTGACGTTGTCGAACGACAGCTGGACGCAGTAGTCCATGTCGAAGCCGCGCTGCGACTGACGGATCAGGCCGAGGTAGGCGTTGTTCACCACCACGTGGATGTACGGCAGGCTGAACTGGGCGCCGACCGCGAGCTCCTCGATCATGAACTGGAAGTCGTAGTCACCCGACAGCGCCACCACCTGCGCGTCCGGGTCGCCGGCGCAGACGCCGATCGCGGCCGGCACCGTCCAGCCGAGCGGCCCGGCCTGGCCGGCGTTGATCCAGTGCCGGGGACGGTAAGTGTGGAGGAACTGCGCGGCCGCGATCTGGGACAGCCCGATCGTGCTCACGTACCGGGTCTCCGGGCCGAACGCGCGGTTCATCTCCTCGTAGACCCGCTGCGGCTTGATCGGCACATCGTCGAAGTGGGTGCGGCGCAGCATCGTGCGCTTGCGTTCCTGGCATTCCTTGACCCAGATGTCCCGGTCCGGCAGC
>DATINY010000513.1:0-6561 GCA_035473755.1 Streptosporangiaceae bacterium
GAACGACGACCCGGACGAGATGACCGACCTGCCGGCGGCTTCCCGCGCCGAGCTCGCCGCCGCGCTGCTGCCGCGGCTGCTTACCGCCGAGCGCGAGCAATCCTGCGACCGCGGGATGACCCGCAAGACCCTGTGGCGCACGTTCGACGGCGCCTACGTGGAGTCGGTCCTCATGCGCTACCCGGGCCGGGTCACCATGTGCGTGTCGTCGCAGGCCGGCTGCGGGATGGCGTGCCCGTTCTGCGCCACCGGCCAGGCCGGTCTGACCAGGAACCTGTCGGCCGCCGAGATCGTCGCGCAGGTGGTGGCCGGGGCGCGGGCGCTCGCGCGGGGCGAGGTGCCCGGCGGGCCCGGCCGGGTCTCCAATGTGGTGTTCATGGGCATGGGCGAGCCGCTCGCGAACTATCCGCAGGTCATGACCGCGCTGCGCCGGCTCACCGACCCGGTGCCCGACGGGCTGGGCATCTCCCAGCGGTGGGTCACCGTCTCCACGGTCGGCCTCGTCCCGGCCATCCGGCGGCTCACCGCGCAGCGGCTCGGGGTCACCCTCGCGGTGTCGCTGCACGCGCCGGACGACGAGCTGCGCGATGAGCTGGTGCCGGTGAACAGGCGGTGGCGGGTGGCCGAGGTACTGGATGCCGCCTGGGAGTACGCGGGCGCCACCGGCCGCCGGGTTTCCATCGAGTACGCGATGATCGGCGACGTCAACGACCAGCCCTGGCGGGCCGCGGCGCTGGCGCGCCTGCTCGCCGGCCGGCTGGCCCACGTCAATCTGATCCCGCTCAACCCCACGCCGGGCTCGCGGTGGACGGCCTCCACGCCGGCCGCCACCCGGGACTTCACGGCGGCCCTCGAGGCCCGCCGGATAGCGGTGACGGTCCGTGATACCCGCGGCCGGGAGATCGACGGCGCGTGCGGCCAGCTGGCGGCGAAAAACCAGCTGGCGGCCGGAAATTTGCCAAACGCAGATGGCGGGGTACTCACGCTGGCACCGCCGGCGCGGGAACCCGGCAAACCGGTGCCAGGCCACGGGACTGCCGCTCACCGGCCGCCGGGCCACTAGCGTTGTCGGCCATGGGCGGGATGGACGCGCTCGCGCGAGGCCGCCGCGCCGTGGCGTGGCGGCTGGTCCACGGGCTGTGGCAGGGCGCGCAGCGGGCCGGGGCGATCACCGCGGACACCCCGGCCGGGCGCTTGTTCGCCTCGTTCGGCCCGGGGTCGGTGATCGGCTTTCCCGCTGGTGCCCTGTTCGGCCAGCGCTGGATCACGATCGGCGCCGGCACGATGATCGCCGCGCAGGTCAGCCTCAGCGCCGGGATGGTCCCGGGGCAGGATCTGGGGGACTGGCCGCCGGTCCTGCGGATCGGTGACCGCTGCGTCATCGGCCGGGGCAGCCACATCGTCGCCCACTACTCCATCGCGATCGGGGACGACGTCTTCACCGGCCCCAACGTGTACATCACCGACCAGAACCACGGCTACGCCGACCCCGACCTGCCGATCGGGCGGCAATGGCCCAGCAACACGGCGGTGTCCATCGGCGCGGGAAGCTGGCTCGGGGCGGGGGTGATCGTGCTTCCCGGCGCGTGCATCGGGCGGAACGTGGTGGTCGCGGCCGGTTCCGTGGTCCGCGGCCAGGTACCGGACCGGTGCGTGGTCGCCGGGGTGCCCGCTAGGGTGGTTCGCGAGTATGTGACGGGTAACGGGTGGTCACGACCCGTGCCGATGCCCGGCGATCATGGCTGATCGCCAGGAAATTGGCCGTCAGTCTGTCACGATGGGATGACCGCCACTAATGGACGTGGCGGGTCCATGACGCGGCCCATGTGGGCCGGGGGCGCGGCAGCAGCGCCGGCAGCGGAGAGGGCACGTGGAGGGACTGGACGGTCTTGTCGCGACCGCGGCATACCAGCCGGAGCCGACGGCCGCCGCTGCGGCGCGCCGCTTTGTCCGCGACACGCTGCAGACCTGGTTCATCAGCGGCGCCGCGACCATGGGCCATGGCCTCGTCGATGACGCCGTGCTGCTTACCAGCGAGCTCGTCACCAATGCGGTGGTGCACGCCGGGACCCCGGTCGAGGTCACCTGCAAGCTGACCAGCGGCGGGGTCGAGGTGGTGGTCAGCGACGGCCACCCGGCCAGGCTGGTGCCCGAGCCGCCCGAGAACGAGCACATTCCCGCCGAGCGCACCAGCGGGCGCGGGCTGCTGCTCCCGGCCGCGCTCGCGTCCGCCTGGGGCGTCACCTATGGGCAGGCGGCCAAGGCGGTGTGGTTCCGGATCGGGCAGCAAGGATCCGGCCAGGAGCTGGAGCCGGGCGGCGAGCAGGCGGATGGCCTGCGCCCCGTGCTGGACACCGGGATCCACACGGTTCCCGGGCGCGGGCCGGACGGGCAGCCGCAGCTGGCCGCGGCGCTGAGCCAGACGGCCCCCCCGGTCAGGGTGGGAGCCGCCGGCGCGCCGGGGATGAACGGCACCCACCGGTGGCCGGTCCCGCCCTTCGGGGAGCCCGGCTACGACGAGCTGCTGGCCACCACCGTGGAGTCGGCACGCGCGGCGGTGGGCGCGGACGCCGCCTACGCCATGGTCCCCGACGAGGACGGCGAGCTCCGGCTGCGGGTGGCGGTCGGCCGGTTCCCATCGCTGACCAGCCCGGCTCCGGCGGATGGCGGGGCGGTGGTGCCGGCTGGGCTGGAGGGGTACACCAGGCAGGCCGGCCAGGCGGCCGAGGCTGGGCCGGCGGATCAGGCGGGGCAAGCAGGCCAGGCCGGGCAGGCGGGCCAGAACCCGCCGGCCGGACGCAGGCAGCGGATGGGCCGCGTTGGCCGGGCCAGCCGGACCAGCCGGGCGCAGGCCAGGCGGGCCAGGATGGTGGAGCAGGCCAGGCGGGCCGGGCTGCTGGGCCAGCCCCCGGTGAGCGTCCCATCGATGGCCGCCGTGCGGGCGGCCGCCGGCACCGCTCCGTCCGTGCTCACCGTGCCGTTCGTGGTGGATGGCCGGGTGACCGGCCTGCTGGCGGTGGAGTCGGCCACGGCCGACAGGTTCCACGACAACGAGGCGACGCGACTGCAGCACCTGGCTGACCGGTGGGGGCCCACGCTCGAGCGGGCGCGGCTGAGCGAGCTGGAGCGGATCAGGCGCGGGCGCATCAGCGCGCTCGCCCAGGCCCGCGGGCTGCTGGCCGGCCGCGTCGACACCGATGACGTGCTGGCCCTCGCCGGCGAAACCGCGGTCCCACGGCTCGTGCCCTGGTGCGCGGTGCTCCTGCCGGCCGAGGGGATGGGCCTGCGGGTGGTCTACGCACGGCACATGGACGAGGAGTGGTCGCCGGCGCTCGCCTGGCTGCTGGACCGCGTGGCCGAGAAGGCGGCGGGCGCCGAACCGCCGCAACGGCCGGCCGGCCCGGGCCGCCCCGGCCCCATGTGGCGCTGGCCGCTGGCGGTGGCCGGGCTGGCGGAGGCGCCAATCGGCGCCGATGCTCTGGCCACCGAGACTGCCTGGTGCTTCCCGCTTGACACGGGCAACGGCGCGGGTGTGCTGGCCGTCGGTCACCGGCGGGAAGAGCGGCTGCCCAGGGAGCTGGCGGAGCTAGCTACCGACCTGGCGTGCCGGATCGGCCTGGCCCTGGACAACGCCGGGCTGGTTGGCCAGCAGCGTTGACGTCCGGCCCCCGCTGGCCTTCTGCCCCGCGGCCCGGGGTTAGGGCAGGTCCTGCCGACCTTGGCCGTCGCGAGGACGCGCCCTAACCAACGGCCTGCTTCCGCCGCTGCTTCGACGGCGCGGCAGTTGCCTGTTTTTGCTGCTTCACGGGCTGCTGCCGCACTGACTGCTGTTGCTTCACCGGCTGCTGCTGCTTCGCTGGGGTGGGCTGCCTGGCCTTCCGCTTTCCCGGTGCGGGCTGCTCTGGCCGTGTTTGCTGTTCCCGCTGCTCTGGCCGTGCCTGCTGTTCCTGCTGTTCCTGCTGCTCCCTCCGGTCCCGCCGCTCATGCTGCCCCTGCTGCCCAGGGGGACCAGGCGCCTCGTGCAGCTGGGGCGTGAATTCCTTCCCCCGCAGTGCCCGTTCCACCAGATCCGTGGCGCGGGCAGCGGTAACCAGGCGGTGCCCCTCGCTCCGGTAGGCGGCGAGCACGGCGTCCACTCCGCTCATCGGGAGCACGCCGCCGAGCTCGGTCCGGGCCGTGCGGTAACCCTGGCGCGCACCCTCTATGCAGGCGGCCAGGTGGCGCCGGGCGAGCGTCGCGAGAGCGATGGGATGGCGCTGCAGCACCCCGTGCAGCCGGTAGTCGGGCGGGACCATATCCAGCAGCCACGCCACGGCGGTCCGCTCGAACCCCTCGCTGCCCGGCGGGTGAACCCCCGTCGGCCATCCGGGTGGCAGATATACAGCCATGTGCTAACAATAGCAGATAATCGAACTGGCGTTCTAGTACAGCCGACTGGAAACGGAAGGCGCCCGGATGGCGGCGAAACGGAGGGTGGCCGGATGGCGCTGGAACGGAGGGTGCCCGGGCGATGCCGGAACGGAAGGTGCCCGGAGGGCGTCTGTCACGCCGTCCGGGCACCCTGCCTATTGTCAGGGCCGGAACCTAGCTCACCGGCGCCGCCACCTGGGCCGCGGGCCCGGCTCATCCGGCCCCGCGGGACGCGCCGCGACGGGCTGCTGCTGCCGCTGACCCATCAGGTACATGGCGCTGAACACCCACCTCATCCGCTGCGCAGGCGCGTCGCCTGCAGGCAGCCGAACTGCCCCTCCTCGGTGGGATTCTGGCGAGCGGGTGAGCGGCGCGCGCGCCGCGCCTGCCGGGCCAGCCGCGACCGGCATGCGTCCGCCTGCCGGTCCCTGACGCGCTCGGTAAGCAGGTCTTGCCACAATGCCGGATGCACGATGACCTCCAGGGTCTGGGCCAGGGTCCTGGCCGTTCACCTTCGAGGATCGTGCTAAGGCGGCCTGCGGCACATCAGGCGTATGCCCTATCTCTGCGCACGGCGCGGGGCTAAGGCAGCAGGCCCGGCTAGGCAGGGTACGGCGGGCCGCGGGGCGTTGGCGTCACCGGTTGGCGCGCGAGCTTCCCAGCAGGCTCCACGGCGTCCCGTCCTCGGCCCATTCGCCCTGGGGGCCGCCGGTTTGTGGCCGCAGCCGGCTTCGCCGGTGGCGGCGGCCATCGAGCGGGCGGGCCGGTGGGCCCAGCCCGACGGTCACGGCCCCGCCGCCCGACGTCGAGCGCCCGATCGTCACGCTGCCGCCCGAGGCCTCGGCGATGCGCCGGGCGATGTCAAGCCCGAGGCCGGTGGATCCCCCGCTGGACCGGCCGCGCTCGGTCGCGTCGGCGTCCGGGAAGCCGGGCCCATCATCCGCGACCACCAGCCAGGCGCCGCCCCCGGCCCGCCGGCTGAGCCTGACCGTGAAGGCGGCGCCCTCGGCGGTGTGCGAGAACACGTTTTCCAGCAGGACGTCGGTGCAGGCCGCCAGGTCCTCGCTGGAGACGCTGACCAGCACCGGTCCGGCGGCGACCTCGACCATCATCGGGCGCTCCTGGTCCTCGGCGAGGGGCTGCCAGAACGCGGCCCGCTCGTTGATGACCATCGAGGCGTCGCACAGTGCCCACACGCCGCCGCCGGTCGGCCGCCGGGCCGTGCGGATGATCTCGTTGACGGTTCGCTCGACCGCGTCCACGTCGGCGGTCAGCTGGGTCATCTCCTCGACGTTGCGCAGCGACTCGGCGTCGATCCGCAACGCCGTCAGCGGGGTGCGGAGCCGGTGGGAGAGGTCGGCCACGGTCTCCCGCTCGTGCGCGAGCAGATCCCCGATCCGGGCCGCGAGGCGGTTCAGCCCGCTGCCCGCCCGGCGCACCTCCGGCGGCCCGGCGACGGTGGCCCGGGCGGTCAGGTCACCGGTGGCCAGCAGGTCGGAGGCCTGAGCGAGGTTGACGATCGGGCGGACCAGGGACCGGGCGAGCTGATCGGCCACCACCACGCTGACCGCGAGCAGCCCGAGCCCAAGCCCGACGAGCAGCAGCCACGCCCGGGCCACCCCCTGGCGCAGCACGGCGTTGGGGACGAAGATGCGGATCACCGCGGTCCCCCCGGGCCAGCCCTGGACGGCGGCCCGGGCGGGCAAGCCCTGGACCGCCGCCAGCACCTCCGCGCCTGCTGGTCCCGCGGTGGTGAAGCTGCTCGCCGTGGTGGCGGCCTTACCAACCGTGGCGGAACGGAGCGCCGGCTGGCCGAACTCCTGGCCGCTGGGCATGAAAACCGTGACCGGGCTGCCCCCGTCCTGCACGTTCGCGCGGTCGACTGTGGCC
The DNA here is from genome assembly GCA_035473755.1 of Streptosporangiaceae bacterium. Classification (GTDB taxonomy): domain Bacteria; phylum Actinomycetota; class Actinomycetes; order Streptosporangiales; family Streptosporangiaceae; genus UBA9676. The sequence continues at coordinate 6,301 of DATINY010000513.1, forward strand.
CTGAGGGTGTCGGTGGGGAGCGTGGCGACCAGGGGGGCCAGCTGCTGCGCCTGGGTGGTCGCCTTGCTCACCGCCTCGTTTGCCGCGAAGCTGCGCAGCACCAGTGCGAGCGGGACCAGAAAGGAGACCAGCACCAGGGAGCTGGTCGCCACCACGAGCAGGATGACGCGGAATCTCATCCCGGCGCGCTGAGCTTGATCCCGACCCCGCGCACAGTGTGCAGATAACGAGGCTGCTGCGCGGTTTCCCCGAGCTTGCGGC
>DATINY010000514.1:0-7970 GCA_035473755.1 Streptosporangiaceae bacterium
CCCGGCAACCATCCAGATGAGGCCCCGGGTGAGCCCCCAGGTACGAGCCTGGAGGCGATCCGCGGCGGCGTCCAGTACGGATAACGGCGAGGCACGGGAGCGCGTATGCCCGACATGGCTGGGTTCTTCTATCCCCGGACCGGCACCGGGCGGGCGTCGCTCCTGCCCGCCCCGCCGTGGTACTACTCCGGCGACATGCTCACCGTCGAGTACCGGACCGACCCGGCGCGGGTGGCCGAGCTGCTGCCCCGCCCGCTCACCCCGGCGCCGGAGGATCCGGGCGCGGTGGCGCTGATCTGGGCCGACTGGCAGTCGTGCGGCGCGGGCGGCGAGGAGCTGCTCGACCCGGTCCGCGCCCAGTACGCCGAGTGCCTGGCCGTGGTCCGGTGCGCCTTCGGCGACCGGGTCTACTCGCGCTGCGTCTACATCTGGGTCGACTCCGACGTCGCGCTGGCCCGCGGCCTCGTCCAGGGCTACCCCAAGAAGCTGGGGTCGATCCACCAGACCCGGCCGCACCCGTTCGGGCGCGCGGCGCCGCGGATCGCGCCCGGCGGGACCTTCGCCGGCACCCTGTCCGCCGGTGGCCGGCGGCTGGCCCAGGCGGTGGTGACGCTGCGCGAGGAGGCGCCGGCTCCCGGGTTCGTCAACGCCCACCCGATGGCCCATCACCGGTGGATGCCATCGATCGAGAAGGGCACGCCGGACTCCCTCGGCGAGCTGGTCGCGTCCGGCAGCGCCAGCGTCGAGGGGGGCCCGTCCTGGCGCGGCGACGCCACGCTCGAGCTGTTCGAGTCGCCGACCGAGGAGCTTGCCTCGCTCGAGGTCCGGGAGATCATCGGCGGCTACTACCGGCAGGTCGGCGTCAGCTGGGACGGCGGCACCGTCCTTGACCCGCATCCAGACAGTTCATAAAGTTTGGAGCCAAACGAACCTGCCGGGCGGCCCTGCTCCACGGTGGCACGAGCGCTGCCGGGCGGTACGGATTGCGTGAACATGGGATGGCGATGAGCGAAGCGGACGTGGCCGGCGTGGCCGTCGACACGCGGCACTGGATCGGCGGGCGCCGGGTGGCGTCGCCGGGCACGTTCACCGACCTGTCCCCCATCGACGGGCAGCCGCTCGCGGAGGTCGCCCGGGGCGGCGAGGCCGAGGTGGCGGTCGCGGTGCAGGCCGCGCGCGAGGCGTTCGATGGCTGGTCGCGGACCCCGCCGCCGGACCGGGCCGCCGTCCTGCACGCGATCGCCGACAGCATCGAGCGGCGGATCGAGGATCTGTCGCAGGTGGAGACCCGCGACAACGGAGCGCTGCTGCGCTCCCACCGCCGCAGCGTGATGCCGCGGGTCGCGCACAACTTCCGCTTCTTCGCCGGCTGGCTCGGCGAGCTGGACGGCGGCGGCCTGGAGATCTCGGGCCACCGGGAGCAGGTTTCCTGGGCGCCCGCCGGGGTCACCGCGGTGATCACGCCGTGGAACGCCCCGCTCATGCTGGCGACCTGGCGGATCGCGCCCGCGCTCGCGGCCGGGAACACGGTGGTGGCCAAGCCGCCGGAGTGGGCGCCGCTGACCGCCAGCCTGCTGGCCGACATCACCCGCGAGGCCGGGCTGCCCGACGGTGTCTTCAACGTTGTCCAGGGCCTGGGCGAGGAGGCCGGCGCGGCGCTGGCGGCGCACCCGGACCTGGCGCGGGTCGCCTTCACCGGCTCGGCCGCGACCGGCCGCCTGGTCGCCGCGGCCGCGGGCGCGCAGCTGACCCCGGTGTCGCTGGAGCTGGGCGGCAAGTCCCCGCTGCTGGTGTTCGCGGACGCCGACCTGGACCTGGCGGTCGGCCACGCGGTCGGCCAGTACGACAACGCCGGGCAGGTGTGCCTGGCGGGCACCCGGCTGCTGGTCGAGGAGCCGGTCGCCGAGGAGTTCACCGCCCGCTTCACCCGGCGCGCGGCCGGCCTGGTGCAGGGCGACCCGCGGGACGAGGCCACCGACATCGGCCCGAACATCACCCGCGAGCACCTCGCCCGGGTGGACGGCTTCGTCCGGCGCGCGGTCGCCGCGGGCGCGCGGCCGCTGCTCGGCGGCGCGGTCAGCCCGGCCCCCGGCGGGCTGTACTACCAGCCGACGCTGCTGGCGGGCGCGGAGCCGGGCTCGGAGATCCTCACCGAGGAGGTGTTCGGCCCGGTGCTTACCCTCCAGACATTCACCGGCGAGGACGAGGCGGTGGCGCTGGCCAACGACACCCGGTACGGCCTGGCGGCCACGATGTTCACCGGCGACACCGGCCGCGCCGAGCGGGTATCCGCCCGGCTGCGGGCGGGCACGGTGTGGGTCAACTGCTTCTTCGTCCGGGACCTGCGGGCGCCGTTCGGTGGTGCCGGGCTGTCCGGGATCGGCCGGGAGGGCGGCACCCGGAGCTTCGACTTCTACGCCGACGTGAAGAACACCGTCTACGCAGGACAGGGGTGGCGGCCGGTGACCGCAGGCGGCGGGCCGAACGCCGCGTCAGCGGTGTCCCGGCGCCGAGGACGGTCCCCCGCCGCGCCAGATGGCGCGCCTCTGGCACGACCAAGCGAAGTGTCAGCCGGCGCGCCTCCGGCGCGACGCACCGCGAGGGAGGCAGAGAAATGAGGCACCGTGGGTGAGGTGGCCGGGGCCGGCCTGCTGGCCCATGTCCCGACGATCATGCTCCCGTACGAGCAGCGGCTGGAGCTGAACGAGGGCAAAGAGATCAGCCTGGTCACCGGGCTGCAGCGGCTGCGGGCCGAGGTCTTCGAGGCATTGGATTACGACACGGTGGTGGTGCTCGACTCGCACTGGCACACCACCGTCGAGTTCGTGGTGGCCGCCCAGCAGATGCGGGCCGGGCTGTTCACCTCCGACGAGCTGCCGCGCGGGATGTGCCGGATCCCGTATGAGTGGCACGGCGACCCCGGGCTCGCCCAGGCGATCGCCGGCCAGGGCGACCGGCACGGCACCTGGATCACCGCCATCGACGACCCCCTGCCTGCCGGTTCACTACGCCACCGTCAACCTGTGGCACTACCTCGGCCGCGGGCTGGGCAAGCGGTGGATCTCGATGAGCACCGCGCAGACCGGCGACACCGAGGACTTCCTGCGCGCGGGCCGGGCGCTCGGCGCCGCCATAGCGCAAAGCGACCGGGCGGTGCTGCTGGTCGCGTCCGGGGCCATGTCGCACACGTTCTGGTCGCTGCGGGAGCTGCGGGCGCATGAGGCCAGCGACACCGCCCACATCCGGACGGCGGAGGCACGCACCGCCGACACCGACCGGATCGCCTGGCTGCAGGCCGGCGACCACGCCCGGGTGATCGACACGATGCCAGAGTTCCTGGCCTTCCGCCCCGAGGCAAGGTTCGCGCACTACCTGATGATGATCGCGGCCCTGGGCGAGGGTGCGGTGATCGCGCCGGGCCGCCCGTTCAGCGATTATGAGAACTCGGTGGGCACCGGCCAGATGCACATCTGGTTCGACCGGCCGGCCGCGGGATGGTGCGCGCCTGGGGCCATGGGCCGGGCCGGCCAGCAGGGCCGGACGGCCACGGTGCCCGACAGCTAGCCGAGGGAGGCTGCCGATGCCGGAGTACCGCCGGATCCTGCTCGATGGAGCGTGTGTGCAGGTGCGCCGCGAGGGGGCCGACCTGGTGGCCGGGGACGGGCGCCGGGTGGCCGCCGATGGCGCCCTGCACCTGCCGCCCGTGGTGCCCACCAAGATCGTGGCGGTCCACCTCAACCACCGCAGCCGGGTCGCCGAATTCCAGACCACCCTTCCCCCGGCCCCGACCTACTTCCACAAGCCCACCTCGGCGCTCGTCGGCCACGGCGGCGCCGTGGTCAGGCCGGAGGGCTGCCGGTATCTCAACTACGAGGGCGAGGTCGCGATCGTGATCGGGCGCACCTGCCGCGGCGTGCCACCGTCGCAGGCCGGGGAGTACATCGGCGGGTACACCATCGCCAACGACTTCGGGTTGCACGACTTCCGCGACACCGACGCCGGGTCGATGCTGCGCGTCAAGGGCTCGGACACGATGGCCCCGCTCGGCCCGGGCCTGGTCACCGGCTGGGACTTCCACAGCAAGCGGCTGCGCACCTACGTCAACGGCCGGCTCGCGCAGGACGGGTCCACCGACGAGATGCAGTGGGACATGCACTATCTGGTCGCCGACATCGCGCGCACGATCACCCTCTACCCGGGCGACGTGCTGCTGTCGGGGACGCCGGCCAACTCACGGCCGGTCCAGCCCGGCGACGTGGTCGAGGTCGAGGTGGACGGGCTCGGCCGGCTGGCCAACCACATCGTCGCCGGCCCGGCGGCGGTCCCGGCGGACTTCGGCGCCCAGCCGACCGCGAGCGAGGAGGTCATCTCCACCGCGCTCGGCGGGGACTGGGAGTTCCGCGGCATCCGGCCGCCGATCCGGGCCTGATGGGGGCCCGGATGGATCTGCAGGACTGGCTGAGCCGCGCGGCGGCCGCGATCGCCGACTGGGAGGCGACCTTCCCGCCGTTCGCGCGGCACCCCTCGCTGGAGGTCAGCGACGAGCGGTTCGCCGCCGCCTTCGCCATCTTCGCGGAGCGGCTGCGCGGGAACTACCCGTACTTCCACCCCTCCTACGCGGGGCAGATGCTGAAGCCGCCGCACCCGGCCGCGGTGGCCGGATACCTTGCCGCGATGCTCATCAACCCGAACAACCACGCGCTGGACGGCGGGCCCGTCACCTCGGTGATGGAGAAGGAGGCGGTGGCGGAGCTGGCCGCCATGTTCGGCTTCCGGACCCACCTCGGTCACCTGACCAGCAGCGGCACCGTCGCCAACCTGGAGGCGCTGTACGTCGCCCGGGAGCTGCAGCCCGGCCGCGGCGTCGCCTACAGCGCCGAGGCGCACTACACCCACGCCCGCATGTGCGGGGTGCTGGGCGTGCCGGGTACCGCCGTCGCGGTAGACGGGGCGGGCCGGATCGACCTCGGCGCGCTGGAGGAGCTGCTGGCCGGCGGGAGCATCGGGACGGTGGTCGCGACGGCCGGCACGACCGGGCTCGGGGCCATCGACCCGGTGCACGAGGTGCTCGCGGTGGCCCGCCGGCACGGGGTGCGGGTCCACGTCGACGCGGCCTACGGCGGCTTCTTCACGCTGCTGGCCGGCGCCGACGGCCCGGCCGGTCTCGACCCGCGCCCCTGGCGGGCGATCGCCGAATGCGACTCGGTCGTGGTCGACCCGCACAAGCACGGGCTGCAGCCCTACGGCTGCGGGGCGGTGCTGTTCGCCGACCCCGGGGTGGGCCGCCTGTACTCCCACGATTCCCCCTACACCTACTTCACCTCCGACGAGCTGCACCTGGGTGAGATCAGCCTGGAGTGCTCCCGGGCGGGCGCGGCCGCCGCCGCGCTCTGGCTCACGTTCCAGCTGCTGCCGCCGCGCCCGGATGGCCTCGGCCAGGTGCTGGCGGCGGGCCGGCGGGCCGCGCTGGAGTGGGCCGGGATGCTCGCCGCATCGGACCGGCTGCGGCTCTACCAGCACCCCGAACTGGATATCGTCTGCTACTTCCCGGTCACCGAACCGGCGGGCCTGGCGGCGATCGACCAGGCGTCCGCCCGGATGCTCGCCGACGGCATGAAGGACCCCGCGCACCCGGTGTACCTGTCCACCCTCACCGTCGACGCGGGTGCGTTCGCCCGCCGCCACCCGGGCGTCGCCGCGGACGCCGGCCGGGCCCGGATCCTGCGCAGCGTCCTGATGAAACCTGAGTCCGAGAACTACGTCGCGCAGCTGCATGCCCGCGTCGAAGAGCTCGCCGGCTGAGTGCGGCCAGACACCGATGGACGGGGCATCAGGCACGGTCTACGTGGCCAACGAAGCCGGAAATACCGTCACGCCGATCCGGGCGGCCAGCAACACCGCGGGCAGGCCGATCAAAGTCGGGCCCGCCCCGGCGCTGATCGCGATCAGCCCGGATGGCCAGACAGCGTATGTGGTTGGCCTCGGCAGCCTGCGGCCCGGTGCGGCGGCTCCGGTCACGCTGACCGCGATCCGCATCGCGACCAACAAGCCCGGCCGGGTAATCACGGTCTGCGCGCCCGGGAACCTGTCCGGGGCGATCGCGATCGCCCCGGACACCATCGCGATCACCCCGGACAGCCGGACCGTCTATGTCTCCTGCCCCGGGACTGGGCAGGTTGTCCCGGTGCGCGCCGGGGCCGATACCGCGGCTAGACCGATCCGGGTCCCCTCGCCCGGGGCGCTGGCCATGGCCGCCGGTGGCAAGACCGTGTACGTCGCGAATTCCGGCGCCGGTACCATCACGCCGATCAGCACGGCGACTGAGGAGCCCGGGCAGCCGATCATCGTGGGCCCGTCACCGGACGCCATGGCGGTCGCGCCCGACGGCCGGACCGTTCTGGTCCTGACCTCCACCGGCATCATTCCGGTCGACGCGGCAACCAACCGGGCGGGCCAGCCGGTGGCGATCCAGGGAGCATGCGCGCTCGCGGTCGCGCCCGACGGCGCCACCGCCTACGTGCTGGCCATGCCCGATTCGGGCAGCCAGCAGGGGTTCGTTGTCCCCGTCCCCGTCCACGCCAGCGCGGCAGGCAAGCCGATCAAGGTGGGATTGAACCCGGTTCAGATCGTCTTCACCCCGGACGGAAATCTGGCCTACGTCGCCAACTACGCGTCCGAGAGCGTCACCCCGATCCAGCTCCCCGGCGGCCAGGCCGGCCCGCCGATCGCCGCCGGGAAGATCCCGGCCCGGCTGGCGGCCAGCCCGGACGGCACCACGGTATACGTGCTCGATTCGAACATATTCGGCGGGATGGGCCCGGAAATGCCGTTCAGCACGCTGGCCAGAATGCTGGTCCGCATGCTGTTCAGCACGCTGGCCAGGAAGCCGCTCTTCTGGCGGGGCCAGGTCATTCCGATCCGCGTCGAGACGAGCTCCGCCGGGAAACCCATCAAGGTAGGCAAGCTCCCCATCGCCATCGCGATCGTCCCATGAACCATGCGGAGGCCACCGGCTGACCGCGCTGGCGCTGCCGCCCGCGACGCGTACCATGGCGCCATGTCCCGTCGCCTCGCCGCTGGCACCGCTCGCGACCTCGTGCGGGCCGAGCGCGACATCCGCGGCCGGATCGGGGACCAGCCGCTGGACTTCGCGGCGATGGCCGCGGTGTCGAACATCTACCGCGTGGCCAACGTGATCCGTAACCACATGGAGCGGAAGGTCCTGGCCGACGAGGACCTCTCGTGGGCCGCGTTCACCGTGATGTTCGTGCTGTGGATCTGGGGCGACCAGCAGACCCGCCACCTCGCGGCGGAGGCAGGCGTCACCAAGGGGACGCTCACCGGCGTGCTGAAGACCCTGGAGAAGCGGGGCCTGGCCCGGCGGCGGGCCCACGAGGCGGACGGCCGGCTGGTGCTGGTCGGCCTGGAGCCCAAGGGCGTCGCGGTGATCGAGCGTCTGTTCCCGGCCTTCAACATGGGCGAGGCGTTCGTCAGCGCCAGCCTGACCGAGCCGGAGAAGGATCAGCTCGCGTCGCTGCTCCGCAAGATCATCCGGTCGGTGGAGGACTGCTGACCTCGGGCTCGGCGAGCACTGCGGGAGGCTCCTGGGTGTCCTCTCCCCGGGCGAGCAGGATCGCGCCCGCGACCAGCAGGTCGGCCCGGGCCGCCGCGGCGGGCTCCTGCCTCACCGTCTCGGCGAGGAACGCGTCCGGGTCCTGGCCCGCCTGCCTGGCCCGCTCCCCCGCGCCCGCATCCAGCCACTTCCGCAGCTGGGGGCCGTCGACCTCGGGGTGAAACTGCACCGCCAGATGCCGCCCGATCGTGAACGCCTGCACCCCGACCATGTTGCGGGCCAGGATCTTCGCCCGTGGTGGCGGCAGGCAGGTGTCGCCGTGGAACTCCAGCCAGGGGCCCACCGGGATCAGATCCGGGTCGTATGAGTCGATCACGGTCCAGCCGACCTCCTTGCG
>DATINY010000515.1:0-10422 GCA_035473755.1 Streptosporangiaceae bacterium
CTGGCGCTGCTGGCCGGGGCGGGGCTGGTGCGGGCCGAGCCGGGGGAGCGGCGCCGGGTGCGGTACCGGCTGCGGTCGGCGCCGATGCAGGTGGCGCAGCAGTTCCTGGCCGCGCTGGCCCGCGACTGGGACGGCCCGCTCGGCGCGCTGAAGGACCATCTCGAGCGATCAGCTCACGGGTCGGCCACCACCCCCACCCACCACCCGGCCCGGGCACGACATGACTGATCACGGATTCACGACCGGACCCCGGCGGAGCGCGTGAGCGCGAGCCTGAACCGAAAGGCGGACACCACCATGAAGACCCCCCCGATCGTCACTGAGCAAGAGTGGGAGGAGGCGCGTCAGCAGCTGCTCGTGAAGGAGAAGGAGGTGACCCGCGCCCGGGACACGCTGGCCGCGGAGCGCCGCCGGATGCCGTGGGTGGCGGTGGACAAGGAGTACGCGTTCGACGGGCCCGAGGGCCGGGCGAGCCTGCCCGACCTATTCGAGGGCCGCCGTCAGCTGATCGTCTACCGCGCCTTCTTCGAGCCCGGCGTGTACGGCTGGCCTGACCACGCGTGCCCAGGCTGTTCCCTGGTGGCCGATCAGGTCGCCCACCTCGCCCACCTGAACGCCCGCGGCACCACCCTCGCCTTCGCCTCGGGCGCGCCGCAGCTGGACATCGCCAAGGTGAAGGCGCGGATGGGCTGGACGATGCCCTGGTACACGATGACCGACGGGTTTGACGCCGACTTCGGCGTGGACGACTGGCACGGCACGAACGCGTTCATCCGGGACGGCGACCGGGTGTTCCGCACCTACTTCGTCAACAACCGCGGCGACGAGCTGATGGGGGGCACCTGGAGCTACCTGGACATCACCGCGCTCGGGCGGCAGGAGGAGTGGGAAGACTCGCCCGAGGGCTACCCGCAGACCCCGCCCTACTCCTGGTGGAGGTGGCACGACTCGTACGATGCCGAGCCGTCGCCGGGGTAGCTGGCGCCCTCAGAGCCACCCGAGGAACGTCATCACGTCCCGCGCCACCACCCCGATGGGACGGTCGTTGCCGATGACCACGTCCTCGACGCCGGTTCCCTCGGCGGCCGCGATCGATGCCGCCGCGGCCCGCAGGTCGTCGCGGCGGCCGCTGGTGACATCGCCCGCCAGCCGCCGCTCGATCTCGGGCAGCCGGACCGTTAGGCGGGCGACCCGCAGCGGCAGCCCGAGCGCTTCCCGCACCCCCTGCGCCTCGTCGGCGCTGCGGACGAAGTAGGCGAGCACGAAGAGGCGGATACCGGCCCGCCGGTAGTTCGCCGCCACGGCCGCCAGGTTCTCCAGCATGAGGCCGAATTCGCTCGCGCGATCGCTGGTGCCATCGCCCGCCCAGCTCAGGTAGTCCAGGTCGAGCAGCGCGTACGGCTCGCCCCGCTGCTCGAGCAGGTAAGCGATCTCCTCGGCGACCGAGCTCTTGCCCGACCCGTAAACCCCGGTGAGCAAGACGCCCTCGGCCTCGCGCTGGTCCACCAGCCAAGACTAGGGCCGTCCGGTCCTCAGGCCGCGTCGGCCCGCAGGATCTCGCTCACCGGGCGGCGGGCGCCGATACGGGCCGGGATGCTGGCAAGCACGGCCACGGCGAGCAGGGTACCCAGCACGGCGGCGGCCAGCCATGACGCCGGCGGAATGGTCACGATCCCCGCGTGGTTCGCCGCCGCGAACAGCCCGATGCCCAGCGGGACGCCCAGCAGGGCACCCGGCAGCGCCGGTATCACCTGGGCCGCCGAGATGCCGGCGCTGAGCTGCCGCGGGGACGCACCCAGCGCCCGCGCCAGGGCGCGAGCCACTGCTCGTACTCGTCCGCGCTCCAGCCGCGTTCGGCGGTGAGGACGTGCCGGAGGGTGGCCGTATCGCCGAACGGTGGGCGGTCCGCGACGACCTGGGCATGATGCAGCAGCTCGGCGCGGACATCCCGGCCGGCTAGCCGCGTTCGGCCCGGCGGCCGCTCGCGGCTCAGGGCGATGGCGCCGCTTCCGCATAGCCGTGCGTGTAGGCGTAACGGATGGCCTGGGCGCGGTCCCGTGAGCCGGTCTTGGCGAAGATCCGGTTGACGTGCGTCTTGACCGTCGCCTCGCTCACGAACAATGCGCGGGCGATCTCCCGGTTGGACCGGCCATCCGCGATGAGCCGGAGCACCTCGGCCTCGCGCGGGGTGAGCTCCTCACCGGCCGGCACATCGGACGGCCCGGGGGCCTCGTGCGCACGGGCGGCGGCCGACAGCAGCCGCTGCTGCACCGCGGGATCAAGTACGCCCTGGCCGGCCGCGGCGGTGAGCACCGCACGGCCGATCTCCGCCCGGGTGGCGTCCTTGGTCAGGTAGCCGAGCGCTCCGGCCTGCAGCGCGCTGATGATCGATTCGTCGTCGGCGTAGGTGGTGAGGACGACGACGCGCGTGCCCGGGTGATCGGCGGTGATACGCCGGGTCGCGGTCACGCCATCGCAGCCCGGCATGTTCAGGTCCATGAGGACGACCTGGGGATGCAGCGCTGTCACCAGCTCGACCGCGGCGTCGCCGTCCGCCGCCTCGCCCGCTACGGCGATGCCGGGCAGCGTGCCAAGCAGCAGCACCAGGCCCTCGCGCACGGCGGTCTGGTCGTCGGCGACGATCACGCTCACCGGCTCGGCGGGGCCCTCCGGGCTCACGCCGGGATGCGCAGGCATACCCGCCACTCCCCGTCGGCCGGTCCCGCCGTCAGCGTGCCCCCCGCCAGTGCCGCGCGTTCCCGCAGACCGGTAAGCCCGTGCCCACTGCCGGTGGCCGCGAGTGGCCCGCCGGGGCGCACCTCCGGCAGCGGGTTGGCGGCCCGCACGGCAACGTCGGTTGGCGAGAACTGGAGGCATAGCCTGACCGGCTGCCCTGGCGCGTGCTTGCGCGCGTTGGTCAGCGCCTCCTGCGCGGTCCGGTAGGCGGCCAGCCCCGCCTCCGCGGCCACCGGCCGCGGTGAGCCGGCCACCTGGAAGTCCACCGGCGCGTCGCCGTCGGCGCGGTACTCCTCGGCCAGCGCCGATAGCTGATCGGGCAGCGGAGCCGCGTCGTCCCGCAGCGCCAGGATGGCGCGCCGGGCCTCGGCCAGGCCGTCCCTGGTCAGGGCCTCGGCGCGGCCGACGCATTCGATCGCCTTGGCCAGCTCGGGGCTTCCGGCCGGCAGCGCACCCAGCAACCCCTCCGCGGCCTGGAGGTTCACCGACACCGCCGCGAGCGAGTGGGCGAGCACGTCGTGGATCTCCCGGGCCATCCTGGCCCGCTCTGCCAGCGCGGCGGCCTGGGTCTCGGCGTCGCGGGCCCGGCGGGCCTCCTCGAGCATCCGTTCGGCCTGTTCGGCGCGGAGCAGGTAGGCGCGGCGCGTCAGTCCCAGCACCCAGAAGCCGATGTAGGTCAGCGGGTAGCCGAGCAGCGTCCCGGCAGGCGCCCCGGTCGCCAGCCCCGTGGCCAGGAACGCGGCCACGGTTCCCGCGGTGATGGCGAGCGACCCCTCGGTCTTCAGCCGGACGCCGGCGGCGCTGGTGGCCATGCAGCCGAAAGCGATGGCCGGGCTCAGCGGAGACAGCCCCGCCAGGGCGCCGCCGGCCCCCCCCATCACGGCCAGGGCCGTCACCATCAGGTGTTCCCGCCGGCCGGCGGCCAGCCAGGTGACGCAGCTGATGGCCGACACCCCGAGCGCGACGGCGACCGCCGTGCCGCTGGCGCCCGCTCCCAGGTGCGGCTCGGCGAGCGGAACCGTGACCAGTACCACCACGAGGACGAGGATCCGGACGGCCAGCAGAATCGGGGGCAGGGGCGCCTCCCCGGTGGCGGCCGCGGGATTCCAGCGTGCGATGAGCGTGCGAAGCACGTACTCAACGTATCCGCCGACCCGGCGCCCGGCGCCGGCGCCCAGGTTGACCCGGGGTTGACATGACTTCTCAACCCGGCTCCACCCGGTCCTGTCGCGACCTGCACCCGGCCTGGACCCGGTATCAAGCCGCGGGCCGACGCGCCGCCGGGGGCCCGCTACCTAGCGTGACTGACGTAAGGCCACGACAACGACATGCTCACCAAGGAGTTCCCGTGGACGCCAGCGTCTTGATCCCCAACCTCGTCATCCTCGCGGTGGTGCTTATCTCCGATCTCGGCTACCGCAAGGTCACCGTGCTGCGGCTGCTCCGCCCGTTCATCGCGGCCGCCGTCATCATCCCGTTCTTCTTCAAGGGCGCCGCCACCTCCGGTCACGGCCTGATGCTCGAAATCGCCGCCGCGGCGGCGGGCCTGGCCCTGGGCGTGCTGGCCGCGGCGCTGATGCGCGTCTTCTACCACGAGCAGACCGGCAAGGTCACCTCCTGGGCCGGCCTCCCGTACGCGCTGATCTGGATCGCCGTTGTCGGCAGCCGCATCTACTTCGCCTACGGCGCCACCCATGTCTTCGGCGCCCAGCTGGGCCGCTGGATGATGACCAACCAGATCACCGTGGGCGCGCTCACCGACGGCCTGATCTTCCTGGCCGTCGCGATGCTGCTGGCCCGCACCGGCGCCCTGGCCGTCAGGGCGCGCCGCGTCGCCACCCGCCGCACCGCCCAGCGGGCCGTCCCCGTGGCGGCTCACCAGTAACACGACCGATCGTCCCGCCGGCCCCGCCCGGGCCGGCGGGACCTCGGCGTCTCCGGGGCACGTTATCGTGCACGTGGCGGAGAGCCTGAACCAAGATCGTGACGACGGGACGGGGCACCGGAATGGGGCAAGCCGGGAACGGGAAACGGGACCGTGCGAAGCTGTTCGACCGCGAGGCGGAGCGGTACGACCGGACCCGGCCCGGCTACCCCGAGGCTCTCATCGACGACGTCCTGGGCCCATCCCCGCACGGCTTGCCGGTGCTCGACGTGGCCTGCGGCACCGGCATCGCCGCGCGGCAGATGGCGCGACGGGGCGCGCGGGTGGCCGGCGTTGAGCTCAACGCCGGCATGGCTGAGATCGCCGAACGGCACGGGATCCCGACGGACGTGGGCGCGTTCGAGAGCTGGGACCCGGCCGGGCGCACCTTCGACCGGGTGACCTGCGCGCAGGCGTGGCACTGGCTGGACCCGCAGGTGAGCGCGGGCAAGGCCGCCTCGGTGCTGCGCCCAGGTGGCCGGCTCTGCCTGTTCTGGAATGTGGGACATTATCCCGACGATCTCGCCGATGCGCTGCAAGCCGCTTACCAGCGGGTATTGTCGCCCGGCTCGCTCAAGTTGGTGATCGGCTACGCCGCGGACAGGGCGGGCGACCCCGCGGCCGACTTCAGCGCGGCGGCCGATGCGCTGCGGGGTTGCGGCGGCCTCACGCGGCCCCAGACGGCGTCGTTTCCGTGGAGCCGCTCCTACACCCGCGATCAGTGGCTTGACGAGCTGCTCTCGCACAGCGACCACCTGGCGCTGGCGCCCGCGGTACGGGAGGACTTGTTCGCCGAGATCGGCTCCACCATCGACCGGTTCGGTGGCAGCTTCCACATGCCGTACCTCGCCGTCCTGGTCTCGGCCACCCGGGCCTGACCGGCTGGCTACGCCGGGGCTGCCCTGTCCCCGGCGGGCGGCGGCCCGGGGTCGAAGTGCACCGTCAGAGCCAGGCGCGCCTCGGGAGTGTAGTTGAACGTGCCGGAGTGCCACAGGTCCGCAGCGTTGAACAAGATCACCGACCCGGCCGGTGCGATGATCTTCACCTCGTCCGGATGCGGGCCCATCCCGGCCGCGTAGCCGTGCTCGGTGTCGATCGGCGGCTCGGTGCGGCGGTGGGAGCCAGGTATGACCCGGAGCGGGCCGCTGTCGCGGGTGAAGGACGTCACGCACCACATGGCCGAAAGCGTCCGCCATGGCCCGTCGGTCCGGCGTTCGCCGTAGTCCGGGTGCAGGCCCTGCTCACCGCACCCGGGGATCGGCGCCCGCAGGTCGAGACTCCGCACATGCCAGCGATCGCCCAGCACCATGGCCGCCGCGTCAGCGAGCAGGGGATGCTGATGACAGGGGGCGAAGCCGGGATCGGTCACGTCGAACTCGGCGACGACGCACCCTTCAGTGGTGTCCAGGCTCGGCTCATCCGCCCACGCCGCCACCGTCTGGCACACCAGTTCCTGCAGCCGGTCCCTGATCTGGGCGAGAACCGCCTGGTCCAGCAGTGACCGCACGACCAGGTAGCCCTGGTCGTGCAGGAACCGGCGCTGCCGCGAGCTGAGCTGCGCCCTGGCGGCCACGGACACGACGTTTGCGCAGCATCCGCGGCGCCGCAACCCAATTTCCCGGGAGGCAGCGACGGATTCCTCGCCACTGCCGGGTCCTTCCCGCCTGGCCGGGTCAGCTGCGGCGTGGCTCAGCCCAGCGGTTGGTGATCGGCAGGCGGCGGTCGCGGCCGAAGTTGCGCGGGGTGATCTTCGGGCCGGGCGGGTACTGGCGCCGCTTGTACTCGGCGTGATCCACCATCGCGATCACCCGGTCCACCAGGGCGGGGTCGTGCCCGGCGGCGACGAGCTCGGCCGCACCCATGTCCTCCACCACGTAGTCCTCGAGCACGGCGTCGAGCACCGCGTAGTCGGGCAGCGTGTCAGTGTCGAGCTGGCCGGGGGCGAGCTCGGCGCTCGGTGGCTTGAGGATCGAGTTCTCCGGGATGGGCGGGGCCTGCCCGCGCCGGGCGGCCGCCTCGTTGCGCCACCGCGCAAGATCCCAGACCAGCGTCTTCGGCACGTCCTTGATGGGCGCGAACCCGCCCGCCGAGTCGCCGTACAGGGTGGAGTAGCCGGTGGCGATCTCGCTCTTGTTGCCGGTCGTCAGCACCAGGTGACCCTCGGCGTTGGACAGCGTCATGAGGATGACGCCGCGCACCCGGGCCTGGAGGTTCTCCACGGCCAGCCCGCCCACCTGAAGGTCGGCCTGGAAGGCGTCCACCATCGGCTGGATCGCCACCGTGCGCGGGTGCAGGCCCTGCCGCTTGACGAGGTCCTCGGCGTCGGCCACCGAGTGCCCGGACGAATGCCGGCTGGGCATGAGCACCACGTGCACGAGGTCCGGGCCGATCGCGTCGGCCGCGATGGTGGCGGTCAGCGCGGAGTCGATCCCGCCGGACAGGCCCAGGATGACCGAGCGGAAACGGTTCTTGCGCACGTAGTCCCGCACCCCGGTCACCAGCGCCGCGTAGACCTCCGCCAGCGGATCCAGCCGCGGCCACACCGGGCCGGGGCCGGCGGAGTCCGCCGGCGCGGAATCCGTGAGCAGCGCGGGATCCACCGGCACGGTGACCCGGTGGATCATCATCGTCGTGCCGTCGTGAGCATCGGCGGCCGCGTCCGCCGGCGGGGCACCGGGGCCGGCCGCCGGCAGGTCAAGGTCCGCGACGACCAGCGCCTCTTCGAACTGCGGGCCGCGGGCGAGCAGCCGGCCCTCCGCGTCCACGATGATGGAGTCGCCGTCGAACACAAGCTCGTCCTGGCCGCCCATCATGTTGACGTAGGCCAGGGTGGCGCCCGCCTCGCGGGCGCGGCGCTGGCACAGCTCCAGCCTGGTGTCGGCCTTCTCGCGCTCGTAGGGGGAGGCGTTGGGCACGACCAGCAACCCCGCCCCGGCCCGCCGGGCGACGGTCACCGGTCCGCCCTCCTGCCACAGGTCCTCACAGACGGCGGTGGCCACGTCGACGGCGGGCTCGGCCTGCCCGGGCTCCCCGCACGGGAGGCGGAACACCGGCAGCCGGTCGCCGGGCAGGAAGTAGCGGTACTCGTCGAACACGCCGTAGTTGGGCAGGTGGTGCTTGGCCGAGGTGACCAGCACCCGGCCGCCGTGCAGCAGCGCCGCCGCGTCCAGCGCGCCCTCGGCGGGCTGGCCGTACCGCGGCGGGGGACCGGCGTGGCGGTCGAGGTACCCGGTGACGACCGCAATGCCACCGAGCCCCTGATCCGCGAGCCTGGCCGCGGTCGCGGACAGAGCCTCGATCGATGCGTCGATGAACGACGCGCGCAGGGCGAGGTCTTCTATCGGATAGCCGGTGAGCATCATCTCGGGGAAGACCACCAGACGGGCGCCGCGGTCCGCGGCGCGGCGGGTCCATTCGATGATCGCCGCCGAGTTCCCCTCCAGGTCTCCCACGGTGGAGTTGATCTGGGCGAGCGCGATCCTGAGCCTGGGCACGATCTCAGCCTATGCGGGCCGTGCGGGCCATCCCGCGCCCAGGTCTCTGCCGCCGCGTACCCGCCTTCGGTGGCGCCGGGGATGGCTACCCCATCCGCCTAACGTTCGCCTAACCGCCGATGGCCCCTTGCCATCGGGGCGGGGACGATGGGGCTGGTAATGGCCGGGTGAGAGGGCAGCTGATTCCGGGGTCGGCTGGGCTGAATCAGGGAGGGCCAGATGTCAGGTACGCCCACCGCCAGGAAACCCGAGCCCGAGCGCCCAGCGCCCGGCCCGGAGGACGATTCGGCACCCACGCCCCGCCCGGGGGAGCGATGGTGGCGGAAGGCGGTCCTGCGGCCGATCGTGCTGGGCACCGTTGGCCTGGCGCTGCTGCTGATCTCTTTTTTCCTGTACCCGAGAACGGCTGACCTTCCCTCTCCCGGGTTCGCCCGGCTGGCGGTCTCGGCGCGCGGCATCCAGGTGGCGTTCGTCGAGTACGGGGTCGACCAGGTCTCGCCGGACATGGCTGAGCTGAAGATCTCGGTTGTGCTGCCGGCCAGGCCGCCGGGGCGGCCCGCAGGTGCGCCGCCCGCGTTCCTGGCCGTGGCACCGCCGTTCGGGACCGCCTTCCGGGATTGCCAGCCCCCGGCCTGCCGGGTCCAGCGGGCCGGGATGCTTTCGTCATCCATCTGGGCCAAACGGCTGACTTTCCGGCCGGTGACCGGCCCGGGCGCGACCGCGACGGCCGACTTCTTTGTGAAGGCCCGCAGCTTCGGCATCACCACCAACGGGATCAGCGCGTCGGCTGCGATCCCCGAGGTCCTCTACCAAGGCTCCGGGAAGCCCATACTGCTGACCCTCTACCAGCTCCGGTCGGCCAGCAGCTACGACTGGTCGGCCTCCCCGGCGGCCGTCGTCACCAGCAGCACCGCCCAGTGGCAGCAGGACCTCGCCAGCGGTGACACGCCGAGCCGGGCGGCGGTCGGCGTCAACCATTCCGCCCAGACGCGCGACGACATCAAGATCTTCATCGCCGGGGCCCTGCTCGGCATCGCGGGCGGCGCGATCATCGCCGCCGTCCAGGAAGCCATGCACCTCGGCGACTGAGCCCGCCCGGGCCGGCCCCGAACAGCCGGCCGCCGGGGCCCGTTCGCCTCAGCCGGGCGCCCGGGGGATGAGCAGGTGCGAGTCGAACCGGCCGCCGGTGTGGATCAGATGCGGCCCCCGGTTGACCGAGTCGTCGTGGAAGGCCTGCACCAGCGGCCGCGGCTGACGGTAGATATCCGTGCCCTGGACGACCAGGCGCAGCGTCTCACCGGGCCCGAAGCGGGTGCCCGACGGTAGGATCTCGATGTCGAGCGGGACGATCTCGCCACGCCGCGGCCTGAGCTCCCGCCGGTGGGCGAGGACAGGCTGGCCGGGAGTGGACCGCCCCTCGTCGAGTTCCCGGTGCGAGGCCCGGATCCAGCCCTGCGCGACCGGGCCGTCCTCGAACACCGCGTAGAAGGGGAACCCGACGGGGTCGCCGTAGCGGTCGAGCTTTTGCAGGGCGACGAACACATCCAGGTCGTCGGCCTCGGGCGCGGACATCCAGATCCGCAGCTTGGTGTGGCCGACGACCTCGGCGGCGGTCTCGAAGCGCAGGTCGAAGGTGGCCCGGCCGCGGCCCCGGCCGGCCCGTTCGCTGTCGTAGGAGGCCGATGCGCCGCCGGCCGGGGGGTCGTGCCGCAGGCTTCCCGTCCCGGCGTCGAGGAACAGCCGCTCGTATGAGGTGCCCGGCAGCGGCCAGCCGCCGGAGTGCTTCCTGGCGCTGGCGCCGGGGCGGTCGCGGACCTCGTAGCTCACCGCCGGCCACCCGCTCACCTCGGTATCGGCGCCCTTGAGGAAGTGGTCGAAGAACGCCTGCTGGCGCCGCAGGCTCTCGGGCGCGTAGTAGTACCCCCACTTCTTGCCGCCGTGGACGTCGAGCCACCTGCGCGGCGAGCTGATCCGCTTGAAGCCCTCAAAGGTGCCCCGCGTGTGCAGGCCCTGGTCGGACCAGCTGGCGACGACGAAGGCGGGCACGGTGATCAGCGGCAGATCCGCCGCTTTGCTGGCCCAGAAATCGTCGAAGAGCGGATGCTCGGCGGTTTCGGCCGCCAGGTCCTCCACCAGCTGCGTCCCGCAGCCCCACCGCTGGCCGATGTAGGGCCAGAAGTAGGTCTCCGGGATGCCGCCGTGACGGGCCACCTCCCGGTAGGTGTCGCTCCAGCCCTCCCACGGGTTGATGGCGGCCAGGTGCGGGGG
>DATINY010000516.1:0-7477 GCA_035473755.1 Streptosporangiaceae bacterium
GCCGGGCGTCGGCGCACGCTGCGCATCGCGGCGCAGCACGCCAGCGTGTGGAACGCGCCGGGTGGCTCACCGGAGGAGGTGACCGAGCTGTCCGGGGTGCTGGACCGGCACTGTGCCGAGGTCGGCCGCGACCCCAGCGAGATCCGCCGGTCGGTCCAGGTCCGGATGCCAGCAACACCTGATGAGCTGCTCGCGCTCGCCGCAGCGTATTCCGCGGTGGGCATCAATGACCTGCTGCTGGTACTGCACGCCGCCGACCCAGCCGCCCAAGCCGAGCAGGCCGGGGAACTACTGCCGCGCCTGCGCGCGGAGGCGTGACGATCCAGACCCGCCTTATGAACGTTCGCAGTGGCTCGGTGCCTGCCGATCGGTGCGTGTACAGATCTGACTGTTCTGTCGCGCTCCCGGGGAGCGCCTGTCTCCAGGCGGCTGCCTGTTTAGCGGCTTGGTGAGGGCTTGGCGGGCATGTTTGGGCTGATGGCCTTCGATGTCTGGGGCCGCGCCAAGGCCGCGGGCGATAGCCAGCGCCTGACGGTGATGCTCGCGGGCCTGCCAGCTGTTCACGGACAGGGTCGCGAGCTCGCCGAGGCGGTTGAGCGCAGTCAGCTGGCAGGACGGTCCGCGCCCACCGTCCTGGCCGGGCGCCAGGCAGGCTCGCCTGTGGCCGGATCCACCCCCTGCTGGCACTGGTGTACGACGGTCTCGTTCACCCGGATGCTCACGACACCACCGGCGCCCACGTGTGACCGCGCCACGCCGCACGGGCCCCAGCCAAGCTGCTGCCGGTGCGGCAGCTCATAGTTGACTCCGCACCTCGGGCAGGTCACCGCGGGTACACCCATACGACCAGGGTTGCACACGATTGCGGCCGCCTGCCAGAGTCCGGATGAAGCGAGACGATCCGTGCACGATAAAGAGATGGCTGGCTGACCCACGGCGCAGTTCAGCGTCCAGCATGCACGCTGGCGATGGTGATGGTGGATGCATACGCGGCGGCCAGCTTGAGGAACGCGGCGGCCGGGCCGAAAACCTCTCCGGTGGTGTGGGATGCCAGGCGAGCCTGGTACGCCTGGTATCGCGTCATCTCCCACATTTGCCCGCGCCGTGGCAGCGACGCGACCGACGGCTCGGGCACCGGCCTCCACTTCCAGCTCGTGATACACCCATCGCCTGTGCCGGGACCGGCTTCGCCCGGGTCGATGAACTCACCGATGTCGGCCTTGCTGCCGATCTGGTTCCGGACGAAACGCAGCCCCGCCAGGGTTTCCTCGACCAGCTGGCGCTGGTCCGGAGCCATGCCCGCCATCGCGGCGTCGTAGGCCCCGGCCTGATGGCGCACCAGCGTGGCGTCCACGATGGTGACCCACCACACCGCCTCTCCGATCACCGCGAACGCCCGCGGCTGGTCCCACGCCCGCACCTGGGGAAGCCGGTCCGTGGTGTCGCTCATCGCGATGATGGCCCATTGGAGCGCGCTCGCCCCGGCCTTCAAATCGCCCATATGCTCGCGGTTCCACGCGACCCGGCAACGGACACCGCAAAACCGGGCATGCTCACGGCGCGGCACGAACGAGCGGCCGCACTGCTCACAGCTCCGGATATCAGCTACCACTCCCGTGCTCCACATTGAGCGCCTGCGTGGCACACCGGCCAGCACTACCTGGGCCAGCGAGAAGTAACCGGCGCTGCGCCCGAGCCCCGCATGACCTTGGATCGTTAACCGCAGCCTGACAGGCCTCGGTGAACGCCGGGTTACGGTGCCCTGAACCGGACGTCCGGTTTGGCCATCCGGCTGCCCACCGAGACCGTGACATCCGCGATGAGGGGCACTGCCGTAGGCTGAGCCAGCATGATCTCCGAGCTTTTCGACCCTGATGCCTGGCGGCCGGTCCCGGGCCCGGACTTCACCGACATCACCTATCACCGGGCGGTGGAGCAGGGGACGGTCCGGATCGCGTTCAACCGCCCCGAGGTGCGCAACGCCTTCCGCCCGCACACCGTCGATGAGCTGTGCATCGCCCTCGACCACGCCCGCCAGTGGGCCGACGTGGGATGCGTGCTGCTCACCGGCAACGGCCCGTCGCCCAGGGACGGGGGCTGGGCCTTCTGCTCGGGCGGCGACCAGCGGATCCGGGGGGCGGACGGCTACCGCTACGAGCAGGGCGCGCCGGGCTCGCCGCCGGTGGGCCGGCTGCACATCCTGGAGGCCCAGCGCCTCATCCGGTTCATGCCCAAGATCGTGATCTGCGTGGTGCCCGGGTGGGCGGCCGGCGGTGGGCACAGCCTGCACGTCGTGTCGGATCTCACTCTGGCCAGCGCCGAGCACGCCCGGTTCAAGCAGACCGACGCCGACGTCGCCAGCTTCGACGGCGGGTTCGGCTCGGCCTACCTGGCCCGTCAGGTGGGGCAGAAATTCGCCCGTGAGATCTTCTTCCTCGGCCGCACGTATACCGCCGAGGAGGCATGGCGGATGGGAGCGGTCAACGCCGTCGTGCCCCACGCCGACCTGGAGCGGGTCGCGCTGCAGTGGGCGGAGGAGGTCAACAGCAAGAGCCCCACCGCGCAGCGCATGCTCAAGTACGCGTTCAATCTCGTTGATGACGGGCTCGTCGGCCAGCAGCTGTTCGCCGGGGAGGCCACGCGCCTGGCCTACGGCACCGACGAGGCGAAGGAAGGCCGCGACGCGTTCCTCGGGAAGCGGTCACCGGACTGGACGCCGTTCCCCTGGCATTACTGACCCCGCCAGGCCGCCCACGGGATCGCGTCCGCCCGCGCCTCCCCCTCAGGTCCTGACGATGGCGAACGCGGTCGCGGGCATGGTGACGGTGTCGCGGCCGATCGCGGCACCGGCGCAGGAGGCGGCCAGCAGCTCGGCCCCGGACTGCCCGAGCGGCAGCGCCGCGGTGGCCGGGCCCAGGTTGGCGGCGATCCGGAGCTGGCCGCGCGTCACGACCAGCCACCGCCCGTCCTCGTCAAAGTCGACATGCACCCGGTCGAGCCGCGGATCGGTCAGCTCGGGCCAGCGGCGGCGCAGCGCGATCAGTTCCCGGTACCAGGCGAGCAGCTCGCGGTGGTCCGCTCGGTCCCGTTCCGACCAGTCCAGCTTCGATCGCAGGAAGGTCGCCTCGTCCTGCGGGTCCGGGATGTCGGCGGCGCCCCAGCCAAAGGCGGCGAACTCCGCCCGGCGGCCGTCCGCGACGGCCTTGGCCAGCCCGGGGTCGGTGTGATCGGTGAAGTACTGCCACGGGGTGCCCGCCCCCCACTCCTCCCCCATGAACAGCATCGGTGTGAACGGGGCGGTCAGGACCAGCCCCGCGCCGACCTTGAGCAGGCCGGCCGGCAGATCCGCGGAGATCCGGTCGCCGGTGGCCCGGTTGCCGATCTGATCGTGGTCCTGCAGGTAGCCGAGGAAGCGGTGGGCGGGGGTGCGCAGCACGTCCACCGGCCGGCCGTGGCTGCGGCCGCGGAAGGACGACCAGCTCCCGTCGTGGAAGAACACCTTGGTCAGGGCCTTCGCGAGCGCCGCGAGCGAGCCGAAGTCGCCGTAGTAGCCCTGCCGCTCACCGGTGAGCGCCGCGTGGACGGTGTGATGGAAGTCGTCGCTCCACTGGCCGGCCAGCCCGTACCCGCCCGCCTCCCGGGAGGTCACCAGCCGGGGGTCGTTGCCGTCGGATTCGGCGATGAGCACCAGCTCCCGGTCCAGCTGCGCGGCGAGCGCCTGCACCTCGTCCGCGAGCTGCTCCAGGAAGTGCAGGGCGCGGTGGTCCTCCAGCGCGTGCACCGCGTCCAGCCGGAGCCCGTCGATGTGGTAGTCACGCAGCCACATCCGTGCGTTGCCGATCAGGAAGTCCCGCACCTCGTCCGAGCCGGGCTGGTCCAGGTTCACCGCCGGGCCCCAGGGAGTCACGTGCGCGTCGGTGAAGTACGGGCCGAACTCGGCCAGATGGTTGCCGATGCCGACGTGGTTGTAGACGACGTCGAGCAGGACGGCCAGCCGGCGGGCGTGGCAGGCGTCCACGAAGCGCTTCAGGCCGTCCGGGCCGCCGTAGGGCTCGTGCACCGCCCACAGGTTGGTCCCGTCGTAGCCCCAGCCGTGACGGCCCGGGAACGCGGCGACCGGCATCAGCTCGATCATGGTCACGCCGAGGTCGCGCAGGTGGTCCAGCCGCTCGATCGCCGCGTCGAACGTCCCCTCCGGGGTGAACGTGCCCAGGTGCAGCTCGTAGATCACCGACCCGTGCAGCGGCGTTCCCCGCCAGCCGCGGTCACCCCAGCGGAAGGCGGAATGGTCATAGCTGCGGCTCACCCCCTGCGGGCCGGACGGCTGCCGCGGGGAACGCGGGTCGGGCAGCGGCGGGCCGCCGTCCAGCCGGAACGCATAATCTGTCCCGCCGGGTGCGTGGCCCACGTCAGCCTCCCACCAGCCGGCTGGGGCGGCCGGGCTCATGGGATGCCGGTCCCCCAGCGCCTGGACCTCGACCTGCCCGGCGGCGGGCGCCCAGACCCGGAACGCGGTCACGCCGGCCCCCCGCGGTGCGGCACCGGGCCGGTGCCGGGTTCGCCCGCAGGCGGGTGGCCGGGGACCAGCAGTGCCACCGGAAATCGTTTGGTCAGACTGGACAGGAGCGGGCGCGGGCCGGCATGGGTGACGCCGGTCAGCACGTCCCGCCACGGCCCGGGCGGCAGCGGCAGCACCGTGTCCGCCCAGCCGCCCCGCCGCCGCAGCCCGCCGGGCAGCCTGGTGGCGACGGTCACCGCGGCGCCGCCGGATCCGCCGCCGGCGGACGGGCCGCGCAGGAACGACACCGCGTGCCGGGCGGCCGGGCCCTCGGCGTCCAGCAGGCGGTAATCCCCGGCGAACCAGCCGGGATGCTCGCGGCGCAGCCGCAGCGCGGCGGAGGTCACCAGCAGCTTGTCCGCATCGAGGCCGCCCGCGGTGGCCCCGGCCGGGCCGGCGTCCAGCGTGGCGAGCAGCTGGCGGCGGCGGGCGAAGTCGGTCAGCCGGCGGTTGTCCGGGTCGACCAGCGAGAAGGCGCCCAGCTCGCAGCCCTGGTAGGTGTCGGGGACCCCGGGCATGGTGAGCTGGACGAGTTTGGCGCCGAGCGAGTTCACCCTGGCGTCCCCGGCCAGCCCCGCCACGAAGCTGGTGATCCACCCGGTGAGCTCGCCGTCGCGCAGCACCTTGCCGGCGAACCCGAGCACGAGCGACTCGTAGCCGGTGTCCGGCTCGGTCCAGGAGGTCATGGTCTTCGCCTCCCGCATCGCCTTGCGCAGGTACCCGGCCAGCCGGTCGCCGTCGATCGGCCACGCGCCGACCAGCGTCTGCCACAGCAGGTATTCGACGTGCGGCTCCGGCGACCGGCCGCCGCTGAGCCAGACGGCGCGGTCGTGCCACCGCTCGACCTGCGGCCGCCATTCCTGCGCCGACTCGGCGAGCACGGCCAGTCGGGCGCGCACGTCCTCCCCGCGCTTGGTGTCGTGGGTGGACAGCGTGGTCATGGTGGCCGGCCAGTGCCGCGCGAGATAGCCGGCGAAACCGTGGAACTCCTCCGGGGTGACCCCGAAGCGGTCCGGGTCGCCGCCGACCTCGTTCAGCGCGATCAGCCGCGTCCAGCGGTAGAACGCGGTGTCCTCCACGCCCTTGGCCATCACCGGGCCGCAGGTCTGCTGAAAGAGCACAATCAGCTGGTGCCGGGCGCTGCCGCCACCGCCGCGGCCGAGTACCAGGTCGCAGACGGCGGCGAGCCCGGTGTGCAGGCGCCCGGGCAGCCGTGGCCGGGCCGCCGCCGCGGCCTCCGCGAGGATGGCGGCCGACGCCGGAGGGGCCGGCTCGCCCGGGACCACGTACGCGCGGTACACCGGGAACGCGGCCAGCAGTTCGGTCAGCACCGTGCGCAGGTCGGAGGGCTCAAGCGCGTCCAGCGCGGGGTCCCCGGCGCGGGCCAGCAGCCGGGCCAGCCGCGACACCTCGGCCGTGAACGGGCCGCTCGCCTCCTCCCGCTTGGCGGCCTCGGCTACCGGCGCGAACTCATCGGGGCCGCCGGTAAGGCGCTGGTACTCCTCGGTCAGCGGCGCGGCGCCGGCCGGGTCCACGAACAGGCCACCGGCCGCGGCCAGGCTGTCGTACCCGGTGGTGCCCGCGCAGGCCCAGCCGGCGGGCAGCTTCTCGTCGCCGCCGAGGATCTTCTCGGTGACCACCCAGGCGCCACCGGTTTCCGCCGCCAGCCGCTCGAGGTAGCCGCGGGGATCCGCCAGGCCATCGGGATGGTCCACCCGCAGGCCGTCGATGAGCCCCTCCGTTACCAGGCGCAGCAGCACCCGCTGGGTGGCGGCGAACACCGCGGGGTCCTCCACCCGGACCGCGATGAGCGAGGTGACGTCGAAGAACCGCCGCCAGTTCAGCTCGGTCGCGGCGTCGCGCCAATCGGCGAGCCGGTAGTGCTGGGCGCCGAGCAGGTCCGCCAGCGGCAGCCCGGCGGTGCCGGGCCGGACCGGCAGCACGTGGTCGAAGTAGCGCAGCACCGGCTCGCCCGGGACGGGCCCCGCGGGGCCCTCCCCGGCCGTCGGCCCCTCCCCGGCCGTCGGGCCCTCCCCGGCCGTGCAGACGGTGATGTCGCCGAGGCAGTCAGCGGCCGGCCCGGCCAGGATCGGCAGTAGCAGCCGGCCGTCCTGCGCCGCCCAGTCCACGTCGAACCAGTGCGCGCACGGCGACTCTGCCCCCTCGCGGAGCACCGACCAGAGCTGCCGGTTGAGCGACTCGGGCACGGGGATGGCCATGTGGTTGGGCACCACGTCGACGATCACCCCGAGACCGTGCCGGCGGAACCGGCCCACCATGGCCCGGAACGCCGCCTCCCCGCCGAGGTCCGCCGACACCCGGGAATGGTCCACCACGTCGTAACCGTGCCGGGAGCCGGGCGCCGCCTGCAGGATCGGTGACAGGTAGGCGTGAGTCACGCCGAGGGCGGCGAGGTAGCCCGCGGTCGCGCCCGCGTCGGCGAACCCGAAGCCGGGCTGAAGCTGCAGCCGGTACGTCGAGACCGGCGCGGCCGTCATGTCACGGAGTATCCCAGACGGCCGTCCATCCCTGATAGGTCAGGGATACATGCCCCGATCGCGGCGGCTCCCGCTGCATCCCCGGTGAGGACGCAGCGGCGGAAGACCGGCGAGGCCGCGCTTGCCGGTGGGCGCGGCCCCGTCGTCTCCGGCGAGGAGGCTACGCTGACCCGGTGACGACGATGCCGTTCCGGCCGGTCGTCCTGCGGAGCGGTGTCGTCATCGAGGATCCGCTGGGGGTCGTCCTGGGCTTCCTCACGGCCTACCGGCTCGACACCGGCGGCCCTTCGCGGCCGGACTCGTTCGGCGAGCCGGATCTCAGGCTGGCGAACCGGGATGGCGCCCGCATCTCAGCGGCCGAGATCGCGGCGATCCTCGAGCAGCACCGCGCGATCGAGCGAGCCCTGCAGGCGATCGCGCC
>DATINY010000517.1:0-7520 GCA_035473755.1 Streptosporangiaceae bacterium
GCTGGCGGGCGGCCAGCCGGTTACCCAGGTCGGCCTCGCGGCGGGCGAGGACCCGACGACGCCGCGGAAGCTGCTGACGCTCGCACCGGGCCAGGCGGCCAACGCGCTCCTGCGGATCGTCGACGCGCTGAACTTCCCCGCGTCCAAGTGCGGTCCGGTGAAGACGCAGTGGATACAGGTCTACCCGCCGAACCAGACGACGCCGATCTACCTGGCCTACAAGACGACCGGCTGCTCGAAGCCGGTCAGGATCCTGACCGTCAGCGTGGTCCAGGCCGGTTCCGGCGGCTCCGCCTAGCCCCGCCCGGGCTCGTCCGGCCTCCGCCTAGTCCAGGCCGAGGACGCGGTCCAGCCCGAACGTCAGCTCGGCCGGCAGTGACCCGATGCCACGGATCCCCATCAGGATCCCCGGCAGGAACGAGGCGCGGTCGAGCGAGTCGTGCCGCAGGGTCAGCGTCTCGCCGTGCCCGCCGAGCAGCACTTCCTGGTGGGCGAGAAGTCCCGCCAGCCGGACCGAGTGGACGTGCACCGCATCCACTTCCGCGCCGCGGGCGCCCTCCAGGGCGGTGACCGTGGCATCGGGCGGTGGCCCGAGCCCCGCCTCCGCCCGCGCGGCGGCGATCAGGGACGCGGTCCTGGTCGCGGTGCCCGATGGCGCGTCCGCCTTGCCCGCGTGGTGAAGCTCGATGATCTCCGCGGAGTCGAAGAAGCGCGCCGCCTGCGCGGCGAACCGCATCATCAGTACCGCGCCGATCGAGAAGTTGGGCACGATCAGCGCCCGGGTGCCGGGCGCTGCGGCCAGCCACTGCCCCACCTGCGCGGCCCGGGCGTCGTCGAAACCGGAGGTGCCGACGACGGTATCCAGGCCCTGGCCGATGCACCAGCGCAGGTTGTCCATGACCGCGCCCGGGTGGGTGAAGTCGACCACGACATCACAGCCGGCCAGGGCTTCGCGGTCGTCTCCCACATCGACGCCCACGGCCAGCGCCATGTCCTGCTCCCCGGCCACCGCCGCGCATATCTGCGTGCCCATGCGCCCCTTGGCGCCCAGCACCCCGACCTTGATCATGTCCGCCATGTCCGCCTCCTCGGTCGCGTCCAGCGGCGGCAGGTGTCAGGACAGCGCCGCCGCGAAGCTGGCGTCGTCGTCGAACGGCCCGACCACCGCGAGCGCCTTGGGCTGGTCCAGGATCTCGGCGGCGACCCGGCGCACGTCATCGTGGGTGACCGCCTCGATCGAGGCCAGGATCTCTTCTACCGGCTCCAGCCGCGTGTAGACCAGCTCGGCCTTGCCGAGCCGGCTCATCCTCGACGAGGGGTCTTCCAGGCCCAGCACGATCGACCCGCGCAGCTGGCCCTTGCCCCGCTCCAGCTCGGCGTCGGTCAGCC
Organism: Streptosporangiaceae bacterium; assembly: GCA_035473755.1. Classification (GTDB taxonomy): domain Bacteria; phylum Actinomycetota; class Actinomycetes; order Streptosporangiales; family Streptosporangiaceae; genus UBA9676. Next base: position 1,390 of record DATINY010000517.1, read on the forward strand.
CGGCGGAGACGGCCTTGGCGATCTCCTCCTGGCAGATGGCGAGCACCTCGTCCGCCTTGGCGGGCAGGCAGCCCACGTATATCCCCCACATGCCGGTTTCGGCGTGCTGCGAGGTGAAGCTGTACACCGAGTAGGCCAGCCCGCGCTTTTCCCGTACCTCCTGGAACAGCCGGGAGGACATCCCTCCGCCCAGGGCCGCGTTGAGCACGCCGAGCGCGAACCTGCGGTCGTCGTTGCGGGACAGCCCCTCGCACCCGAGGACCAGGTTCGCCTGCTCGATGCCCCGTGACACCAGCCGCACGCCGCGGCCCGCACCGCCGGGCAGCGCCTCGCCCAGGCCGCCGAGGCGCGGGGGATCCGGCGCCGCCGCCGGCGCGGCCGCCACGTCGCCGAACGCCTCGCGGACCCCGGCGACGACCGCGTCGTGCTGCACGCTGCCCGCGGCGGCCACCACCAGGCTCGGCGGCTTGTACCGGGCACGGTAGTGACCGGCGATCTGCTCGCGGGTGATCGCGTTGATCGTTTCGGCCGTGCCCAGGATGGGACGGCCGAGCGGGGTGTCGCCGAACAGCTGGCCCGCGAAGGCCTCGTGCACGGTGTCGGAGGGATCGTCGTCGTTCATGGCGATCTCTTCCAGGATCACGCCCCGTTCGGCCGCCACGTCCTTCGGCTCGATCAGCGAACTGGTCACCATGTCGGACAGGACGTCGATGGCGAGCGGCAGATCGGCGTCGAGCACCCGCGCGTAGTAGCACGTGTACTCCTTGCCGGTGAACGCGTTCAGCTCGCCGCCGACCGCGTCCAGCGCGGCCGAGATCTCCATGGCGGTGCGCCGGCCCGTGCCCTTGAACAGCAGGTGCTCAAGGTAGTGGGTCGCCCCGGCATGGGCGAGATCCTCATCGCACGAGCCCACGCCCGCCCAGATGCCGAACGCGGCCGACCGCACGGCGGGCAGGTGCTCGGTGATGACCCGCAGCCCGCCGGGCAGGACCGTGCGCATCACGGCCGCGTCGCCGTCGGCCGGGAGGCTCCCGGTCACTGCTCGCGGCGCCGGCGCTCGCGGTGGCGGGTGCGGTGGCCATCACGGTCCCCGCCCTCCCCGCCGCCGCTGCGGTCGCGATCATAGTCGCGGTCGCGGTCGCGGTCATGGTCGCCGGAGTGTCCGTCGCCGTCCGCCGCCACGCCCGCCGCGGCCTCGCGCTCGACGACCTCCACCGGGACCAGCGACAGCTTGCCGCGGTCGTCCACCTCGCGGATCTCCACCTGGATCTTGTCGCCGACCTTGACCACATCGTCGATGTTGTCGATCCGGGCACCGCCGTGCAGCTTGCGGATCTGGGTGATGTGCAGCAGGCCGTCCTTCCCGGGCAGGAGCGAGACGAACGCGCCGAACGTGGTGGTCTTCACCACGGTGCCGAGGAACCGCTCCCCCACCTCCGGGATGTGCGGATTGGCGATCGCGTTGATCGTGGCCTTGGCCGCCTCGGCCGAGGGCCCGTCGGTGGCGCCGATGTAGATGGTGCCGTCGTCCTCGATGGTGATCTCGGCGCCGGTGTCCTCCTGGATCGAGTTGATCATCTTCCCCTTGGGGCCGATGACCTCACCGATCTTGTCCACCGGGACCTTGATGGTGATGATCCGTGGCGCGTAGGGGCTCATCTCGGCCGGGGCGTCGATCGCCTCGCGCATCACGCCCAGGATGGTGAGCCGGGCCGCCCGCGCCTGCTTGAGCGCGGCGGCGAGCACCGAGGCGGGGATGCCGCCGAGCTTGGTGTCCAGCTGGAGGGCGGTGATGATGTCGGAGGTGCCGGCCACCTTGAAGTCCATGTCGCCGAACGCGTCCTCGGCGCCGAGGATGTCGGTGAGGGTGACGTACTGCCCGCCCTCGCTGATCAGCCCCATGGCGATGCCGGACACCATGTCCTTGAGCGGCACCCCGGCGTCCAGCAGGGACATGGTGGAGGCACAGACCGAGCCCATGGACGTGGAGCCGTTGGACCCGATCGCCTCCGACACCTGGCGGATCGCGTAGGGGAACTCCTCCCGCGTCGGGAGCACCGGGAGCAGCGCCCGCTCGGCGAGCGCGCCGTGGCCGATCTCCCGCCGCTTCGGCGAGCCGACCCGGCCGGTCTCCCCGGTGGAGTAGGGCGGCATGTTGTAGTTGTGCATGTACCGCTTGGTGCGGTCCGGGTTGAGCGTGTCGATCATCTGCTCCATCCGGAGCATGTTCAGCGTGGTGACACCGAGGATCTGGGTCTCGCCGCGCTCGAACAGCGCCGATCCGTGCACCCGGGGCAGCACGTGTGCCTCCGCGGACAGCTGGCGGATGTCGGCCAGGCCGCGGCCGTCGATGCGCACGCCCTCGCTGATGATCCGCTCCCGCACCAGTTTCTTGGTGAGCGCCCGGTAGGCGCCGCTGATCTCCTTCTCGCGCCCCTCGAACTGGGGGGCCACCTGCTCAGCGGCGAGGGCCTTGACCCGGTCGGTCTCGGCCTCCCGGTCCTGCTTGCTGGCGATGGTCAGCGCCTTGCCGAGCTCGTCGCCGACCGCGGCGGCCACGGCGTCATAGACGTCCTGGCCGTAGTCGGCGAAGATCGGGTAGTCGGCGGTCTCCTTGGCGGCCTGCGCGGCGACGCGCTGCTGGGCCTCGCAGAGCACCTTGATGAACGGCTTGGCCGCCTCCAGGCCCTCGGCGACCGTCTCCTCGGTCGGCCCGACCGCACCGCTGCCGGCATCGGCCAGCAGGGCGAGGGTGCGCGGGGTGGACTCCGCCTCCACCATCATGATGGCGACGTCGCCGTCCTCGAGCACGCGGCCCGCGACCACCATGTCGAAGGTGGCCTCCTCGAGCTGGGTGTGGGTGGGGAACGCCACCCACTGGCCCTTGATGAGGGCGACCCGGACGCCGCCGATCGGGCCGGAGAACGGCAGGCCCGCGAGCTGGGTGGACAGCGAGGCGGCGTTGATCGCCACCACGTCGTACAGGTGCTCCGGGTGCAGCGCCATGATCGTCTCGACGATCTGGATCTCGTTGCGCAGGCCCTTCACGAACGAGGGGCGCAACGGCCGGTCGATGAGACGGCAGGTCAGGATGGCGTCCTCGGACGGACGCCCCTCCCGGCGGAAGAAGGAGCCGGGAATGCGGCCTGCCGCATACATCCGCTCTTCCACGTCCACCGTCAGCGGGAAGAAGTCGAGCCCCTCCTTGGGCTGCTTGGACGCGGTGGTGGCCGACAGCACCATCGTCTCGTCGTCCAGATAGACGACCGCGGAGCCGTTGGCTAGGCGGGCCAGGCGGCCCGTCTCAAATCTGATCGTGTGAGTGCCGAACACGCCATTATCAATGAACGCGTCGGCGGTATGCACACCCTGCACGGGTGAGACCTCCTCGTGTGAGGTCCCGCGCCCGCCCCTCGTGGGTGACGCGCCGGCGTCTGGCCGGGCTGGCTGCCGGCCGGTCTTCGATCGAAGCCCTCGGCCCAGGTGCGGATCGCCCTCACGGGCGCCCTCCTGACCCGAGAACCACTACCGAGGACCGGCTCTGGTGCCCTGTGCGTCCCCGGGCCGGGGCCACGGGACGTTGTTCTCGAATTCTGTGTTTCGACCCTACCTGCGCAGGCCCAGCTTCCCGATGAGCGCGCGATAGCGCTCAATGTCCGTCCGGGACAGGTACTGCAGCAGCCGGCGGCGGCGGCCGACCAGCAGCAGCAGGCCGCGGCGGCTGTGGTGGTCATGCTTGTGGACCTTGAGGTGCTCGGTCAGGTCGTTGATCCGCCGGGTCAGCAGCGCGACTTGGACCTCCGGCGAACCGGTGTCACCCTCATTGGTCGCGTGCTCGGCGATGAGCTCCTTCTTCACGGCTGTTTCCAGCGGCACGTGGCATTCCTATCGTTGTTGTCTGGTCACGGGTTGGGGCTGACGGCGCCAGAAGCTGCCCAGAGGCCCCCAGCCAGCCGCTTGAGGGTGCAGCTGACTTGGCCGGCGAACGCCGACCACCCATCACCGTACCACGGCTGGGCCGCGGATAGCGTTCCCCGGGCCTTGACCCGGGCTGCTGGGAAAACGCCGCGCGGCCTCAGGGAATTCCGCCCGGCGGCGACACCAGCGGCCGCTACCCGGGCTCGCCCGCCGTGATGGCCCGTGCCTGGTCCACGTCGCGCCGCATCTGGTCGACCAGCGCCGCGGCGGAGCCGAACCGCTCCATCCCCCGCAGCCGGGCGGCGAAGTCGACCCCGACGTGCACGCCGTAGAGCTCGAGGTCGTCCCGGTCGAGCGCGTAGGCCTCCACCACGCGGTCCTGCCCGCCGAAGGTCGGGTTGGTGCCCACCGAGATCGCCGCCGGCCAGCGTTCGCCCTCGTACTCCTGGCCCTCCCGCTCGCCCAGGGTGGACAGCCAGCCGGCGTAGACCCCGTCGGCGGGGATCGCGGTGTACGGGTACGTCTCCAGGTTGGCGGTCGGGAAGCCGAGCGCCCGCCCGCGCCGCTGCCCGGGAACGACGACGCCCTCGACCCGGTGCGGGCGTCCCAGGTCGCCCGCGGCGCCCGTCACGTCGCCGTCGGCCAGCTTCTGCCTGATGAGGCTCGAGGAGATCTTGATCCCGTCGTCGCGCAGCAATGGCACCGCCTCGGCGGTGAAGCCGTACTTCTCCCCGAGCTCGGCCAGCAGGGCCACATCGCCGGCGGCGCGGTGCCCGAAGCGGAAGTTCTGGCCGACCGCCACGGTGGCCGCGTGCAGCCGGTCCACCAGCACCAGGCGCACGAACTCCTGCGGGTCCAGCCGCGAGAACTCCAGGGTGAACGGCATGATGCAGACCGCGTCGGCGCCCAGCCCGGCCAGCAGCTCCGCCCGCCGGGCGGCGGTGCACAGCAGGACCGGGTGCGTGCCGGGCCGGATCACCTCGGCGGGGTGCGGGTCAAACGTGATCACGACCAGGGGCAGCCCCAGCCCCGCGGCGACGTCAGCGGTGCGGGTGATGATGCGCTGATGGCCCCGGTGCACGCCGTCGAACACCCCGATGGTCACCACGGACCTGCCCCAGTCGATGGGCACGTCCGCCAGGCCCTGCCAGCGGTACACCACGTCTCCTTCGTGCTCAGTGACGCCAGGCGGTGCCCGGTGATCCCGGCCGGCCCCTCAGCGTTCTCCCGTCACCCAAGCCTGCCATGTCACTTGGGCCGGGGGCATCCGCGGCGCGGGCGCGCCGTCTCACGGTACGAACACGGCCAGCGGCCGGGCCCGGCCGCCCTGCTCCTCGACCAGCGCGACCAGGGTGCCGTCCGGTGCCAGCGCGGCCACCGGCCCCGGCCCCGCCCCGGCCGGGCTCAGGCTGGCCCCGTGCGAGAGCGAGTCCGCCTCGGCCCCCGTGAGCGGCCTGACCGGGAAGGCGGCTGCCGCCGCCTCCGCCAGCGGGATCACCCGCAGCCCGGCCGCGAGCTCGTCGAGCCCGCTCGCCTGGCTGAGGTCGTAGGGCCCGACCCTGGTCCGCCGGAGCATGGTGAGATGCCCGCCCACCCCGAGCGACTCCCCCAGGTCGCGGGCGAGCGCGCGGACATAGGTCCCGCTGGAGCAGCGCACGGCCGCGGTCACGTCCAGCAGGCCGCCGCCGGCCGGCCGTGGGTCGCTGATGGTGAACTCGTGCACGGTCACCGCCCGCGGGGCCAGCGCCGGGGCTTTTCCCTCGCGGGCCAGCTGGTAGGCGCGCCTGCCGCCCACCTTGATGGCGCTGACGGCGGGCGGGACTTGCTGGATCTCCCCGGTGAGCGCAGCCGCGGCCGCGCTCACCCGGGCCAGCGTCAGCTCACCGGCGGGCGCGCCCGGCACCACCGTCCCCTCGGCGTCGCCGGTGTCGGTGGCCTGGCCCAGCCGGATGGTGGCCAGGTACTCCTTCTCGGTGAGGGCCAGGTGGCCGAGCAGGCGGGTGGCCTTCTCGACGCCGACCACCAGCACCCCGGTCGCCATGGGGTCGAGCGTCCCGGCGTGGCCCACCCGGCGCGTCCCGGCCAGGCGGCGGATCCGGGCCACGACGTCGTGCGAGGTCAGCCCGGGGGGCTTGTCCACGATGACCAGCCCGCTGGCCGCGGTCACCGGCCCGGGCCGGGCGCTGCGCCGCCGGCCCGGCCGGGGCCACTGG
>DATINY010000518.1:0-8820 GCA_035473755.1 Streptosporangiaceae bacterium
GTCGGTCCACACGCCCGTCGCGTTGACCACCTGCTGGGCCCGGATCCCGATCTCGGCGCCGGTCTCCAGGTCCACCGCGCGGACCCCGGTGACTCGTTCCCCCTCGCGAAGCAGGCCCCGCACCTGGACCCGGGACGCCACTTGCGCGCCATAGCCAGCCGCCGTGCGGATCAGGGTGAGCACATAACGCGCGTCGTCCACCTGCGCGTCCCAGTAGGCGACGGCGCCGGTGATGGCCGAGCGCTTGAGCGCGGGGGCGACCCTGAGGGCGGCCCGCCGCGACAGCTGATGATGGCCGGGCAGGCCCCGGGTGTGGCCAAACGAGAGGCTGAGCGCGTCGTAGACGCTCACCCCCGTGCCGACGTAGGCACGCTCCCAGATGTGGTGGGTGAGCGGGAAGAGGAAGGGGACCGGCCGGACCAGGTGCGGTGCGATCACCTCGAGCAGCAGCGACCGCTCGCTGAGCGCCTCCCGGACCAGGCCAACGTTGAGCTGCTCCAGGTAACGCAGGCCGCCGTGGATGAGCTTGCTGGACCGGGAGGACGTGCCGGCGCCGAAGTCGCGCGCCTCGACCAGGCCGACCGTCAGCCCGCGGGTGGCGGCGTCGAGCGCCACCCCGGCCCCGACCACCCCGCCGCCCACGACCAGCACCTGGAACTCGGCCTCGGCAAGCGCGGTGAGCGCGGCGGACCTGGAGTCAGGATCCAGCCTGGCCCCATCCGCCCCGCCGGCCCCCATCTGCCGAACGCTGGCATCCACCGATCAGCGTCTCGGCTGCGTGCTGGACGTGACCACTACCTCCACCCGCTGGAATTCCTTGAGGTCAGAGTAGCCGGAGGTGGCCATGGTGCGCCGGAGCGCCCCCACCAGGTTCAGCATGCCGTCGGCGACGGTGGAGGGACCGTGCAGGATCTGCTCCAGAGTGCCGATGATGCCGACCTGCACCCGCGCCCCCCGCGGGAGGTCGGGATGATGCGCCTCGCTCCCCCAGTGATAACCGCGGCCGGGCGCCTGCTCGGCGCGGGCGAAAGGGGAGCCGGCCATCACCGCGTCCGCCCCGCACGCCAGCGCCTTGGCCAGCTCGCCGCTGCGGGTCACCCCGCCGTCCGCAATCACGTGCACATACCGGCCGCCGGACTCGTCGAGGTATTCGCGCCGGGCGGCGGCCACGTCGGCGATAGCGGTGGCCATCGGCACCGCGACCCCGAGCACGGCGGCGGTGGTGTGCCCCGACCCGCCGCCGAACCCGACCAGCACCCCGGCGGCGCCGGTCCGCATCAGGTGCAGCGCGGCGGTGTAGGTGGCGCAGCCGCCCACGATCACCGGCACGTCCAGCTCGTAGATGAACTGCTTGAGGTTGAGCGGCTCGGCCTGGCCGGAGACGTGCTCGGCGGACACGGTGGTGCCGCGGATGACGAAGATGTCCACGCCCGCGTCCACCACCGTCTTGTAGTAGCGGACGGTGCGCTGCGGCGACAGCCGCGCCGCCGTCGTCACGCCCGCCGCCCGGATCTCCTCGATCCGGCGCCCGATGAGGTCTTCCTTGATCGGCTCGGAGTAGATCTCCTGGAGCCGGCGGGTGGCCGCCTCCTCGCCCAGCTCGGCGACCTCGGCCAGCAGCGGCTCCGGGTCGGGGTAGCGGGTCCACAGGCCCTCGAGGTCGAGCACGGCCAGCCCGCCGAGCTGGCCGATCGCGACCGCCGTGGCGGGCGAGACCACGCTGTCCATCGGGGACACCACCAGCGGTACCTCGAACCGGTAGGCGTCGATCTGCCAGGCGGTGGAGACCTCCTCCGGGTCGCGGGTGCGGCGGGACGGCACGATCGCGATCTCGTCCAGGTGGTAGGCGCGGCGGCCGCTCTTGCCGCGGCCGATCTCGACGGTCACGTTAGCCGCCGGGAGTAGTTGGGCGCCTCGGTGGTCATCTGGACGTCGTGCGGGTGGCTCTCGGTCAGCCCGGCCGCGGTGATCTGGATGAACCGCGCCTGCTGCAGCTGGCCGATGGTCCGCGTGCCGCAGTAGCCCATCGCCGCCCGCAGCCCGCCGATGAGCTGGTCGGCCACCGCGGCCAACGGGCCACGGTAGGGCACCTGGCCCTCGACCCCCTGCGGGACCAACTTGTCCTCGCGCAGCACGTCGTCCTGGAAGTACCGGTCCTTGGAGTAGGAGCGGCCGCGCATGGCCCCCAGGGACCCCATGCCCCGGTACTGCTTGTACTGCTTGCCGTTGATGAACACCATCTCGCCGGGCGCCTCCTCGCAGCCGGCCAGCAGGCTGCCGAGCATGACCGTGTCGGCGCCGGCGGCGACCGCCTTGGCGATGTCCCCCGAGTGCTGGACGCCGCCATCCCCGATCACCGGCACCCCCGCCGGACGGGCCGCCTGCGCGGCCTCGAAGATCGCGGTGACCTGCGGCACGCCGACGCCGGCCACGACCCGGGTGGTGCAGATGGACCCGGGTCCCACCCCGACCTTGACCCCGTCGGCGCCCGCGTCGACCAGCGCCTGCGCACCGGCCCGGGTGGCCACGTTGCCGCCGATCACATCTACCCGGATGTTCGCCTTGACCTGGGCCACCATGTCAAGGACCGACTGGGCATGGCCGTGGGCGGTGTCCACCACCAGGAAGTCGGCGCCCGCATCGGCCAGGGCCTGGGCCCGGTGCTTGGCGTCCTCGCCCACCCCGATGGCCGCCCCGACCACAAGCCGTCCCGCGGCGTCCTTGGTGGCGCTGGGGAACTTCTCGCTCTTGGTGAAGTCCTTGACCGTGATCAGGCCGGACAGCCTGCCCGCGTCGTCGACCAGCGGGAGTTTTTTCCACCTTGTGCCGCCTGAGCAGGTCGAGCGCGGCTTCCCTGGTCACCCCCACGGGGGCGGTCACCAGCGGCATCGGGGTCATCACCGCCGATACCGGCCGGCCGTGACCGGTCTCGAACCTGATGTCGCGGTTCGTCACGATGCCGAGCAAGATGCCGTCGTCGCTGACCACCGGCACGCCGGAGATGCGGTACCGGGCGCACAGCGTCTCCACCTCGGCGATAGTGGCGTCCGGGCCGCACGTCACCGGGTTGGTGATCATGCCCGCCTCGGAGCGCTTGACCATGTCGACCTGATGCGCCTGGTCCTCGACCGGCAGGTTGCGGTGCAGGACGCCGACGCCGCCGTGGCGGGCCATGGCGACCGCCATCCGGGCCTCGGTCACCGTGTCCATGGCGGAGGAGACGAGCGGGAGACGCAGCGTGATATGGCGGCTGAGCCGGGCGGCCGTGTCCGCGTCCCCCGGGAGGATCTCCGAATGGGCCGGCAGGAGCAGGACGTCGTCGAAGGTCAGCGCCGCAGGACCGAACTTGGCCTCGTCAGTCATGTCGCCTTCCGGGGAGGGAGTCCGGGGATAGCGACAGTCTATTAACCGGGCGGGGTTACCAGCCGAGTTCGGTCAGACGGGTGTCGGTGATGCCGAAATGATGGCCGACCTCGTGCACCACGGTGCGCCGCACCTGGTCGATCACCTCGTCCTCGGTCTCGCATACGGCGCAGATCGCCAGGCGGTAGATGGTGATCCGGTCCGGCAGCACCCCGGCATAGCCCGTCGTGCGGCTGGTCAGCGGGATCCCCTCGTAGAGCCCCAGCAGCCCCGGCGGGCCGGGCTCGTGCTGGACCATGACCGCCACATTGCTCATCAGGCGCCCCAGCCGCTCCGGCAGGCTGTCGAGGGCCGCCTCCACCATCTCCTCGAACCGGGCCGGGTTCACCTCGATCATGAGCTCATGCCCGGGACGTGATCAGGCAATCGACTCCTCGACCGCGAACGCACGGAGCCGGGCCAGCGCCCGGTGCTGGGCCACGCGGACCGCTCCCGCCGACATGCCCAGCACGTTGCCCGTCTCCTCCGCCGACAGCCCCGTGACGACCCGTAGTATGACCAGCTCACGAAGGTGGCCCGGCAGCCGCGCCAGCAGCGCCCGGGCCTGCTGTGCCTCGAGGTAGGCCACCACGGTCTCCTCCGGCCCCGGCTGCTCGTCGGGGCCATCCGGCAGAACCTCGGTGGGCACCGCCAGCCGGGCGGCGCTGCGCATGGCGTCCGCCACCTTGTGCGAGGCAATCCCGAACACGAAGGACGCAAAGGGCCGTCCCATGTCCCGGTAGCGGGGCAGCGCGGAAAGGACGGCGATGCACACCTCTTGTGCCACGTCGTCGGCTACGTGATGGCCGGCTACCCGCCCCAGCCGGGCCCGGCAGTACCGGACGATCATTGGCCGGATGTGTTCCAGCAGGGACTCGATCGCGGCCGGCTGGCCACGTGCGGCACGGCTGGTGAGATCGCGGAGCACGGCCCCATCGGCCTTGGAGCCAGCGGCCGGGCCCGGCCCGCCGGGCGCCCCGGCACGCGGCGGCCATCCCTCGGCCGTCACTGCCCGGATGAAGAACCGCTCCGTCACGACAGCATGATTCCCACGGAGCGGCGCCTTCATCCGGACAGGCAGCCAGAAAGGTTAGATCGATGTGGCCGCGTGGCCTGGGTCAGTGGGCGTGGCCGTGACCGTGCCCGTGACCGTCCGCCGCCGCTTCCTTCTCGGGCTTGTCGACCACGAGCGCTTCGGTGGTGAGCAGCATGCCGGCGATGGAGGCCGCGTTCTGCACCGCGGAGCGGGTCACCTTGACCGGGTCGATCACGCCCTGCTCCATCAGGTCGCCGTAGGTCAGCGTGGCCGCGTTGAAGCCCTGGCCCCGGCCGAGCCCGGCCACCTTCTCGACCACGACCGCGCCCTCCTCGCCTGCGTTGGCGGCGATCCAGTAGGTGGGCGCGTTCAGCGCGGTGCGCACCACCTTGACGCCGGTCAGCTCGTCCCCGGTCTTGCCGAGGTCGCCGAGCTCGGCGGCCGTGTGCACGAGGGCGCTGCCGCCACCGGCGATGATGCCCTCCTCGATCGCCGCCCGGGTCGCCGAGATCGCGTCCTCCAGCCGGTGCTTCTTCTCCTTCAGCTCGACCTCGGTCGCCGCCCCGACCCGCAGCACGGCCACGCCGCCGGAGAGCTTCGCCACGCGCTCCTGCAGCTTCTCCCGGTCCCAGTCGGAGTCGGTGTTCTCGATCTCGGCCCGCAGCTGCCGGACCCGGTCCGAGATCGCCTCGGGGTCGCCGGCCCCGTCCACGATCGTGGTGGTGTCCTTGGTGACCACGACCCGGCGGGCCTGGCCCAGCTTGTCCAGATCGGCCAGTTCGAGCTTGAGCCCGAGCTCCTCGCTGATCACCTCGCCACCGGTGAGGGTCGCCATGTCGGCCAGCATGGCCTTGCGCCGGTCGCCGAACCCGGGCGCCTTGACCGCGACGACCGACAGCAGCCCGCGGATCCTGTTCACGACCAGGGTGGACAGCGCCTCGCCCTCGACGTCCTCGGCCACGACCAGCAGCGGCTTCTTGGCCTGTGCGATCTTCTCGAGCAGCGGCAGGAAGTCGGCCATCGAGGAGATCTTGGCCGCGTGCAGGAGCACGTAGGCGTCCTCCAGGACGGCTTCCATCCGGTCCTGGTCGGTGATGAAGTAGGGCGAGATGTAGCCCTTGTCGAACTGCATGCCCTCGGTGAACTCAAGCTCGAGGCCCATGGTCGGCGACTCCTCGACGGTGATGACGCCGTCCTTGCCGACCTTGTCGAACGCCTCCGCGATCACGTCGCCGATCTGGGCGTCCTGGGCCGAGACCGTCGCCACGTGGGCGATCTCCTGCCGGTCGCTCACCTCGCGGGCCGCCTTGAGCAGGAGGTCCGACACGGCGGACGCGGCGGCGTCGATGCCCCGCTTGAGCGAGATCGGGTTCGCGCCCGCGCTCACGCTGCGCCGTCCCTCGTGGACCATCGCCTGCGCGAGCACGGTCGCCGTGGTGGTGCCGTCGCCCGCGATGTCGTTGGTCTTGGTGGCTACCTCCTTGGCGAGCTGGGCGCCAAGGTTCTCGTTCGGGTCCTCGAGCTCCACCTCGCGGGCGACGGTGACCCCGTCGTTCGTGATCGTGGGGGCGCCCCACTTCTTGTCGATGACAACGTTGCGGCCGCGCGGCCCCAGCGTCACCTTCACGGCGTCCGCGAGCCGGTCCACGCCGCGCTCAAGTGCGCGCCGCGCCTCCTCGTCGAACTCCAGCATCTTGGCCATGTTTACCTCTGATCGCGTCTGAAAGGCTCGTGCTTATCTGGCGGGCCCGCGCTGCTGGCAGGCCCATGCGGTATCACCGGGTTCTCGTGCCACCGCCCCGGACGCCGCTGCGGCGTCCGGGGCGGTGTGGCACGCAGCGCACGGTCCCGTCGCAGGGCTCCGGGCCGCGCCGCCTGAGAACTTGTGCTTACTTCTCGATGATGGCGAGCACGTCGCGGGCGGAGAGCACCAGGTACTCCTCGCCGTGGTACTTGACCTCCGTGCCGCCGTACTTGCTGTACAGCACCACATCGCCGACCTTGACATCCATCGGCACGCGCTTGGCCCCGGCGTCGTCGAAGCGACCCGGACCCACCGCCAGGACCTCGCCCTCCTGGGGCTTCTCCTTGGCGGTGTCCGGGATCACCAGACCTGACGCAGTGGTCTGCTCGGCCTCAAGCGTGCGGACAACGATGCGATCTTCGAGTGGTTTGAGAACTACTTTGGTGGCGGTCGTCACGATCTGACCTCCCCCTCCGGAAAGGCGGGCTGACAAGGACTAGAGAGGCGACCGCGGCGGCCTGTCGTCGCGGGTGCCAGACCAGCCTCGTCGCATTAGCACTCTACCTTAGTGAGTGCCAGTTCCGAACAGTATCGCCGGGGCTTGGCCACGTCAACTTGAGCCGCGGCGCCAGGTGGCATCTAGGCCACCAGGACGGTGGTCACCGGGAGCGAGGAATCGGCTGGCACGTCCAACTGCGAGGCGGGCGCGCCCCGGGCCACGAGCTCGGATCCGAGCGCCGCCACCATCGCGCCGTTGTCGGTGCACAGGCCGGGCCGCGGCACCCGCAGCCTGATCCCGGCCGCCTCGCAGCGCTCCGCCGCGAGCGCCCGCAGCCGTGAGTTGGCCGCCACCCCGCCGCCGACGATCAGGTCCTTGACGTCATGTGCGCGGCAGGCGGCGACTGCCTTGCGGGTCAGCACGTCGGCGACCGCCTCCTGGAACGAGGCGGCCACATCGGCCACCGGCACCGGCTGCCCCGCCTGCTGCCGTGCCTGCACCCACCGGGCGACCGAGGTCTTCAGGCCGGAGAAGGAGAAGTCGAGCGTCCCGTCGCGGTACTTCCCGCGCGGGAACGCGATCGCGGCGCCGTCCCCGGACCGGGCGGCCGCATCGATGGGCGGGCCGCCGGGGAAGCCCATCCCCAGCAGGCGCGCCACCTTGTCGTAGGCCTCGCCGGCGGCGTCATCGATGGTCGCGCCCAGCGGCAGCACCTCGGCCGCCACGTCCGGCACCAGCAGCAGCGAGGAGTGCCCGCCCGATACCAGCAGCGCCACCACGGGCCTGGGCAGCGGGCCGTGCTCCAGCTGGTCGACCGCGATGTGCGCGGCGAGATGGTTGACCGCGTAGAGCGGCTTGCCCAGGGCCAGCGCGTACGCTTTCGCCGCGCATACCCCGACCTGTAGCGCCCCGGCCAGGCCCGGTCCCGCCGTCACGGCGATCGCGTCCACCTGCCCCAGCCGCACCCCGGCGGTCGCCAGCGCACGGTCCACGGCCGGCACCATCGCCTCCAGGTGGGCCCGGCTGGCCACCTCGGGCACCACTCCCCCGAACCGCGCGTGCTCCGCCACGCTGGAGGCGATCGCGTCCGCCAGCAGCTCGTGGCCACGGACCAGCCCGGCACCGGTTTCGTCGCAGGAGGTCTCGATGCCCAGCACCAGGGGCGCGTTCATGCCGCGCCGCCGCGCCGCCACCGCCGGGCGCCGCGGGCGCGTGCTGCGGGCTCGGCCGGCCGGGCCCGGGCGATCACGTAGCGCATCACCAGCGCGTCCGCGCCCGACGGCTGATAGTAACCGCGCCGCACGCCGATGCCGACGAACCCGTACCGCCGGTAGAGGCGCTGGGCACGGTCGTTGTCGGTCCGGACCTCAAGGAACACCTCCGTGCAACCGCGGCGGCCCGCCTCGGTCAGCAGGTTCTCCAGCAGCGCGGCACCGATCCCCTCACCCCAGCGGTCCTGCGCCACGCCCACGGTCAGCACGTCCGCCTGGCCGCCACCGGTCGCCAGCATCCCCGCGTAACCGGCGATCACGCCATCCTCCGCCGCCACCAGGTAGTACTTGCCAGGCTCACCGGCCAGTTCGCTGGCGAGCATATCCGGGGACCACGCCTCCTCACCGAACAGCGCCACCTCCAGCTTGGCGACGGCCGGCACGTCGTTGCCGGCCATCGGGCGCAGGACCACGCTCATTCCGGGGCCGCCCCTAAGGTCGCCCGCGCGGCCCCGCCCGTGGCGGCCAGCACGCTCTTGGGCGGGCCGGGCACCCGGGCATCGGGCCGGCGGAGGTAGAGCGGTTCCGGCGGGAGAAGCCCATCCCCTGCCGCCAGCCGCCCGGCCGCCAGCCCCGCCAGCGTGGCCGCCGACGGGAAGCGGGGCCCGATCGGCTCGCCGAGCAGGCCGGGGTGGGCGACCGGGCCCTCACCCGCGGTGGGCAGGTCCGCCGGCAGCGACGCCGGGGCGGCCACCCCAGGGCCGGACAGCCGCTCCCCGGCCGGCGAGTAGCGGGCCCAGTACACCTCCCGGCGCCGGGCGTCGGTCGCCACCAGGAACGGGCGGCCCGCCGCCGCGGCCGCCGCGTCGGCCGCGATCACGTCGAGGGTGCACAGGCCGTAGACCGGGATGCCGAGCGCGGCGCCGAG
>DATINY010000519.1:0-17213 GCA_035473755.1 Streptosporangiaceae bacterium
GTGCCAGCTTGCTGCGCCTGACCGCGGCAGGTGGGGCTAGTGTTCGGTCAGGCCGACCGGGTTGCTCTGCCGTTAGTTATGGCCATATCACGGAAAGTTGATAAAGGCGGAGTCCACCAGGGAGCACATGCGCTGATGGCGGCTGCGATTCCAGCAGAATGGCGGCGGTTCCGGTTTGCCCGCTGCGGGTCAGCGGGCAAAGAAATGCAGGCCCACCCAGGCCCAGGCCACGAGGATGCCGACCCGGCGGGTCCGGGTGCTCATCGCCCACTCGAAGACCTTGCCCAGCCGGGGGATCGGGGCGCGGGTCCTAGTGGCGAGCAGCTGAAGGACGATCCCGGCCAGCAGGACGGCAAGGTAGCCGAGCACCGTGACGTCGTGGCTGTTCACCGTTCCACCAGGAACCAGCCGAGACCGAGCCAGGCCGCCAGCACGATCGAACGGCCGGCCCAGGTGCTGAGCACCGGGTCGGTCAGCGTGCTGATGGTCGGGTGGGCGTAGGAGCTGGTGGCCAGGTTCGGCTGCTCCAGCAGGGACCACAGCTCCCATAGGCAGCATGCCACCGCCAGCACGCCCCACAGCACCAGCCCGGTCAGAGGCGGCCTGAGCGGGGCCGGCCGGGTGTGGCGGGGGCCCCGCCATCCGATCGCGACGACCACCGCGCCCAGCGCGGCCACCGCCACGGTGGCCGGCCAGGAGTAACGGCTGAACGAGCCGACGACGACGGCATACAGGACGCCGCCGGCCAGCCCGGCCGCGATCAGCGCTGGGCGGCGCCGGCGGGCCCTGCCCTCCGCGGGGCTGGCTTCTCCGGGGCTGGCTTCCGCGGGGCTGGCTTCCATTGGGATTGCCCCTGCGGGGCTGGCCGCCGGAGCGGTGGCGTCCGGAGCGGTGGCATCCGCGGGAGCGGCTCCGGCCGGGCCGGCTTGGCGCGAGCGACGGCCGGCATCCCAGGCCAGGCCCGCCCCGGCCAACATGATCAGCAGCCCGTCCAGCGGCTTGCCGGAGATCCAGCTCATGAACCCGATGATGAGCAAGAGCACAACGACCGGCTCGCGCAAGCCGGTCAGCGCGGTGACCAGGTGGCCGGGCGCCGGACCGGCGCCCGCTGCCGGGACGCCGCCCCGCCCGTCGCTGGTGCCCTCGGCTCGCGATGACGGCCTGCCCGTCCCGCTGCGTCCTGGCCGGCCCCTCATGCCCGGGCCCGGCCCACAAGGGCAGCCGGGTGCGGGTACGCGTGCGTCACCCTGCACAAAGTAGCGCCCGGTGATCTGCGGGGGAAGCATGTTCCGGGGTGATGCGCCGGGCATGCCGGGCCAGGGCCGGGCGGAGGTCGCAGGAATCATGGAGCCGTTACATAAGCCGGAGCCCGGCCGGAGTGCGTCACGCTTCCCGGCCGGGCCCTGCTGGCGGTGTGCGATTACCGCACCGGGTGGCGGATATACAGCCGTCGCGCCCACAGGTACCCGAGCAGCGCGATCCCGGCGCACCAGGCGACGGCGATGATCGCGTTGTGGCCGATCGGGGTGCCCAGAAGCAGCCCCCGCACCGTTTCGGTGGCCGGTGTGAAGGGCTGATACTCGGCGAACCAGCGCACGCCGGCCGGCATCGAGTCGGTGGGGACGAAGCCGCTGCCGAGGAACGGCAGCAGCAGCAGGAACATCGGGAGGTTACTGGCGGTCTCGACGCTTTTGCTGACCAGGCCGAGGGCGACCGACAGCCAGATGAGCGCGAAGCTGATCATCGCCAGGACGCCGGCCGCGGCGATCCATTCGGCCAGGCTCGCGGTGGGCCGGAACCCGATGGCCACCGCGATACCGATGACCACGGCGACGCCGAGCATGCTCTGGATCATGCTGCCGAGGACGTGGCCGGTCAGCACCGAGGAGCGGGCGATAGCCATGGTGCGGAACCGGGCGATGATGCCCTCGGTCATGTCCATGGCGACCGATATCGCCGTCGCCTGCGCGGCGGCGGCCACCGTCAGCAGGATGATGCCGGGGGTGACGTAGTTGATGTAGACGGCCCGGCTGTGCGTCACGCCGCCGAGCCCGGCGCCGAGCGTGCCGCCGAAGACGTACACGAACAGCAGCAGGAAGACGACGGGCATGCCGAGGATCAGCAGCGTCATGGACGGGTAGCGCTGCATATGCCGGAGGCTGCGGCGCAGCATGGTGGCCGAGTCGGTGACGGCCAGGGAGAGGGTGCTCATGGCTGGGCTTCTTTCTCGGTGCTGGGATGACCGGTGAGGGCGAAGAACACGTCGTCGAGATCGGGAGTGTGGATCGACAGGCTGCCGACCTCGATCGCCGCGTAGTCGAGCCGGTCGAGCAGCGCTCGCAGTGACTTGAGGCTGCCGTCGCTGGGCACCTGCAGGGTGAGCGCCTCGTCGTCCCGCGACGCCGCGCCGAGGGCCTCGGCCGCCGCTTCCAGGTCATGCGGGCCCGCGAACTGCAGCTGGATGTGCCCGCCGGGGATGCGGCTCTTGAGCTGCCCGGAGGTGCCCTCGGCGACGATCCGGCCGTGGTCGAGGACCGCGATCCGGTCGGCGAGGTGGTCCGCCTCGTCCAGGTACTGCGTGGTGAGGAAGATCGTGACGCCATCGGCGGCCAGACCGCGGATGATCTGCCACACGTCGCGGCGGGCACGCGGGTCGAGCCCGGTGGTCGGCTCGTCGAGGAAGATCAGGCGCGGGTCGCCGATCAGCGTCATCGCGAGATCGAGCCGGCGCCGCATGCCGCCCGAGTAGGTCGCCGCCGGCTTTTTGGCCACGTCGGCCAGGCCGAAACGACCCAGCAGGCCGGCGGCGCGCCGCCGGCCCTCGGCACGGCCCAGATGGTGCAGGTCCGCCATCAGGATCAGGTTCTCCTGGCCGGTGAGCAGGTTGTCCACCGCCGAGAACTGGCCGGTGAGGCCGATCGCGGCGCGCACCGCGTCGGGCTCGGCCGCCAGGTCGTGGCCGGCGACGCTCATCTCGCCGCCGTCGGCGCCGATCAGGGTGGACAGGATGTGCACCATGGTGGTTTTCCCGGCGCCGTTGGGGCCGAGCAGCGCGAAGATCGTCCCCTCGGCGACGGTGAGGTCGATGTCATCGAGGACCACCTTGTCGCCATACGACTTCCGCAGCCCGGTGACCGAGACCGCGGTCCGGGTGGCGGTCATTGTTGTCATCTCTCCTCCTTTCAGGAACGGCGGATCACGATGTCGCCGTAGCTGGTGCGGGCGCTCACCTCGACGGTCTGGTCGGATGGCCCGGGGGCGCCGGATGAATCCAGCTGGTTGTGGATCCGGCCGAACTGCGTGTGGACGTCGAGCCGGGCGGCGGTGCCGGCCTGAATGCCGACCTCGATCTCGCCGATGCTCGTCTTGAGCGAGGCCGAGCCGCGCGTGACCCCACCGACCCGCACGTCGCCATTGGCGCTGCGGGCGTTGACGTCGGCGTTCGCATGATCGACCGAGATGCTGCCGTTGGCCGCGTTCACCCGCAGGTCACCGGCGGCCTCGCCGATCCAGCTGTCGCCGTTGGAGTTCTTGATCACCGCGTTGCCGTCGATCTGGCCGAGTCGCACCCGGCCGGACCCGGTGCTCACCTCGGCCGGGCCCGTCACCCGGTCCACCACGATGGTGCCAGCGGCGGTGCTCGCCTCGAGCGGGCCCGTCTGCTCCAGCTGGATGTCGCCGGTCGCGAGCTTGAGCCGGCACTTGCCGAGCCGGCCGGCCGATTGGAACGCCGCGACCGAGGCGTCGCCGTACACCTGCGAGTCGCTCGGCAGGCCGATCGTCACGTCGATCGACCCGGGCTTGCCGAACAGGCTGAGGCTGCGCTGCCTGGGCGTCTTGACGAGGAGCCGGCCGGCGGAGTACTCGACCCGGGTCTGCTCTGCGGCCCGCACGTCCGGCTCGTGGGATTCATCGCTCGGGCGGATCTCCACGGCCGTGTCGTCGCGGTCGCTCGCGGTGATGCGTACGTCACCGACGACCAGCTCGAGCACGGCCGAAACCGGTTCGGGGGTATCGAAAGTGGGCATGACGGTTCCTCCTGACAGGGGGTTAGCGGGGGCGTCCACCGCTGGTGGAAGCCGGTAACGGGACGTGGTGCCGGGCCGCATCGCTACCGCACCCAGCCGGTGTAGCGCTGCCCGCCCAGCGGCGGGCGCCGGACGGAGCCGCGGTCGCGGTCGCCGGACTCCAGCGCGGCCGACGCCGCGCGGACGAGCCAGGCGTTGACCGAGAGCCCGGCCTGGGCGGCGGCCTCCTCGATCCGGCCCTTGAGGTACTCGGTGAGCCGGAAGCTGATCCGCGCCGCCGCCCCTTCCTCGCCCTCCGGCGTGGCCGGCGGCGAGACGTCCGCCGCGGGCGGGCCGGGCTCGTCGAACGGCTGCTCGGCTGGAGGTGGCGTCACCACGAAGCTGGGCTCGCGCCCGCGGAGGCGGCGGTCCACCGAGCCCGGCGCGAGGTCACGCGTGATCTCGGCCGCCGCTGCCGACAGCGCGTCCAGCAGGACGAGCCGCACGGCCGACTCCAGCGGAGCGGTGAGCCGCTCGGCCAGCGCACGGGCGTCATCACCGCCCGCATCGGCGGCTACCGCGAGCTCTTGACGGAGGTTGCTGACATAGGGCGTGAGGTCCATGACGTCAGTATGACATCACTACGACGCCATTGCAAGTCAAGCTGGCGCCATCTTGGCGCCGAGATGGCGTCTGGCCTGGATTGCGGCCGGGCCGGCCAAGGGAAGCCGGGGTCGTCTGGCCCGGATTGCGGCTCGACCGCCCGGAGCATGCCGCGGTCATTGCTAGCGTCCTTGCATGGGATTGCGCCGGTTTCTGCGGCCGAAGGTCATCGTCGCGGTCGTGGCGGCCGTCGCGCTGCTGGCGGCGGGCATCGGCCTCGCGGTCGCGCTGAGCCAGCCCGCCCCGCTGACCATGCGCAACGTGCGCATCCCGGTCGTGGACGGGCCGCGCGACAGCCAGCATGTCGTCATCGACGCCAGCTTCTTCACGCCGCCGGGTGGCGGCCGGCTGCCAGCCGTCCTGCTGGCGCATGGATTCGGGGAGACCAAGGACGCCGTCCGCCTGCAGGCCGAGGACCTGGCGCGGGCCGGATTCGCCGTCCTGACCTGGTCCGCGCGGGGATTCGGCGCCTCGACCGGGCAGATCGGGCTGGACTCACCCGACTATGAGGTCAAGGACGTCGAGCAGCTCGTCACCTGGCTCGCCCGCCAGCCCCGGGTCCTGCTCGACCACCCGGGCGATCCGCGGGTCGGGATCACCGGCGCCTCCTACGGCGGCGGGATCTCGCTCCTCGCCGCCGCCTACGACCACCGGATCGACGCCGTCGTCGCCCAGAGCACCTGGAACAACCTGGCCACCGCGCTGTTCGCGAACGGCGCCGGCGGCGGCCCGGCGGGCGGCGTGTTCAAGCGGCAATGGGCGGGCCTGCTCTTCACCCAGGGCTCGGTGGGCTTCGGGGCGACGGCCCAGGGCAGTGCATCCGGGCAGGCGACCGGGCCGGGCCAGGGCAGCGGATCGGGCCAGGGCAGCGGGTCAAGCCAGGGCAGCGGAGCCGGGCAGTTGCTGCCGCCCAGCGGAATCGGCCGGTTCGCGCTGTGCGGCCGCTTCCAGCCCCAGATCTGCGCCATCTACCAGCAGGTTGCCGCGACCGGCCGGGCCACCCCGCAGGCCATCTCGCTGCTGCTGCACTCCAGCCCGGCCAGCGTGGCGGGCCGGATGCGCGCCCCCACGCTGCTCATCCAGGGCCAGAACGACTCGCTCTTCGGGCTCGACCAGGCGGACGCCAACTACCGGGCGCTCCACCGCAACGGCGCCCCGGTGGACATGGTGTGGTTCGCGGGCGGCCATGACGGCGGCAACCAGGAAACCGCGCGAGTCGAGTCACTGACGGCGCAGTGGCTGCGGCGGTGGCTGGCGCCCGGCCATCCGGCGGCCAGCACCGGCACCGGGCAGCCCGGGTTTGCGGTGACCCGGGTGCTCGGCTTCGACCCCTCCAGCGACCAGGCGTCGCTCGGCATCGCCACCGCGGGCAGTTACCCGGGGCTGGCCGGGACCAAGCGGACCCTGGTGCCGCTGGCCGGGCCGCCGCAGGTGGCCGTCAGCCCGGCCGGAGGCGCGCCCGCCTCCATCTCGGTCTTCCCTGGCCTCGGCCCGCTCGGGCCGGCCGGCCTCACCTTCGACATGCCGGGCCAGAGCGCGGCCTTCACCTCGGCGCGGCTGTCCAGCCCGATCCAGGTGACCGGGTCCCCGACGATCAGGGTCAGGGTCTCCGGCGCGCCCGACGTGACGATGTTCGCCAAGATCTACGACGTGGACCAGGCAGGCAACACCACCCTGCCTAATCAGCTGGTGTCGCCGGTGCGGATCACCGGGGCACAGGCCGGCCGGGTGGTCACCATCGGCCTGCCCGCGATCGACTACAACTTCTCCACCGGGCACCGGCTGCGGCTCGTGCTGACCACCACCGACTACGCCTACGCCACCCCGCCGGCGCCGGCCATCTACCGGGTGGCGCTGGCCGGCCCGGGAGTGGTCATGCCGTCCGACCCGGCCCTGACCGTGGTCAACGGCGGGGTGCCCTGGTGGGTATGGGCGGCGCCGGCCGCGGCGCTGGTGGCCGCCGCGCTCATCCTGGGCCTCGGTCGCCGCGGGAGCCGCGGCGACCTGGTGCCCGAGCTGGCCGGTGTCCCGCTGGAGATCACCGGGCTGACCAAGCGTTTCGCCGACGGCCAGCTCGCGGTCGACGACCTGTCGCTGCGGGTGGAACGCGGGCAGATCCTCGGCCTGCTCGGGCCCAACGGAGCGGGCAAGACCACCACCCTGCGCGCTCTGATGGGGCTGCTGCGCCCGCAGACCGGGACGATCACGATCTTTGGCCGCCGGGTCCACCCCGGGTCGCCCGCGC
The DNA here is from genome assembly GCA_035473755.1 of Streptosporangiaceae bacterium. GTDB lineage: Bacteria > Actinomycetota > Actinomycetes > Streptosporangiales > Streptosporangiaceae > UBA9676. The sequence goes on from DATINY010000519.1 coordinate 6,916, forward strand.
TGTCCCGCCTCGGCTCGTTCGTGGAGGGCCCGGGCTTCCTGCCGCACCTGTCCGGGCGGGCCAACCTCGAGGTGTACTGGCGCGCCACCGGCCGCCCGCCCGACGGCGCCCACCTGGCGGAGGTGCTGGAAGTGGCCGGCCTCGGCGCGGCCATCGACCGGAAGGTGCGGGCCTACTCGCGCGGCATGCGCCAGCGGCTCGCCATCGCCCAGGCCATGCTGGGCCTGCCCGACCTGCTGGTGCTCGATGAGCCGATGAACGGCCTCGACCCGCCGCAGATCCGGGAAATGCGCGATGTCCTGCTGCGGTACGCGGCCGAGGGGCGGACCGTCATCCTGTCCAGCCACCTGCTCTGCGAGGTCGAGCAGACCTGCACCCATGTGGTCGTCATGCACGAGGGCCGCCGGCTCGCGGCCGGGCCGGTCGCGGAGATCATGGGCGAGGCTGGCGCGCTCATGGTGGGGACGCCCGAGCCGGAGCACGCCGTCGCCGTCCTGCGCGCGATGGACGGAGTCGAGGGGGCGGAGCAACACCCCGATGGGGTGCTGGTCCGTCACGACGGCGTGCCACCGTCGGCGGTGGTCGCGGCGCTGGTCGGGGCGGGCGTACCGGTGGAACGGGTCGGCCCGAGCCGCCGCCTGGAGGACGCCTTCCTGGCGCTTATAGCCACGCCGGGCAACGGCAACGGCGACGGCGCCCCCGGCGACGGCCTGGCCCCGTCGGCCGGCAGCGATCTGGCCGTCAGCCAGGGGAGCGCGCCATGACCGCCAGCGTGAGCCCGGCCGCCCCGGGGCCTGGCACCCCGGCCACCGGTACCCGGGCCGCTGGCGGCCCGGACCTCGACGCCCCGGCCGCCCCCGGCTACGACCCGCGCCGGACGCTGCCGCTGCGGGTGGAGTTCATCCGCCAGCTGCGCCGGCGGCGGACCATGATGGCGTTCGGAATCCTGCTGGTCCTGCCGTGGATCCTCGTCGGCGCGTTCCAGCTCGGTGGCCCGGCGCAGCCGGGCACTGGCCCGCCAGGACTGGTCGACCTCGCCACCGACGGCGGTCTCAACTTCGCCGCGTTCAGCTTCTTCGCCTCGACGGGTTTCCTGCTGGTGGTGGCGGTCGCGCTGTTCTGCGGCGACACGATCGCCAGCGAGGCGGGCTGGTCATCCCTGCGCTACCTGCTGGCTGCGCCGGTGCCGCGCGCCCGGCTGCTGCGCCAGAAAATGATCGTCGCGCTCGGCTATGCGGCCGTCGCCGTGGTCAGCTTCCCGGCGATGTCGCTGCTGGCGGGCACCGTGGTGTTCGGCTGGCATCCGCTCCATCTGCCCGCCACCGGAATCGAGCTCCCCTACGGCACGGCGCTGGCGCGGACGGGAATCACCCTCGTGTACGTCATGATCACCCTGCTGGTGGTGGCCGGACTGGCGTTCCTGCTCTCGGTCAGCACCGACTCGCCGCTCGGCGCGGTCGGCGGCGCGGTGGGGCTGGCTATCGTCAGCGCCATTCTCGACCAGGTGACCGCGCTCGGCTCGTGGCGGGAGATCTTGCCAACGCACTGGCAGTACGCCTGGCTGGACGCTTTCTCGGCCCAGCTGTCCTGGGGCGCGATGATCGAGGGTGCCGCGGTGTCGGTTTCCTATGCGCTGGTGCTGTTCGCGCTGGCGTTCCGCCATTTCCGCACCAAGGACATCGTGTCCTGACGCCGCGTCAGCCCGTACCTGCCGGGCAGGCCGACGCGGCGAGCGGCGCGGCGGCCGCCGGGGCCGCCCTGGGCGGTCCCTTCGCCGGCGCGTGTGCCCTGGCCGGCGGCGTGCTGTGACGGCCGGTGGGCGGGCCGCGAACCAGGCGGCGGTCGCAGCCGTTACCAGCAATGGATGGTTTATTGGCCGGAGCGGGGCCCACCAGGTAGCTGGCCGGGGGACACGGGCCATCCGCCGGCTATTCCAGCTTAACCTTATTTTGCCAATCCATGATGGTAATATTGATTGAAAAGTCAAAAAAGGAGAGCAGGCTTGATTAATCACAAATTATCAGATGAATCTGTTAACGTTAATTTGGTGCGAGTGAGCGGTTCGGGTGATCCCCGCGATGCCTCGCTGGCCACGCTGGCCGTGCTCAGCGAGGAGATGCGCTGGCGGCTGTACGCCTTAGTGCGTGCGGCGCACCGGCCGGTCAGCCGGGAGGAAGCGGCCGCCAGCACCGGGATCTCCCGCAAGCTGGCCGCCTTTCACCTCGACAAGCTCGTCAGTGCGGGCCTGCTGCGCGCCCGCTACGATGCACCGCTGGGCCAGCGCCGGGTGGGGCGCACGCCCAAAACCTACGAGCCGTCCGGTGCGGACATCTCCATCAGCATCCCGGCCCGTCACTATGACGTGCTGGCCGACATCCTGATCGACGCCATCCGCGCCGGCGCCTCCGGGGAGGATGCCCAGTCGGCCGCGGTGCAGGCCGCCCGGGTCAAGGGTGCCGAGTATGGGGCCGGTCAGCGGGAGCGGCTGCGCCCGGGCCGACTCGGGGCCGAGCGTGCCCTGACCGTGGCCGGGGAGATCCTCGACGAGCTCGGGTACGAGCCGCAGCGGGAGGCCCCGACCGAGCTGCGCCTGCGCAACTGCCCGTTCCATCCGCTCTCGGCCCGCGCCCCGGATGTGGTCTGCAAGGTCAACCAGGCCTACCTGAGCGGGCTACTGGACGGCCTGGGCGCCACCAGCGCCAAGGCGGTTCCCGACCCCGACCCAGGCACCTGCTGCGTCAGGCTCACCGGCACCCTGCGCTGACCAAGCCAGCACTCTGCGCTGAGCCCCACCGGTACTTTGCGCTGGGCCTCACCGGCACCCGCCGTTGGACCTCACCGGCACCCGCCGCTGAACCAGGCCGGCGCCTGGCGCTGAACCAGGCCGGAATGCTCAGGCCCGCTCCACGGCGAGCCCGGCGGCCGCGGCGCTGGCGAAGTCGTCGTTGACGCTGACCACGCTCCGGCCATGGGCGGCGAGGATGGACGCCCCCAGGATGGAGCGGTAGCCGCTCTCGCAGTGCACCCACACCTCGCCCGGCGGCAGCTCGGCGACCCGGCCCGGCAGCTCATGCAGCGGAATGTGAACGGCCCCCTCGATGTGGCCGGCCTCCCACTCCAGCCGGCGGCGGACGTCCAGCACGACCGGCCCGTGCCCGGCACCGACGGCGGCGGCCAGATCCCCGAACTTGACCAGCCGGAGCGAGGCGACTCCCCGCTCGCCCGCCCAGGTCTCGGGCCGGCCGGTGGCGGCGGCAGCGGGCCGGTCGATCCCGATCCTGGCCAGTTCCCGCTGAGCCTGGGCGACCTGCTCCGGGGAGTCCCCCAGCAGCGTCAGCGGCGTTCCCCACGGGATCATCCAGCCCAGGTAGGTGGCAAAGCTGTTGTCCAGCGGGAAGCTGAACGCGCCGGGCACGTAGCCGGCCGCGAAGGCGATCCGGTCCCGCAGATCGACCACCCATTCACCCGCCTCGATGCGTCGGCGCAGCTCGGCCGCATCGGCCGGACGCGGTGGTGACAGGTCGGGGCCGGCCGGCCCGGCGAGGTTCGCCGGGGCCATGTGGGCGTAATAAGCGGGCCAGGCGTCCAGCCCGGCCAGCAGCGATTCCAGGTAGGAGCCCTCGTCCAGGGTGAGCACCGGGTTGACCAGCTTCTCGTGGCCGATGGTGGACGAGGCGGCGTCCGACTGCGTGGCCGAGCAGAAGCTGCCGAAACCGTGGGTGGGGAAGATCCGGGCCGCATCGGGCAGTTCCCGGGCGAGCCGGCGGGCCGAAGCCCACTGCGCGCGGGTGAGCGTCCCCGTGGCGTCCGGGCCGAGCAGGTCGGTGCGGCCGGTCGCGCCGTATAGCAGCGACCCGCCGGTGAAGACGCCCGCCACCCCGTCACCCGGTGTGGCGCCGGCGGCCTCGACCACGTAGGCCAGATGGGTGTAGGTGTGCCCCGGCGTGGCCAGGGCCCGGACCCGCATCCCGCCGATCTCCACCCGGTCACCGTCGCTGACCGGGGTGCGGTCGAAGGACACCGGGTCGTCCGCGTTGACCAGGTAAGTCGCACCGGCCGCCCGGGCCAGCGCCAGGCCGCCGGTGACGTAGTCGTTGTGCACGTGTGTCTCGGCCACGTGGCTGACCCGAACGCCGGCGTCGGCGGCCAGGGCGATGACCCGGTCGATATCCCGCTGCGGGTCGATGACCAGGGCGGCCTCGCCGTCATGCACCAGGTAGCTGCGGTCGCCGAGCGGCGGTGTCTCGATCGGGAGCACTTCCACCATGGCCGGCTTTCCTTTCCCGGGGGTCGCCCGTAGATCAAATGTACGATCATCTTCGCCCCGGTGGAGGCGGCCGGGCTCCGCCCGACCAGCGTGGTCCTCACCAGGATGACGGGGCCATCCGGGATGCCCGGCGCCCTCAGACGTCAAAGGAGCGGTGCCGCGTCCCCCGAGGGCACGGCACCGCGCCTCTGGCTCCCCTCTCCGGGATGCCCACGTCCGCTCCGGGGTGACCGGGGCGACCTAGCATGGACATCCGTATTCCGGAACGCACCAGACCGGCGCAGCGTTACGAGCGGCCCGCGGCAGGCCGGGGGCTGGCGCACCGGCGCCATGGCCGAACAGGGCACGGCAGCATGAGCGCAGGGAGGGCCATGGACGGTCGCTGGGAGTTCTGGATCGACCGTGGCGGCACGTTCACCGACGTGGTCGCCCGCCGCCCGGACGGCACGCTGGCCGTCCACAAGCTGCTCTCGGAGAACCCCGGCCGTTACGACGATCCGGCCGTGGCCGGGATCCGGCACCTGCTGTCCGTCCCCGCCGGCGAGCCCATTCCCGCCGAACGGATAAGCGTGGTCCGCCTCGGCACCACGGTCGCGACGAATGCCCTGCTGGAGCGCACGGGCGAGCCCACCGTCCTGGTCATCACGGCCGGCTTCGCCGACGCGCTGCGGATCGCCTACCAGGAACGGCCGGCCATCTTCGCGCGCCAGATCATCCGGCCCGAAATGGTGTACTCGCGGGTGATCGAGGCGGCGGAGCGGGTCGGCCCGCACGGCGAGGTCGTCGTCCCGCTCGACGCCGAGCGGGTAGCCCGGGACCTGCAGGCCGCCTACGACGACGGGTTCCGGTCGGTGGCGGTCGTGTGCATGCACGGCTACCGTTACCCCGCGCACGAGACGCGGATCGGCGAGATCGCCCGCGCGGCCGGGTTCACCCAGGTGTCGGAGTCGCACGCCACCAGCCCGCTGATGAAGCTCATCTCCCGCGGCGACACCACGCTGGTGGACGCCTACCTGTCACCGATCATCGCCCGCTACGTGGACCGGGTCGCCAGCGAGCTGGGTGGCGTCCGGCTCCAGTTCATGCAGTCCAACGGCGGGCTCACCGAGGCGCACCTGTTCCGGGGCAAGGACGCGATCCTGTCCGGGCCGGCCGGCGGGATCGTCGGCATGGCCCGCACCGCCCAGGCGGCAGGCTTCGGCCGCGTGATCGGGTTCGACATGGGCGGCACGTCCACCGACGTGTCCCACTTCGCCGGCGAGTTCGAGCGGCAGTACGAGACCCAGGTCGGCGGGGTGCGGATGCGGGCACCGATGCTGAGCATCTACACGGTCGCCGCTGGCGGCGGCTCCGTGCTGCATTTCGACGGCAGCCGGTACCGGGTGGGCCCGGACTCGGCCGGGGCCGACCCCGGCCCCGCCGCCTACCGCCGCGGCGGCCCGCTCACCGTCACCGACGCCAACATCATGCTCGGCCGGATCCAGCCGGAGTATTTCCCCGCCGTGTTCGGCGCCAGCGGCGGCGAGCCCGTCGACGCGGCGATCGTGCAGGAGAAGTTCACTGCCCTGGCCCGCCAGATCGGCGACGCGTCGGGAGCGAAGTCGGCCGGGGCGAGGACCGCTGCTAGCAGGGCGCCCGCCCCCGAGCAGGTCGCCGCCGGGTTCCTGGAGATCGCGGTGGCCAACATGGCGAACGCGATCAAGAAGATCTCGGTCCAGCGCGGCTATGACATCACCCGGTATGTGCTGGCGACGTTCGGCGGGGCCGGCGGCCAGCACGCGTGCGCGGTCGCCGACGCGCTGGGCATCACCGAGGTGCTGATCCACCCGCTGGCCGGCGTGCTGTCCGCGTACGGGATGGGCCTGGCCGACGTGACCGCGATGCGGGAGCGGTCGGTCGAGGCGCCGTTTTCCGCCGGCCTGCGGCCCGAGCTGGACCGGGTGGCCGACGCCCTCGCCGCCGACGCGCTGGCGGCGCTCGTGAAGGCAGGCGCCGAGCCGGACGGGGTCCGCCGGGTGCGCCGGGCCCATCTGCGGTACGAGGGCACCGACACCGCGCTGCCGGTGCCGCTCGGCCCGCCGCCCCAGATGCTGGCCGACTTCGAGCAGTCGTACCGGCAGTTCTTCTCTTTCCTCATGCGCGACAAGGAGATCATCGCCGAGGCGGTGTCGGTCGAGCTCGCCGCCCCCTCCGCGCCGCTGGCCGCACCGGTCCTGGCGGACCCGGCCGGGGGACCGGCGGGGCAGCCGCCGCGGCCCGGGCAGGAGGGTGGGGGCGAAGCATCCGTTTTGCTGTATTCCGGTGGCGGGTGGACGCGGGCGCGGCTGGCCCGGCGGCGGGACCTGCGCCCCGGCGAGCGGGTGGCCGGCCCGGCCCTGATCGTGGAGGACTTCGCGACCACCGTGGTCGAGCCGGGCTGGCGGGCGGAGCTGACCGGGCGGGGCGACCTGCTGCTGACGCGGGTCGAGGCCAGGCCCGGCCGGGCGGCGGCGGGGACCGCGGTGGACCCGGTGATGCTGGAGATCTTCAACAACCTGTTCATGTCGGTCGCCGAACAGATGGGGGTGCGGCTGCAGGCGACCGCCCACTCGGTCAACGTCAAGGAGCGGCTCGACTTCTCGTGCGCGGTGTTCGACGCCGACGGCGGGCTGATCGCCAACGCGCCGCACATGCCCGTCCACCTCGGGTCGATGGGCGAGAGCATCAAGATCGTCGCCCGCCGCAACGCCGGCCGGATGCGGCCCGGCGACGTGTACGTGCTCAACGACCCCTACCACGGCGGCACCCACCTGCCCGACGTCACCGTGGTCACGCCGGTGTTCGGCCAGGCAGGCCGGATCCTGTTCTACGTCGCCTCGCGAGGGCACCACGCGGAGATCGGGGGGATCACCCCGGGCTCGATGCCGGCGTTCAGCACCCGGATCGAGGAGGAGGGGGTGCTGATCGACAACTGGCTGCTGGTGCGCGACGGCGAACTGCGCGAGGCGGCCACCCTGGACCTGCTGCGCAGCGCCCTGCACCCCTCCCGCAACCCCGGCGTCAACCTGGCCGACCTGCGCGCGCAGATAGCCGCCAACGAGAAGGGGGTCGCCGAGCTGGGCCGCATGGTTCGCCATTTCGGGCTGGATGTGGTGCAGGCCTACATGAGGCACGTGCAGGACAACGCCGAGGAGTCGGTGCGCCGGGTGATCGGGGCGCTGCGCGACGGCGAATATGCCTACGAGCTCGACAACGGGTCCGTGATCAGGGTCGCGGTGCGGGTGGACCGGCCGGCGCGGTCGGCGGAGATCGATTTCACCGGCACCTCACCGCAGCTGCCGGACAACTTCAACGCGCCGTCCTCGGTGGCGATGGCCGCGGTGCTGTACGTGCTGCGGACGCTGGTGGCCGACGACATCCCGCTCAACTCGGGCTGCCTGAAGCCGGTCACGGTGATCATCCCGCCCGGCTGCATGCTCGCCCCGGCGTACCCGGCGGCGGTGGCGGCCGGGAACGTGGAGACCTCGCAGGCGGTCACCGGCGCCCTGTACGCCGCGCTGGGGGTGCAGGCGGAGGGCTCGGGCACGATGAACAACGTGACGTTCGGCAACGAACGGCACCAGTACTACGAGACGGTGTCGAGCGGGTCGGGGGCGGGGGACGGTTTCGACGGCACGGACGTGGTGCAGACGCACATGACCAACTCCCGGCTCACCGATCCGGAGGTGCTGGAGTGGCGCTATCCGGTGCGGCTGGAGCGGTACGCGATCCGCCGGGGCAGCGGCGGCGCGGGCCGCTGGCGGGGCGGCGACGGGGGGCACCGGGAGATCCGGTTCGGCGAGCCGATGACGGTGACCACCCTGACCGGTCACCGGCGGGTGGCGCCGTACGGGATGGCGGGCGGCTCGCCCGGGGCGCTGGGGCGGCACTGGATCGAGCGGGCGGACGGGACCGTCGTGCCCATGGCCGGCTGTGACTCGGTCGCGGTCGGCGCCGGCGACCTGTTCGTCCTCGAGACCCCCGGCGGGGGCGGCTACGGCCCGCCGGACTGAGCCCGGGGGCGGTAAGTCCGGGGTGGACCACCGCCCTCGTCAGTTGATGCCGGGGGCGATGGCCGACTGGAAGCGGGCGAGGACGTCGGGGTCGCCGGAGGTGGTGACGGGCGTGTATTCGGGGCGGTGCCACAGCCAGCAGTCGAGGTCGGCCGCGGTGGCCACGACCTCGGCGGCGGCCGGGTCACCGGGGTCGCTGCCGGCGGTATGCAGGCCGGGCTCGTCGTAGCTGGTGCCGCCGCCGGGATCGGTGCCGGTGAAGCGGCCGGTGGTAACGAGCCAGGTGTTGCCGGTGTCGGAGGCCCGGAGCCGCAGCGTCCCGGCGCCGGTGGGCGTGAACCTTCCCCACGGCGGCGCGCCGCCGTACATGACGCGCAGCGCCTCATCCACGCCGTCCGCGCTCAGGCCCGGGTCCATCGGGGTGCGGCGGCCCGCGGTCAGCTCAGCGTCGACCCGGTGGATCAGGGCCTCGTGGGCCTGGCGGCGGCGGATGAAGCCCACCGTCTGGTCCTCCGACCAGGTCCAGGCGGGCGTGTCCGGCGGGGTCGCGGCGAGGATGCCGGCCAGGCCGTGGCTGGCGCGGTCATAGAACGCGGCCAGCCCCGCCCGGTCGCCCGGCCGCGGCGGATTGAGCGCTTCCGCCTGATCCCCGTTCACCCGCTCACGCACGACCGTGCCCCAGAACCACTGCACCTCGCCCAGGTGCCACAGCAGGTCGTCAGCGTTCCAGCCGGGGCACGACGGCACCGGCGCCCCCGGTGGGGCGGCGGCGACGGCCTCGGCGAAACGCGCGGACTCCCGCACCAGGTGATCAAGGAAATCCAGCTCCACTGTCACATCTGGGAGGTTACTGCCGGCCGCCGCGCCCGCCATGACCGACACTGGAACCATGACGGGAATCCACACAGCCGGCGGCGCGCCCGCGGCGGTGATCGCGGGCCAGCGGGTGGAACTGCTGGACCGGGCCCGCGTGTACGCGTGCGGCATCACGCCGTACGACGTTACGCATCTCGGGCACGCGGCGGCGTTCGCCTGGGTGGACACGCTCGGCCGCACGCTGCGTTTCCTCGGGGTGGAGCCGGAGGTGTGCCGGAACGTCACCGACGTGGACGACGTGCTTGACGCGGCGGCCCGCCGGGCGGGAGCGGCCTACGACACCTTCGCGGCGATCCAGCAGTTCCAGTTCGAGCGGGACATGGCCGCGCTGAACGTCCGCGCTCCCGAGCACGAGCCGCGGGCCCACCGGTATGTGGAGCAGGTCATCCGGCTCGCGTCGGGGCTGCTGGACGCGGGCGCGGCCTACCCCCGCGGGGGCAGCGTCTACTTCCGCGGCGGCGACGTGGCCGGCCGGGCCGGGCTGGAGCGGTCCGAGGCCATCCGGCTGTCCGGCGAGTACGCCGGCCGCCCGGACGACCCGGCCAAAGACGATCCGCTGGACACGGCCATCTGGCAGGCCAGCGAGGCGGGCCACCCCGCCTGGGACTCCCCCTGGGGCCCGGGCCGGCCGGGCTGGCACGCCGAGTGCGCCGCCATGGCGATGTCGGTGTTCGGGCCCGCGGTCGACGTCCACGCCGGCGGCGCGGACCTGCGGTTCCCGCATCACGCCTACCACGCGGCCATGGCCGAGGCGTTCACCGGCGTCCGGCCGTACGCACGCGCCTGGCTGCACGCGGGGACGGTCACTATCGCCGGCGCGAAGATGGCCAAGTCGGCCGGCAATCTGGTGCTGCTCGAAGAGCTCCTGGCCGGCCATCCGGCGGCGGCGGTCAGGCTCATGATCCTGGACCGCCCGTGGGCGGAGAGCTGGGACTACCGGCCGGAGCTGCTCGACGTGGCCACGGCCAGGCTGGAGAGCCTGTACCAGGCGGCCGGGCGCACCGCGGCCAGCGACCCGGCGGCGGTGGACGAGATGCGGCGGCTGCTGGCGACCGAGCTCGACGTCCCGGCCGCGCTGGACCTCGCGATCGGGACCGGCGGCGGGCCCGCCCGCACGCTCGCCA
>DATINY010000520.1:0-10285 GCA_035473755.1 Streptosporangiaceae bacterium
GCTGGTAGGCCCCGTTGGTCACCGGCGTGGTGTCGAGGTAGAAGGCGGGCACGTGGACCGTGTGGGCGGGCCGTTCGTTGTCGAGCGCCCACGGCTCGCTGGAGGTGCCCATGGTGAAGGGGCCGCCGGGCACGAGCACCTCGGCGGGGAGGCCGAAGGCGTCCGGCGGGGCCGGCGGCGGCCCGGCGGCCCGCAGCACGGGGGCGCCCCGGCGCAGCTGGTGGGTGATGAGCATGGTCTCGTCGTGCTGCTGCTCGTGCTGGGCGATCATCCCGAAGGCGAACCCCGCGGTGACCAGCGGCGCCCCGGAGAAGGTCGCCGCCTCGAGCAGGTCGAGCACCCGGGCGCGGACCTCCCCGGCGTAGCGGCGCGCCTCGGCGGGCGGCAGCAGCGGCAGGGTGGGGCGCTCGGCGCGCGGGTGCTCGAACGCGTCATAGAGCGGGTCGATCTCCGGGTGCATGGGCTCCCGGCCGCCCAGCTCCCGCAGCAGCCACAGCTCCTCCTGGTTGGCGATGTGCGCGAGATCCCACACCAGCGGCGACATCAGCGGGGAGTGCTGGCGGATCAGGTCGGCCTCGTCCACGGACCCGGTCAGCAGCTCCGTGCGTTCCCTGGCCGTGATCAGGCAGCCCGCGATCCGCTCCCGCAGCGCCTCGGCGGGCAGCTCGGCGGGCGTCTCATGCCTGGGCGTAGTGGCCATCGAAGTCCTCCGGGAGGGTGTCGGTTGTGGCCTGGTCGAGCAGGTCATCGGCGGGACATCGGTCCCGGTTCACGTAGCGCTCGGCGAAGGCGGTCACCGCCCGCCGCAGCGCCGCGGGCTGCCCGGCGCGCGCCAGCGCCGCTTCCGCCGCCGCGAAACACTGGCGGCTCGCGGCGGCGATCGCGGGGTGGGCCGGGCCGTGCCGGGCCGCGAGCCACCAGGGGCTCCCGGGCCGGTGCCACAGGGCCTCGGCCGCCGCCATCGCCTGCTCGGCGGCCAGCGGGTCATCCAGCAGGGCCGCGGTCACCGCCAGCGGCACCATCCAGCCGTCGCCCGGCTGGGCGTCGATGCTCCGGACCTCCAGGTGCCCGCGCGGCCGTACCGGCGGGAACAGCGTGGACAGGTGGTAGCGGAGGTCGCTGCCGGTCGGCGGGCGATCCCCGGCGCCGCGCAGCCAGTCGCGGAACGTCAGCCCGGCGGGCGCGGACCAGTCCTGCTCGCCCGGCCGCTGCACGCACATGACCTCGGCCGCCAGCGCGTAGTCCACCCAGGCGGAGCGGGGGTCGCTGGCCGGTGGCCAGGACCGGCCGGGCCGCCGGCCCGGCGGCGGCTGGGCGTGGGCCGGCGGGCGGGTCCGGGTGGGGTCGAGCCGCGCCCAGATGGCCTGGCGGGTCGATTTCCAGCCGGTCGGGCGGCCGCCCCGCAGGGGTGAATTGGCGAAGGCGGCCACCAGCACGGGGCCGATCGCGTGCAGCAGGTGCCATCGCCAGCGGAAGCCGGACCAGCCCGGCCCCTCACCGCCGGCGTCCACGCAGACCTGGACCGAGGCGGTGCTGCACATCATGAGCCGGCCCCAGGGGCCGGCCCGGTCAAAGAACTTCTCCATCGCCGCGTAGCGCGGTAGTTCGAGCACGCGCCGCGGCGGGCGGAACGGGTCGAGTCCCCGCCCGCTGAGGCGGAGACCCTCCTGATGAATGGCTTGCCGGAGGGCGGCGAGATCCAGGCTGGCGCCGGCGATGCAGTCGCCCGGACCTGTCGCGGGTGCGGAACTGATCTCGACCTGGCCGCCCGGCTCGGTGGTGAGCATGCCCCGGCCGGGAAGCGCCCCGGGGGCGCCCAGCCGGGCCACGGCGGTGGCCGCGCGCTGCTGGTCTACCGGCCGGGCCGGGTCACGGCCGTCGAAGACCAGCCATTCCAGTTCCACCCCGATCCGCCCCGGTGGCCCGGTCTTGAAGCAGATCCCGTGCACCTGCTCTTCGGCGTCACTCTCGGTCAGCGGTTCCGCGCCGTCCTCGCCGTCCTGGCTCGTCCCGGCGGCCGCCCCGTTGACGCTGGGCTCGCGCGCCCCATTGGGTGTCCCCGGCCCGGCCGGCGGGCCGGGCCGGCCCCTAAATGGGTCGTCACTCTCCGTGATCGATGAGGGGTCGGTTCCTGGCGGTTCCGTGGCTGAGCCTGCCGCACCGCGGCGGCTACTCGTCATCAGACTGCCCCATCTGTGTCGGTGAGAATCCCCGGGCACTTCAGCATCAACCCGCTTGCCGCGGCGCGCATTCCCCCCTGTATACCCTGGCACGCAAATGCGATGCGCCGGGAGGGGACATGACGGAACGTGATCGCGACGTGGACGTGGTCGTCATCGGCATGGGGCCCGGTGGGGAGCACGTCGCGGGCACGCTGGCCGAGGCCGGCCTGGTCGTGGCCGGGGTGGAGGTCCGGCTCGTCGGCGGCGAATGCCCGTACTTTGGCTGCGTCCCGTCCAAGATGATGATCCGTGCCGCCAACCTGATCATGGAAGGGAACCGGGTCAACGGGATGGCGGGCACGGCGCGCGTCGATCCCGACTGGGCGCCGGTGGCGCGCCGCATCCGCGACGAGGCGACCGACGACTGGGACGACAAGGTGGCCGCTGACCGGTTCACCGGCAAGGGAGGGATCCTCGTCCGCGGGCACGGGCGGATCAGCGCGCCCGGCGAGGTCACCGTGACCCCCTCCCGGCCGGGCGGTGACGGCCAGGTGGTGCTGCGGGCGCGGCGCGGGATCGTCATCAACACCGGCACGGCGCCGGCCGTGCCGCCGATCCCGGGCCTGGCGGGCACGCCGTACTGGACCAACCGCGAGGCCATCGAGGCCGAGCGGGTGCCCGCCTCGCTGGTGATCCTCGGCGGCGGATCCGTCGGGGTGGAGCTCGGCCAGGTCTTCGCCCGGTTCGGCAGCCGGGTCACGGTGATCGAGGGAGCGGGCCGGCTGCTTCCCATGGAGGAGCCCGAGGCCGGGGATCTGCTGGCCCGGGTGTTCGGCCGGGAGGGCATCGGGGTGCACACCGGCCAGCATGCCACCGGGGTCGGACATAACCGGTCCGGCTTCACGGTCACCCTGGCCGGCGGCGGCGAGCTCACCGGCGAGGCGCTGCTCGTCGCCACGGGCCGCCGGACCGACCTGGCCGGGGTCGGCGCCGGCGCGGTGGGCATCGACGAGAGCCTGAGCGCCATCCCGGTGGACGGCCATCTGCGGGCCGCCCCGGGGGTATGGGCGCTGGGTGACATCACCGGCAAGGGCGCGTTCACCCACATGTCCATGTACCAGGCGGGGATCGTGCTGGCCGACATCCTCGGTGAGCCCGGCTTCGCTGCGCAGTATCACGCCGTGCCCAGGGTCACGTTCACCGATCCGGAGATCGGCGCGGTCGGGCTGACCGAGGCCCAGGCGCGGGAGCAGGGGCTGGACGTGCGCGTGGGCACCACCCCGATCCCGCAGTCCGCCCGGGGCTGGATCCACAAGGCGGGCAACGACGGCTTCATCAAGCTGGTCGAGGACGCCGGTGCGGGGGTGCTGGTCGGCGCCACGTCGATCGGCCCGGCCAGCGGCGAGATGCTCAGCGCGCTCGTGCTGGCGGTGCACGCACGGGTCCCGGTGCGGAGCATGCGCCAGATGATCTACGCCTACCCCACGTTCCACCGCGCGATCGAGGACGCGCTGGCCGGGCTGGGGTGATCAGCCCCAGACGTCGCGGGCGACCTGCACGATGAGCTCGAGCTTGGCGCGCTGCTGGTCCTGGGTCAGGACGTTGCCCTCGACGGTGGATGAGAAACCGCACTGGCCGGACAGGCAGAGCTGGTCGAGCGGGACATACTTGGCCGCCTGATCGATGCGGCGCTTGAGCAGGTCGGGGTCTTCCAGCGCGCCGGTCTTGGTGGTGACCAGGCCGAGCACGACCATCTTGCCGGGCGGGATGAACCGCAACGGCTCGAACCCCCCGGAGCGGGGGTCGTCGTATTCGAGGAAGAACCCGTCCACCGCCAGCTCACCGAACAGGGCCTCGGCCACGAAGTCGTAACCGCCGGAGGCGGCCCAGGAGGAGCGGAAGTTGCCCCGGCACAGGTGGGTGGTGACGGTCAGCCCGGCGGGCTTGCCCGCGAGGGCGGCGTTGACCTGGCGGATATAGCGCAGGTGCATGTGCTCGGCGTCCTCGCCGCGGGCGGCGATGTCGGCCCGCTGCGCCGGGTCGTTGAGGTAGGCCAGGCTGGTGTCGTCGAACTGCAGGTAGCGACAGCCGAGCGCGGCCAGCCGGCTTACCTCGTCGGCGTAGGCAGCCGCCAGGTCGGCCCAGAACTCCTCCATGTCGGGATAGACCTTGGGATCGATCGAGGCCGGGCCGCCCCGGTAGTGGACCATGTTCGGCGACGGGATCGTCTGCTTCGCCATCACCCCGGCCGGCACCACCGATTGCAGGTAGCTGAAGTCATCCCCGAAGATCGTCTTGTCCATCCGCAGCCGGCTGTCCACGTGCAGCGCCGCCGGGGTCCACTCGATGTCCCCGGCGGCGTTGTGGAACTTGACCGAGATGTTCCCCGGCGCCTTGCTGATCCCGCCGATCTGGTAGATGAAATCCATATGCCAGGTCGCGCGCCGGAACTCCCCATCGGTCGCTGACTGCAGCCCCACCCCGGCCTGCATCGCCACCGCGTCGGTGATCGCCAGATCCTCGATCTCCCGCAGCCGGGCCGCGTCGATCTTCCCGGCGGCGAAATCGTCCCGCGCCGCCAGCAGCACCGGCGGACGCAGCAAACTGCCCACATGATCAGCACGGAAGGGAGGCGTGGTTCGCATGGGCAACATCGTTGCGGCATCCGTACGCCTCGGTCAACCGGCCTGAGAGTGTCTTGTGGATCGGTACCGCCGCGGGCTGCCGGTTCTGGTGGCTGGCGACAAAGGCCCGGGTCAGGCCGGTCGCGCTGCCCCCGCCGGCCCGCCGCCACCCGCCGGGGGAAGCCCCGGGAGCGCCTGGGCGGCCAGCCCCTGCCCGGCCGCGATCCGGCGGAGCAGGGCGAGCAGCTGCTCGCGCTCCTCGCCGGTCAGGCCCGAGGTGATGCTGGCCTCATGCTCGGCGGTGACGGCTCTCACCCGCGCCAGCATCGCCCGGCCCGGCCCGGTCAGGTACAGCGCGTGAGATCGCCGGTCGGCGGGATTGCGCCTGCGCTCGACCAGCCCCAGCCGCTCCAGCTCGTCCACCAGGAAGACCATCTGGGTGGCGTTGATCCCCAGCAGTGCGGCGATCGCCTGCTGCGACCTGCCCTCGCTGGCCGCCAGCCGGGTCAGCATTCCGGCCTGCCGCTGCTCCAGGCCGAGTGGGGCGAGCCGCTCCCCGAACTGCCGCCCGGCCTGAAAGCCCAGCTGGACCAGGAGGAAGGCCACACCATCGCCGGGCGGGTCCGCCGCGGCTGCCTCAGCATGCTCGTCCACGATGGCAAAGAATATCACCTGTCATAATACTTGCTAATTGAGATTATCTAGAATAAAAACTATCTATGTGCGAGACCTCTGTCGTCCCGCCCGGGGCTGACAGCGGCGAAGAACACGGCTCACGAAGGGCGGCGACCGCAATGCTCGACTCGACGCGCACCCAGCAGCCTCCTGACCGGGCACCGGCGTCCCGGCCGGTGCTGCTGCGCCGGATCAGCCTGGGGATGCTGGCCGGGCTGCTGATCCAGTACGGACTGGGGATGATCGTCAACCTCTACGTCAGCGTTCCCGCGCGCGACCACGGGGCCGGCGTGCTCACCGCCGTGGGCCGTGCCCTGGCCAACGGCCCGGCCGCGCTGACCGTCCATGCCGCGCTCGGGCTGCTGCTCATCCTGGGCGCGGTCAACCTGGTCATCCGGGCAACGCTCATGCGCCTGCGCCCGGTGGCCTGGCTGTCCGCGGCGGCCCTGCTCGCCATCGTGGGCGCGGCGGTGAGGGGGGCGGCATTCGTCGGCTCCGGCGCCGACGGCGGCTCGCTGGCGATGGCCTTGCTGACCGGGGTGGCGCTGGCCTGCTACGCGGTCAACCTGTTCGTGCTCGGCCCGGCCCGGGCCGGGGCCGGCTCCTGACGTGACGGCCCTTCGCGGCTCCGATCCGGCAGGCACCCCGGCCATGGGGAGATAAGTTGGGGCTTGCGCGTTAGTTAGCAAAGGAAGGCGAGCCATGGGCGGCGGGATCGGGCACCTGGTCCTCTCCGGGCCGCTGATCCTGGCTGTCCCGGTGGCGGCCGCCGCGGGTGCGGTCACCTTCCTGTCGCCGTGTGTGCTGCCCCTGGTCCCCGGCTATCTCTCCTACGTGGCCGGCATGTCCGGGGTGGATGCGCAGGCCTCCCCCGCCGCCGGGGATGGCCGCCCGGCCGGGACGGGCAGCACGGCCACGGTCGGCAGCACCGTCGCGGCCGACAGCACGGCCGCGGCAGACAGCACCCGCGCAGCTAGCAGCACGGGCGCGGCGGGCAGCACGGCCCCGGCCCCGGGCGCCGGTGGCAGCGGCGGCGGAACGGCGGTGAAGGCGCCGGCCGCCACGGTGGCGGCCAGCCCCGGCCGGCCCCGGACGGTGACGGGCACCGCCCTGTTCGTGCTCGGCTTCTCGCTCGTATTCGCCACCGAGGGCGTGGCGTTCGGCGGGCTCGGCTCGGTCCTGCGGACCCACATCGCCGGGCTGACCCAGATCCTCGGCGGCTTCACGATCATCCTGGGGCTGCTGTTCGCCGGGGTGTTCGACCGGTTCCCCGTCACCGGGCGGATCATCCGGCCCTCCGTGCGCCCGCGAGCCGGGCTGGCCGGCGCGCCGGTGCTCGGAGTGATGTTCGGGCTGAGCTGGACGCCCTGCATCGGGCCCACCCTCAGCGTGGTCATGGGCCTGGCCCTGACCTCGGGCACGGCCGTGCGCGGGGCGCTGCTCATGTTCGTTTACGGCCTGGGGCTCGGCATCCCGTTCCTGATCGTGGCGCTCCTGTTCCAGCGCGGCATGACGACCTTCGGCTTCGCCCGGCGGCACGCCCGGCTCATCACCCGGGTGGGCGGGGCGCTGCTGGTCGCCGTCGGCGTGCTGGAGCTGACCGGTGCCTGGACGTCAGCCATGCAGTGGATCCAGACGCACTGGATCGCCGGCGTCAAGTCGCCGCTATAGCCGCGGCCGTGCGCGGGCCCCGCGCACCCCGGGCCCGCGCACTCCCCGGCCCCGCGCACTCCCCGGCCCGCTCCGTGGACTCCGCCGTCAGCAGCCCAGCGCTTCGGCGAGATCGGTGAGCCCGTCGGCTTCGAGCAGGCCCGCCAGCGCGGGCGGGTCGTCCGGCGGCACGCCGGGCCCCCATTCGAGCGGTCGGCGGATGAAGATCGGGCGAAGGCCCAGCGCGGCGGCGGCCTCGAGGTCCGATGCGTGGGCGGCCACCATCCCGGCCTCGCCTGGCTGGCACTCGAGCAGGTCGAGTGCGGTGAGGTACACCTTGGCGTCGGGCTTGTAGCTCACGGCGAGCTGCGCCGAGAGCAGGGCATCGACGCGGAGATCGGCGAACTTCAGCAGGTCGGCGACCAGCGCCAGGTGGCCGTTCGACAGCGTGGCGGTGATGTGCCTGCGCCGCAGGCGATCGAGCCCGTCCCGGCTATCCGGCCAGGGGCGCAGCCGCCGCCAGCCCCTGACCAGTGATTCCCGGCCGCCGGCCGGCAGCGGGATGCCGCGGCTGGCGAGCACGTCGGCCAGTGTCTCGCGCTGGAGGGCATCCAGGTCGCGCCAGGTGGCGTCCTGCCGGGCGCGGTCCATCGCGGGCTGATACGCGCGGCGCCAGTCGTCCACGACGGCTGCCCAGTCGGCCTGCAGGCCGGCCCCGGCCGCGGTCGTCTCCGCGATGCCGATCAGGCTGGACCGCCAGTCCACCAGCGTTCCGAACACGTCGAACAGCAGGACACGCACCGGCTCCACAGCCGTCAGTATGCCAATCGCGCGGTGGGGACCCGGTCCAGGGCGATCCCGAAGTGCTCGCGGTAGGCGGCCAGCACCGCGTCATCGGACGGCAGCTGCTCCTCGGTGCGCGATCCGCCGCTGGTCCTGATCAGCGTGTTCCCGCTCAGGGAGATCCTGCCATCGTCGGTGAGCCGCGAGCAGATGGTGCTCTGGGTGAAATGGGAGTCGGGGGAGGTCTGCTGCCACCAGCAGGTGGGGCCGAAGTCGGCCAGCTGGCGCTCCCGCCGCTCGATCCGGTATTGCGCCTGCCCGTTCTTGAACACGTCCACGTCCGCGTCCCCGGCATCGGCCAGCGAGAACCGGCCGGCCGGGTCGTCCTGCTCGTCCCTGCCGTCATAGCGCAGCGGGTAGGTGCTGTGACTGCCGAAGCCGACGTCGGCCAGCCAGGGACCGCCGCCATCGGCCAGCCGCACGATCAGGGCGAGGTGGTCGAAGGGCGGGCTGAGGCGCCCGTCGCCGTAGACGCGCGCGGCGACCCGTTCCACCTGGGCTCCGAGGGCGAGCAGCAGAAGCGCGAAGGCGCCGTTGAGCTCGTAGCAGAAGCCCCCCCGCCGCCTGGTGATGATCTTCCCGAGCAGGTCGCCTTCGTCCAGCGAGATGGGCTCGGCCAGGTGGATGCTCAGGTTCTCGAACGGCACGGCCATCTGGTGCGCCCGGTGCAGGAGGCCAAGTGCCGCCTCATCGAGAACGCCGGGGCGCGCGACGGCGATCCGGTCCAGGTAGGCGGCCAGCGTCTTGTCGTCCATCACCCTCCCTGATGCGGCCCGCGTGAGGCATAGACCTGATCGCCGCGCCTGCTCCGGCACAGGCGCAGCACGTTGGCGATGACCTGATGGCCGACGCTGCCTGCCGCGGTCATGATCGACTCCGGGTGGAACTGCACCGCCCACCGGCCCGCGGCGGGGTCCTCGATCGCCATCACCACCTGGCCGGCGGTCACCGCCGTCACCTCAAACCCGCCCTTGACCTGCTCTGGTACCACATGCAGCGAGTGGTAACGGGCGGCGGTGAACTCGGCCGGGAGGCCCGCCAGCAGGCCGGCCTCCGCCCGGGTCCGCCGGACGGTGCCGGGCTTGCCGTGAACGGGCTCGCTGAGCAGCGCCAGCTCGCCGCCCGCGTGCTCCACCATGGCCTGCAGGCCCAGGCACACCCCGAAGGCGGGCAGTCCGCGCAGGTCGAGCTGGTCCAGCAGCTGCGCGCAGGCGAAGTCGGCCGGGCGGCCCGGCCCCGGCGACAGCACCACCAGGTCCGGGGCGAACTCGTCCAGGGCGGTCAGCGGCAGGCCGGCCCGCAGGGTCAGCACCTCCGCCCCCTGTTCCCGGAAGTAGCCAGCCAGCGTGTGCACGAACGAATCCTGGTGATCCACCAGCAGCACCCGCAGGCCGTCGCCCGGCCGCGGGGCGGCGTCCGCGCCGGGCGCCACGGGGGCGGCCGTGCGCCCGGCGGCGGTTTGCCCGGCCGCCGCGGCGGGGGCATCGGCCAGCGTTTCGAGCAGGGCGCGCGCCTTCAGCTCGGTCTCCCGCTCCTCCGCCAGCGGGTCGGAGTCGAACAGCAGCGTCGCGCCCGCCCGCACCGTGGCGACCCCGTTCCTGATGTGCGCCGTACGCAGCGTCAGGCCGGTGTTCATGCCGCCGTCGAAGCCGATCCAGCCGACCGCCCCCCCGTACCAGCGGCGCGGCGCCTGCTCGTGGTCCTCGATGAACTGCATCGCCCACGTCTTGGGTGCACCGGTGACGGTCACCGCCCACATGTGGGTGAGGAAGGCGTCCAGGGCGTCGAGCCCGGGCCGCAGCCGGCCCTCGATGTGGTCGACGGTGTGGATGAGCCGGCTGTACATCTCGATCTGCCGGCGGCCGATCACCCGCACGCTGCCCGGCACGCAGACCCGCGACTTGTCGTTGCGGTCCACGTCGGTGCACATGGTCAGCTCGGACTCTTCCTTGGCCGAGTTGAGCAGGGCGCGGATGTTGGCCGCGTCCTCGAGCGGGTCGGTGCCGCGCCGGATCGTGCCGGAGATCGGGCAGGTCTCCACCCGGTCGCCCGTCACCCGGACATACATCTCGGGCGACGCACCGACCAGGCACTCCCCCTCGCCGAGATTGAGGAAGAACTCGTAGGGAGCCGGGTTGCGCCGCCGCAGCCGCTGGTAGAAGGAGGCGGGGGAAGCGCACGGCGCGTGGAAGGCGTGGCTGGGGACCACCTCGAACAGGTCCCCGCAGGCGAACCGTTCCCTGGCCTCCTCCACGACCCGCGCATAGCTCCCCGGCCGCGGCGGTTCCGGCAGTTCTGGCTCCCGAACGGGCTGGCCGTCTTGCTCCGGCC
>DATINY010000521.1:0-2075 GCA_035473755.1 Streptosporangiaceae bacterium
CCTCGTTGCCGGCGAGCGTAGCCGCCTTCGGCCGCCGTCCCCGCTGCTCTGCCCGGAACTGCGCCGCCAGCGCCCCGCGCATCCGTCAGTCCCGTCCAGCCCTGGACAGCCGCCCCATGCGTCACTCTGACACCATCTGCACCATTTCGTTGGTGGATCCGGCCTTGGCGGTGGATCGGGGTAACCATAGCTGCCTTGGCCTCAACGGGTCGTTGCAACAGCGCCGGTAGATGACCCTTTCGGGCGACTTTATACGGTGGACGGCCTGTCGCGGGTGCCGGGCATGCGGCGGGGGGCAGGCTCTGCCTGGCCCGTGGCTGCTGCCGCCCAGGGGCCGCCGAGGTCTCCGGGGTCAGGGCCGGCCCGCAGGGCCGTCGCCGCCAGGCGATGCGCAAGCAGCCTTGAGGCCGGAGGAGCGGCCCCGTACGCTGCGCGGCACCCTGCCGGGAAGGAGCGGCGGCGCCAGCCGCCACCGATAGGAACGTGAGAGCCTGTCAGGCGGCGTCGTGCTCCAGGACCCCGGCCAGCGCCTCGGCCGGGGTCTTCCAGCCCAGGGTCTTGCGGGGCCGGCCGTTCAGCTCATCGGCGACCGCGGCCAGCTGGCCCGGGGTGTACCCGGCCAGCGACGTGCCCTTGGGGAAGTACTGGCGCAGCAGGCCGTTGGTGTTCTCGTTGCTGCCCCGCTGCCACGGGGAATGCGGGTCGCAGAAGTAGATCTCCACGTCCGCGTCCACCGCGATCTGCGCGTGAGAGCGCATCTCCCAGCCCTGATCCCAGGTCAGCGACCGGCGCACCGCATCGGGCAGGCCCGCGATCACCGGGCTCAGCGCCCCGGCCACGGCCGGCGCGTCATGGCCCGCGGGCAGCGGCACCAGCAAGGTGAACCGGGTGGCCCGCTCCACCAGCGTGCCGATCGCGGACCGGCCGTGCGCGCCGACCAGCAGGTCACCTTCCCAGTGCCCGGGCACCGCCCGGTCCGCCGCCTCCGCCGGCCGCTCGCTGATGTTCACCATGCCCGCGATTCCCCCCCGCCGCTCCCCGGTCTTACGCCGCGGCTTGCGCAGCGCCCGCCCGGTCCGCAGGCTCGTGGCCAGCTCCCGGCGCAGCGCCCCCCGGCCCTGCACATACAGCGACTGGTAGATCGTCTCGTGCGACACCCGCATCTCCGGCCGGTCCGGGAACTCCGCCGCCAGCCGCGCGCTGACCTGCTCCGGCGACCACCGCTCCGCCAGCTTGCCCTGCACCCAGCCGCGCAGCTCCTCGTTGCCCGCGAGCTTAGCCGCCTTCGGCCGCCGTCCCCGCTGCTCCGCCCGGAACTGCGCCGCCAGCGCCCGGTAGGACCCCGCGCCCGAGCTGTTCCGGGCCACCTCCCGGCTCACCGTCGACACCGGCCGGCCCAGCTCCCGCGCGATCTGCCGCAGCGGCTTGCGCGCCGCCAGCCCCAGCGCGATCTCCTCCCGCTCGGCCACCGACAAGTACCGCCCCGACACCGGCCCCGGCCCGTTCGCCTTCACCCCACCCGCCTCGGCGAACCAGTCCCGGGCCCGCTTACTCAGCCCCGCTGCCTCGATCGCCTCACCCGCCAGCAACCCGGCCCGGATCCCCTCCCAGAACCGCACCCGCTCCGCCCTCGGCGTCGGCGGACGACCCCGCACCACCACCACCACAACGACCTCCGCTCAGGAAACCGTTGCAACGACCAGTTGAATCCGCCTGCCACAACACTCCGCGTAAGCCGGATCAACCGCGCAAATGGGACGCGTGGGGTTCGAGGTGCCAGCAGGACGGGCGGGCCCGGTGCCGGGCAGGCGGCACTCCCAACCCAGAAGACGGGGCCGGTGTGCCCCAAGCCCTGGGATAGCCACGCCTTCCGGCCCGTTGGATGGCTGATGGCACGAATGAGGAAGGGGTCCGCTGGAGGTCGCAGCCCAGGGTCACGGTTTGCGGCCGACGCCACCGCGCATCGAATGCGCGCGCCCGGCGGGCGCGGTGCCCGGCTCGGGACGCCATTCGGTGATCCAGACCAGCCCCGGCTCGACAAGTTCGAAGCCGTCGAAGAACCGCCGCACGTCGGC
>DATINY010000522.1:0-4279 GCA_035473755.1 Streptosporangiaceae bacterium
CGCGGTCGGGCTGTAGGGGTTGTTGCCGGGCCGCGGGCCCGTGCGCGAGGCGCCGGGCCGCGGCGCGCCAGGGCGGGGACCCGGCGACGACGTGCCGCCCGGTCCCGGCCGTGGGCCGGGCCGGGGCCCGGCCGGCCCGCGCTGGGCGGCCGGCGCTGCCGGGCTGGCCGACGGCGCATCAGAGAACGGCACTGGGGGCGGGGTGGCGGCCGGCTCCCGGGCGGGTGCCACGGTGCCCCCCTCGGCACCCGGCTGCTCCGGCTGTGATGGGACTGGCGGGGCCGGTGTGACTGGTGCGGCTGGTGCCGGAGCACCATTCGCGGCCGTCACCTGACTGGCCGGCGCCGTCCGGCTGCCGTTCTGACCGTCCACCCCGGCCGGGGGACGGCCGGGCGCCTTCTTGGCCTGTCCCTGCTTCAGCGCCTCCGCTGAGAACGCTTCCTTGAGCCTGCGGACGACCGGTGCCTCGATCGTGGAGGACGCCGACCGCACGAACTCGCCCATTTCCTGGAGCTTGGCCATGACGGCCTTGCTCTCGACGCCGAACTCCTTCGCGAGCTCGTATACCCGGACCTTCGCCACTGCGCTCCCTCTGCTCGGTCCGGCCTGTGCCGGACCCTGGTGGCGCCGGCCCGGGGCAGCGCGTGCTCCCGGCCGGCGTCAGACTGTGCTGTTCATCGCCGCGTTCTCATCAGGCGCTCATCACGATCGGATCCTGCTTTCCCGGCAATGCCGTTCTTGTCGCTGCCCTGGCTGGTGGGCCCGGGCAGTCCTGCCCCGGGCTCCCCGCACCGCTGCGCCAGATACTCCCCGAGCGCGCCGGCGACCAGTGGCCCCGGCTGGCGCAGTGCCCGGGCGAACACCCGGCGCCGCACCGCCTGCTCGAAGCATTTCTGGCTGAGATGCAGGTAAGCGCCCCGGCCAGGCAGCCGCGCCCGGGGATCGGGGACGATCTGGTCGTCCCTGGCCACCACGCGCAGCAGATCGGACTTGGCAACACGGGCCCTGCACCCGACGCACGTCCGTACCGCAGGTGCGGGCGGGGTCGGCCGCAGGGACCGTAGAGCCATTCCGGACGTAAGCTTACCGCGCCGGGGCATCGGTGACGCCGCGGCTGCTAGGTGGAACGCGCCGCCCGCCGCGAGTGTTCCCCGCCGGGTCGGGCCCGGGCACCTCGGTGTCGGGCCGGATATCGATCTTCCAGCCGGTCAGGCGGTGGGCGAGCCGGGCGTTCTGTCCCTCTTTCCCGATCGCCAGTGAGAGCTGGTAGTCCGGCACGATCACCTGCGCCACCCGGGCCTGGGCGTCCACGATGTCCACCCGAGCCACCCGGGCCGGGGAGAGCGCGTTGGCGACGAACTCGGCGGAATCGTCCGAATAGTCCACAATGTCGATCTTCTCGCCGTGCAGCTCGGTCATCACGTTCCGGACCCGGCTGCCCATCGGCCCGATGCAGGCGCCCTTGGCGTTGACCCCGGGCTGGTGCGACGTCACTGCGATCTTCGTGCGGTGGCCGGCCTCGCGGGCGATGGCGACGATGTCGACCGCGCCGGAGGCGATCTCCGGCACCTCCAGCGAGAACAGCTTCTTCACCAGGCCCGGATGGGTACGCGACAAGGTGACCGACGGCCCCCGGTATCCCTTGCGCACGTGCAGCACGTAGCAGCGCAGGCGCTCACCGTGCACGTACCGCTCGCCCGGCACCTGCTCGGTCGGCGGCAGGATGGCCTCGATCTTGCCCAGGTCGACCAGCACCGCGCGCGGGTCCTTGCCCTGCTGGATGACCCCGGCCACGATGTCGCCCTCGCGCCCGGCGTACTCACCGAAGGTGAGCTCGTCCTCGGCGTCGCGGAGCCGCTGGAGGATCACCTGCCGGGCGGTGGTCGCCGCGACCCGGCCGAAGCCGTCCGGCGTGTCGTCGTACTCCCGCAGCACTTCGCCTTCCTCGCCGGTCTCCGCCGCCCAGACCGTCACGTGCCCGGTGGTGCGGTCGACTTCGACCCGCGCCGTCTGCGCTGCCCCGCCGGAGCGGCGGTAGGCGACCAGCAGCGCATCCTCGATGGCCTTGATGGCCAGCTCCATCGAGATGTCCTTCTCGCTCTCCAGGCTGCGCAGGACGCCCAGGTCAATGTCCATCGGTCCTCCCCCCGGTCCGCGGGCCGGCGGCAGCGCCGGCCCGGCCGGCCTCCTGGCCGCCGGGCTCGGCCGCGGGCCGCCCGAACTCCACCTGCACCCGGCCCGGGCCCAGCTCGGCGTAGCCGAACTCGAGGTGCTCGCCATCGACCTCCAGGACGATCCCGTTGTCACCGGCCGCGATGACCCGTCCCTCGACGGGCGCTGCCTGCTCCTGGCCGCGGGGGCCGGGGTCGCCGGCACCGGCCGGCGGTACCCGCACCAGCCTGCCCACGGCGCGGCGCCAGTGACGCGGCTGCGTGAGCGGGCGGTCCACGCCCGGCGAGGACACCTCCAGCGTGTAGGGTGCCTCCCCCATCGCCCCGGTACCGTCGAGCCGGATGGACGCCTCGCGGCTCACCAGCGCGATGTCGTCCAGGCTCACACCCCCGTCGGCGTCCACGACCACGCGCAGCAGGCGGCGCCGCCCGGCGGTGCCGATCCTGACCGACTCCAGGTCCAGGCCAGCCGCCCGCACGATGGGCTCCAGCAGCGCTTCGAGCTTCGCCGGGTCCAGGTCGTGGCGGGCGCCCGGGCGCGGCGCGGCCGGTGCCCCGGCACCCCGCGCGCGGCTGGGACGTGACGATCCGTAACCGGATTCAGCACGCATCACGACCTCCCTCTCGTCCCCGACTTGTGCTGTTGCCTGCCTCGTTCTAGCGTATCCGGACCACGCGGCCGTGTTGCCCGTCCCGCGCCGGGCGGCGACACGCCGTGATCGGCGCGGCCCCCGGCCGGTCCTGGCGGCGATGCCCGGGGACGGCCGGCGCCGTGGCATGCTGGGTGCCCGCACCGTCGGCCACGGCGCGGTGCGGATCGGCGTCGTCAAGACGGCAGCGGGCGGGAGGACGGAGGAGGGCCAGTGGTCCGGGAGGCGACGCGGCGTGGCGTGCTCGCCGCCGTGGTGTCGCTGCCGCTGGTGGCCACCGGCTGCAAGGGCGTCGGCGCGCTCGGCACCCCACCACGGCAGCAGCCCGACGTCACCGTGGTGCGCGATGCGATCGACGGGGAGACGCTCATGATCTCCCGGTACAACGCCGTCCTGGCGGCCGTGCCGGCCCTGACGGGTTCCCTGGGCCCGCTGCTCCAGCAGCACCGCGAGCACCTGGCCCGGCTGCGGGCACGGCTGATCGAGCCGCCCACGGCCAGCCCGCCGGCGCACTCGCCCGCCGTGGCCGCGTCGGCGGCCGGGGCGCCGGTGCCGGGTACCCCCGCCGCGGCCCGCGCCTACCTGCGGCACGCCGAGCAGGCCGCGGCACAGGCGCTGCTGGGCCAGCTCAGCGCCGCCCCGCCCTCGCTCGCCCAGCTGCTCGCCAGCATCGCGGCCTCGGAGGCGACCCATGCGCTGCTGCTCGGCCCGGGCCGGCGCGCCGCATGAACGCCCCCATCCCCCAGCTGGCGGCGGGAGCGGCCGCCCGCGGGGCAGGGCAGGCGCCGGGCCGGGCCGCGCCGCCCGCGGCCGTCGGGGCGCTGCAGGCGGCGCTGGCCGCCGAGCACGCGGCGGTCTACGGGTACGGGGTGGCCGGGGCGCACCTGTCCGGGGCCAGGCAGAAGGCGGCGGCGCAGGACTGGCGGATCCACGAGGCCTCCCGGGACGCGCTGGCCGCCATGATCACCGCCCTCGGGGCCCAGCCGGTGGCCGCAGCCGCCGCCTACCGGCTTCCGTTCCGTGTCAGCAGCGGCCGGGACGCCGTCTCGCTGGCGGCGTTCCTGGAGGACCGGGTGGCCACCGCCTACCTCGGCGTGGTCGCGCTCACTGAGACCAGGCTGCGGATGTTCGGGGCGCGGGCGGTGGAGTCGGCCGCACTGCGGGCGGCCGGCTGGCGGGGCCGGACGCTCGCCTTCCCGGGGCTGGAGTCACCCGCCCCCGGCCAGCCTGCTCCCGGCACACCCGCCCCGGGGCCGTCCACTCCAGGGCCATCCAGCCCCGGCCCGTCTTCCCCCGGCCCGGCAACACAGTCCGCGCCGCCGACCGGGCCCGCTGGCGCCTGATACCTCCTGGGACATGCCGCCCGCGGCACGCCGCCCCGGCCGCACGCGTGGGTCCGTGGCCCGGCCCGCCGTCCGCCTCAGGCGGGCCGCGTGAGCGCCTGCTCGATGCTGGCCG
>DATINY010000523.1:0-12759 GCA_035473755.1 Streptosporangiaceae bacterium
CAGGTCCTGAATCCGGCCCCGCATCTGCTCCGACCAGGGCTCGGCGCCGAACAGGCCCGCCTTGAGCGCGAGCCCCTCCCCCGGCCGCACCCCCGCCTCGGCCAGTGCCTCGCCGAGCCTGATCGCGTACGAGGGGGTGCAGCACAGGACGTCCGGGCGCAGGTCGCGGATGAGGGTGACCTGCCGCGGCGTCATCCCCCCCGAGACCGGCACCACGGCCGCGCCGAGCTCGACCGCCCCGTAGTGGAAGCCGAGCCCGCCGGTGAACAGCCCGTAGCCGTAGGCGTTGTGCACCAGGCTGTCGCGCGTCGCCCCGGCGGCCGCCAGCGCCCGTGCGCACATCCGCGCCCACAGCGCCAGGTCGGCGCGGGTATAGGCGACCAGCGTCGGCCGCCCGCCGGTACCGCTGGAACCGTGCACAGCCACCACGTCCGCCGCCGGGACCCCCACCATGCCAAACGGATATGCCTCCCACAGGTCGCTTTTCCCCGTCGTCGGCAGCCGGGGCAGGTCCGCCAGCGTGGTGACGTCGCTGCCCGCCTGAACGCCCGCCGCGCGCAAGCGCCCCGCCTGGACGCCGTCCAGCGAGAGCAGCCGGTCCACCAGGGCGCGCAGCCGGGCGAGCTGGAGCTGCCCGCGCTGGTCCGGCGGCATCGCCTCCGCGTCGGGCTCGAACATGTGCCTCACCTCCCGGCTGCCGGGCCACGCTGGCCCCGGGCCATACTGCACCCGAGGGTAGGTAAAGCCCTACTCTTTACCCGCCCGGGCCCGCCTGGCGGCGCTGCAGGGCATTTTCGGGCCTACCATGGCGAGCATGAACACTCCGCCGGATCGTGCCCGGGTACGCCTGCCCGGGATCAGCTCCCGGGCGTATGAGCACCCAGCCGACCGGTCGGCGCTGGTGGCCATGCGCAAACTCACCGGTTTCGACGTGCTGCTGCGCCGGCTCGCCTCGCTGTTCAGCGACCGCAGCCTCCGGCTGCTGTTCCTGGGCAGCTCGGTGCGGGCCTCTCAGGAACAGTTCCCGCACCTGTACGAACTGCTGCTGGACGGCGCCTCCGTGCTGGACATGCCGGAGGTCCCCGAGCTGTTCATCAGCCAGGACCCGGTGCCGAACGCGATGACGATCGGCTCGGACAAGCCGTTCATCGTGATCACGACCGGCCTGGTCGACCTGTACGACCACGAGGAGATGCGGTTCGCGATCTCGCACGAGCTCGGGCACGCGCTGTCCGGCCACGCCGTCTACCGGACCATGCTCTTCCACCTGACCCGGCTCGCCACCCGGCTGGCCTGGTTCGCCGTTGGCTATATCACGCTGCGGGTGATCATCGCGGCCCTGGAGGAGTGGTACCGCAAGTCGGAGCTGTCCTGTGACCGGGCCGGCGTGCTGGGCGGCCAGGACCCGGCGGCGGCGCGGCGGGCGCTGATGAAGCTGGCCGGCGGATCGCGGATGCACGAGCTCAGCCACGACGCCTTCCACCAGCAGGCCCGCGAGTACGACGCCGTGCCGGACGTGCGCGAGGGGCTGATCAAGCTGCTGCAGATGCAGGGGACCACGCACCCGTTCGCGGTGATCCGTTTCGCGGAGCTGGACCGGTGGGTCGCCGAGGGCGCTTACCGGGACATCCTGGCCGGCCAGTACCCGCGCCGGGAGGACGACGACCAGGCGTCGGTGAACGAGGAGGTCAAGGCGGCCGCCCGCTCATACCAGGAGTCCTGGAACCGCTCCGCCGACCCCTTCATCGGCCTGGTCAAGGGCTTCGCCGAGACCGCCGCCGGGGCAGGCTCGACGCTGTTCGGCGGCGTGTTCGGCCGCCGCGAGGGCGGCGGGAACGGCGGCCAGAACGGCGGCGGCGGCGAAGGCGACGAGCCCTGAGCCGACGGGAGCCTTGAGCCCGCGGGGAGCCTGAGCCCGCGGGGGCTGAGCCCGGCGGGAGCCCTGCCCCCGCTGCGGGACCTTGGTCACCGCATGGTCCGTCCTATGGCCCCTGGAGCCGCGCGCCCGGCGGGGGCACGCTGGCCAGGTGGGCAGGATGCGCGACGAGGCGGCCCGGCCGGCGATCCCGATCCCGGCCGACCGGGCCGGCTACCTGATCGCCACCGCGGCGCGGGCGCCGTCGGTGCACAACACCCAGCCCTGGCGGTTCCGGGTCGGCGAGTACGCGATCGATCTGCATGCCGATGTGCGCCGCAAGCTGCGGATGGATCCGCTCGGCCGGGAGCTGCTCATCAGCTGCGGCGCCGCCCTGTTCGGGCTGCGGCTCGCGGTGCGGTCGCTGGGGTACCTGCCGGTGGTCGAGCTGCTCCCGGACCCGGCCCAGCTGCGCCTGCTGGCCAGGGTGAGGCTGGGCGCGGCGTCACCGATTTCCGCCCGGGAGCGCCGGATGCTGGACGCGCTCCCCCACCGGCATACCCACCGCGGCCCCTTCGCTCCCGGCCCGCTGCCCGCCGGCCTTGTTCCCGGGCTCCAGCACGACGCGCTCGCGGAGGGCGCCGAGCTCATCCTGATCGATCAGGGCATCGCCTACCAGAAGCTGGCCGGTATCGCGGACGCGGTCAGCCGCCGCCGGGAGCTTGACCCGCTGGCCCGGGCCGAGATGCGGCGGTGGAGCCGGGACCTGGGCGATCCCGCCCACGACGGCGTGCCCGCCCACGCGTTCCCGGCCGGCACCGGCCACGAGCCGGGGCAGCTGCCGCAGCGTGACTTCGACCTGGGCCGCGGGCTGGGGCTGCTGCCCGTCAGCGGGCCGCCGCCCGCCGCCACCGCCGTGCTGATCACCCGGGGCGATGGCCGGGCGGACTGGCTCCGGGCCGGGCAGGCGCTGCACCGGCTGCTGGCGCACGCGGCGGGCAGCTGGGTGTTCGCGAGCCTGCACACCGAGCCGCTGGAGGCTGACGTGACCCGTGCCCTGATCAGAGAGCGCCTGGCGCTGCCCGGCGCGCCGCAGATGCTGCTGCAGCTGGGCCTCGCCCACACCGCGCACGCCACCGCCCGCCGCCCGCCGGCCGACCTGATCGAGCCATAACGCCCGCCCACGGCCGGCCTGCTGCCCGTCGCTGCGCTCTTCCGGAGCCGTCTACCTGTGGCGCGCGGCTGGCGCCTGGGCGGGCCGGCGGCCGGGGGGAGCCAGGATGACCAGGTCGTCCCGGTGGACGACCTCGCGCTCGTACTCCGGGCCCAGCTCGGCCGCCAGGGACCGGGTGGACCGCCCCATGAGCGCCGGGATCTCGGCCACGTCGTAGTTGACCAGCCCACGCGCGACCACCTCGCCGCCGGGGCCGCACAGGTCGACCGGGTCGCCCGCGTCGAACTCCCCCTCGGCCCCGGTGATGCCCGCTGGCAGCAGCGAGGCCCGGCCGCCCAGGACGGCACGCACCGCCCCGGCGTCGAGCACGAGCCGGCCGCGGGCCGCCGCGGCGTGAGCGAGCCACAGCTGGCGGGTGCTGGGCCGTCGGTCGTGCGCGGCGAAATACGTGCCGGCCGCCTCACCGGCCAGCGCGGCGGCGGCCTGGTCGGCCCGGGCCACCACGGTGGGTATGCCGGCCTCGGACGCGATCATGGCGGCGTCCACCTTGGTGACCATCCCGCCGGTGCCTGCCCGGGCCCGCCCCAGGCTCACCCCGGTGAGATCGGCCCGGCTTTCCACCCGGCCAACCCGGCGGGCGCCCGGCTGGCGCGGGTCGGCGTCGTAGAGCCCGTCCACATCGGAGAGCAGGATCAGTGCGCCCGCCCGGATCACGTGCGCGACGAGCGCCGCGAGCCGGTCGTTGTCCCCGAACCGGATCTCGTCGGTGGCGACCGTGTCGTTTTCGTTGACCACCGGCAGGATGCCCAGCTCGAGCAGGCGGCTCAGGGTGCGCTGCGCGTTGCGGTAGTGGGCGCGCCGCATCAGGTCGTCGGCGGTGAGCAGGATCTGCCCGGCCTGGACGCCGTGGGCGGCGAAGGCGGCAGAGTACCGGGCCATCAGGAGCCCTTGCCCCACGCTGGCCGCCGCCTGCTGGGTGGCCAGGTCCCGGGGGCGGCGTGGCAGCCCCAGCGGCGCGAGGCCGGATGCGATCGCCCCCGAGGAGACGAGCACCGCCTGGCCGCCCGCCCTTACCCGTCCGACCAGCACCTCTGCCAGCGCGGCAATGCGCCTGCCGTCGATCGCGCCATCGCCGGTGGTGAGCGACGACGACCCCACCTTGACCACGACGCGGGTGGCCGCGGCGACATCGGGCCGCCTGCCCGTCATGGCGCCGGCAACGTCATGGGGAGAGCCTCCGGTCGCTGCCGCGCGGCCCGAATCCGTGCTGAGAGCCCGCCGGGATGTCGGGATCCCAGTCGAACACGACGGCGTCCGCCCCGTCTCCGATCACGACCTCGGCACCTGCCGTCGCACCCGCCTCGGCGAGTGCCTCCTCGACCCCGATCCGGGCCAGCCGGTCCGCGAGGTACCCGACGGCTTCGGCGTTGCCGAAGTCGGTCTGGCGGACCCAGCGGCTGGGCTTCTCGCCCCGGACGACGAAGGAGTTGCCGCCCCCGGCGACGATCTCGAACTCGGGGCCGCCCGCAGGGGCGGGCCGGATCACCTGCCGGGTCGGCTCTTGCGGCGGGGCCGCCGCCCGAGCCGCCGCCACCACATCAGCGATCGCGTAGGCAAGCTCGCGCAGTCCCTCATGGCTGGCCGCGGAGACCTGGCAGACGGTCAGGCCCCGGTCGGCGAGCACCCCGGCGGCGCGCTCCGCCGCCTCCCGCGCGGCCGGCACGTCGATTTTGTTGAGCGCGACTATCCGTGGCCGGTCCGCCAGGTCAGCACCGGTGGCGTCCTGGTAGGCGGCGAGTTCGGCCTCGATCACGTCCAGGTCGGCGACCGGCTCGCGGCCCGGCTCCCCGGCCGGCCCCGCGGCACAGTCCAGGACGTGCACCAGCACCGCGCAGCGCTCCACGTGCCGCAGGAAGTCAAGGCCCAGGCCCCGGCCCCGGCTCGCCCCCGGGATGAGGCCCGGCACGTCAGCTATCACGAACTGGGTCTGGCCGGCCTCGACCACGCCCAGATGCGGGGTGAGCGTGGTGAAGGGGTAGTCGCCGATCTTGGGCCGGGCGGCCGACATGGCCGCGATCAGCGAAGACTTACCCGCGTTGGGGTAGCCGATGAGGCCAGCGTCGGCCACGGTCTTCAGCTCGAGCACCAGTGAGCGCTCGATTCCAGGCTCGCCGCGCAGGGCGAACCCGGGCGCCTTGCGGCGAGGTGAGGCGAGTGCGGCGTTGCCGAGCCCGCCCCGGCCGCCCTGGGCGGCGACGAACCTGGTGCCCGCCCCGACGAGATCGGCGAGCACCTCGCCATCCTCGGTCTTCACCACGGTCCCGTCGGGCACGTGGACGACCAGGTCGTCTCCCTGCGCGCCGTTGCGGTTGGAGCCCGATCCCTGCTTGCCGCTGCCCGCCCGGCGCACCGGCCGCCGGTGGAAGTCCAGCAGGGTGGCGGTACCCGGGTCCACCTCCAGGATCACATCGCCGCCGCGGCCGCCGTTCCCGCCATCCGGGCCGCCCAGCGGCTTGAATTTCTCCCGCCGGACCGAGGCGCAGCCGTGCCCGCCGTCGCCCGCCTTCACCCGCAGCGCTACCTGGTCGGCGAACTCCGCCACTGCTTCCTTCCTTCCGGATGGCCGGGCCTGTCGCCGGCCGGGGCCGGGCCTGCTGTCAAGACACGTCAGGGGCGGACCGGCTGGCGGTCCGCCCCTGACGTTTGGCCTGGATGTGGCGCTCGGCGGAACCTACTTCGCTGCCGGGACGGCGTCCTCGGCCGCCGGCTCGGCGACGACGCTCACGGCCCGCCTGCCACGCACGCTTCCGAACGTCACCAGCCCGCTGACCAGAGCGAACAGGGTGTCATCCCCGCCGCGTCCCACGCCGTGCCCGGGGTGGAAATGGGTGCCGCGCTGGCGGACCAAGATCTCGCCCGCGTTGACCCGCTGGCCGCCGAACCGCTTCACGCCCAGCCGCTGTGCCGAGGAGTCACGCCCGTTGCGGCTGGACGATGCGCCCTTCTTGTGTGCCATCGTCAGCTCTTCTTCCCGGCCGCGGCCTCGGCCTTCGGTGCGGCCTTGGCCTTCGCCGCGCTCGTCTTCCCGGTGCTGGCCTTCCCGGTGCTGGCCTTCCCGGTGCTGGCCTTCTCGGTGCTGGCCTTCTCCGGGCTGGCCTTGGCCGAGCTGGCCCGGGCCGACCCGGTCTTCCCGGTCGAGATGCCGGTTATCTTCACCTGGGTGTACCGCTGGCGGTGACCCAGCCGGCGCCGGTAACCGGTCTTGTTCTTGTAGTGAATCATGTTGATCTTGGGGCCGGCGATGGCGCCCATGATCTCGGCGGTGACCTGGTAGCGGCCCAGCTCGGCGGGATCGCTGATGACCTTGCCGTCATCGACGACGAGCACGGCGGGCAGCGTCACGCTGGAGCCGATCTCACCGGCGAGCGTGTCGACGGTGAGGACGTCGTCCACCGCCGCCTTCTCCTGCCTGCCACCGCAGCGCACGATCGCGTACACCCGAGAACTCTCTCTCTGCCTTGTGCGGGCTGTCCTTTGGGTGCGGGCCCGCACCGCGTCAACGCCGATCCGCACGCACTGGATCTCAGCGATACGAGGGGCTCGCCTGCCTTAGCATCCGGCTGGCCTGGGGGTCCCCCACCCCGTATCCATCCTGCGGGCAAGATTATCAGACAATGCGCGGAGCTCAGCCCGCTGCTGGCTATGCGGGCGGCCCCTCCACGACCGGGTCGCCGGCCGCCGGGGTGCCGCCCGGGTCGCCGGGCGCCGGAGTGCTGCCCGCCTCGCCATCCAGGGCACCCGGCTCCACGGAACCGGGCTCCACGGCGCCGGCCCACACGGGACCAGGTTCCACGGGACCACCAGGCTCCACAGAGCTGGACTCCACGGAGCCGGGCTCCACAGAACCAGGCTCCACGGAGCCGGCCCACATGGAACCAGGCTCCACAGCGCCGGTCCCCACGGCGCCGGGCTCCACGGAACTGGGCTCCACGGCGCCGGGCCACGCGGGACCGGCCTCCGCGGCGCCAGGCTCCCCGGCCTGGGGCGCCAGCGGATCCGGCGCCTGAACGATTGATTCCTGAGCGCCTGGCGCTGAGCCATCCGGCGACCCGGCGGCCGGCGGCTGGCTGACGGGCTCGGGAGGGCCCTGCTCGCGGGTAGCCGCCCGGCGCCGGCGGCGCCCGCCGGACGGCCGCGTCCGGCCGTCGGTTCCGTTGCCGTCCGCTCCGTCGCCATCCCCGGCCGCGCCATCCCCCGCCGCGCCGTCCGCGCCCGCAACGTCCGTCATCGGCTCGCCGGCCACGTCGCCGCCGGTCATCGGCTCGCCGGCCACGTCGCCGCCGGCCATCGGTGCACCGGCCACGTCGCCGTCGGCGGTGGCCTCGTCCGGGGCCGCTTCGCGGGTGCCGGTCCTGCTGTCCTCGTCGGCGCGACGGCTGGACTCCTTGCCGTTCTTGCCGCTCTTGGACTGGCGGTTCTCCTTCGCTCCGCGGCCGTCGCCCCGGCCCCGGCCGCCGCTAGGGTGATCGGTCAGGTCGAGCGAGACGATCACGCCACGCCCGTTGCAGCATTCGCACGTCTCGGAGAAGGACTCCAGCAGGCCAGCGCCGACCCGTTTGCGGGTCATCTGCACCAGCCCGAGCGAGGTCACTTCGGCGACCTGGTGCTTGGTCCGGTCCCGGGCCAGGCACTCGAGCAGCCGCCTCAGCACCAGCTCGCGGTTGCTTTCCAGCACCATGTCGATGAAGTCGATCACGATGATCCCGCCGACGTCGCGCAACCTCAGCTGCCGCACGATCTCCTCGGCGGCCTCCAGGTTGTTGCGGGTGACCGTCTCCTCCAGGTTCCCGCCCTGGCCGGTGAATTTCCCGGTGTTGACGTCGACGACGGTCATGGCCTCGGTGTTGTCGATGACCAGCGAGCCCCCGCTGGGCAGCCACACCTTGCGGTCGAGGGCCTTGGTGAGCTGCTCGTCGATCCGGTAGTGGGCGAACGCGTCCTCGTCGCCCTGCCAGTGGTCGAGCCGGTCCGCCAGGTGCGGGGCGACGTAGCGGACGTACTCGTCCACCAGATCCCAGCCCTGATCGCCGGAGACCACAAGCTTGCTGAAGTCCTCGTTGAAGATGTCCCGGACCACCCGGATGGTGAGATCGGGCTCGCTGTAGAGCAACTCAGGCGCGCTGGCCGACTTGGCCTTGGCCTCGATGCTCTCCCACTGCGCCGACAAGCGGGAGACGTCGTGGGCGAGCTCCTCCTCGGACGCGCCCTCGGCCGCCGTGCGCACGATAACCCCGGCACCCTCGGGCATCACCTGCTTGAGGATCTGCTTGAGGCGGGTCCGCTCCTTGTCGGGCAGCTTGCGGCTGATCCCCATCATCGAGCCGCCGGGCACGTACACCAGGTAGCGGCCGGGCAGGCTTACCTGGCTGGTCAGCCGGGCGCCCTTGTGCCCGACCGGATCCTTGGTCACCTGCACCAGGACCGACTGGCCGGACTTGAGGGCGGACTCGATCCGCTTGGACTCGCCCTCCAGGCCGCTGGCGTCGAAATTCACCTCGCCGGCGTACAGGACCGCGTTGCGCCCCTTGCCGATGTCGACGAAGGCGGCCTCCATCGAGGGCAGCACGTTCTGCACCTTGCCGAGGTACACGTTGCCGACGAACGACTGGTGGCTGGCCTTGTCGACGTAGTGCTCGACGAGTACCCCATCTTCGAGCACCCCGATCTGAGTGCGCTCGCCGCGCTGCCGGACCACCATGAGCCGGTCCACCGCCTCGCGCCGGGCGAGGAACTCCGATTCGGTGATGATCGGCGGGCGCCGCCGGCCTGAGTCGCGGCCCTCCCGGCGGCGCTGGCGCTTGGCCTCCAGCCGGGTGGATCCCCGGACCGGCTGGACCTCGCCGGCGGCCTCGTCGGCGGAGCGGCCCTGCCGCACATGCACGACGGTGTTCGCCGGCTCGTCCGGCCCGGCCTGGTCGGCGTCCTGCCCGCTGCTGCGCCGCCGGCGCCGACGGCGGCGGCGGTTTGCCGCGTCCTCGTCGTCCTGGTCGCCGTCGGCTTCCGCGCCGTTCGCGGCGGCCCCCGCTCGCCCGCCGCCCTTGCTGGCGGCGCTTTGCCCGTTGCCGGTGGCCGCCTGCTCCCCGGCGCCGGTGCCCGCTTCGGCGTCGGCACCCTGGCCGCGCGAGCGGCCACCCCGGCGCCGCCGCCGACGGCCCTGGCCATCCGGCTCACCGTCGTCGTGCTCGGCCTGCTGGCCGTCCCCGCCGGGCCCCTCGTCGTCGGCTCCCGGCGCCTTACGGCCACGGCCACCGGGCCCGTCGTCGTCCGCTCCCGGCGCCTTACGGCCACGGCCACCGGGCTCGTCGTCGTCGGCTCCCGGCGCCTTACGGCCACCGGGTCCGTCGTCGTCGGCTTCCGACGCCTTACGGCCACGGCCGCCGGCGTCCCCGGCTTCTCCCTGGGGAGGCGGCTGGAAGATCACCTGGGGCGGCTGGAACGTCGCGGCCGGGACGTTTCCGGCCTGGGCGTCGGTCGCCGCCGGAGCAGCGGTTCCGGCCCGGGCCGCGGTTCCGGCGGGTTCGGCCGTCCGGGCAGCCGCGCCGGTTGCGGCGGGTGCCTCGGCGCCCGGGCTCGCGAAACGGATGGCCGACGGTCCGGCCGCGTCCGGGCCGGGGGATGCCGCGCCCGGGGCGGGCGGCGGCGCATCCGGGGGGGCCGCGTCCGTCCCGGACGCCTTGGCCGGACGGCGGGTCGTCCGGCGGCGTCCCTTGGCCGCCGGGGCATCTCCGGCCCCGGCCTGCCCGGCCACGGGGGCCGGAGGCGGGCCTGCGGCCTCCGCGGTATCTATCTGTAGCGAGTGAGCGCTGCTGCGCTCCTCACCGCTGGGTCCTGCATCGTTCAGCTCGTTCTCGAGCATCCGGGTGATCTCCCGTCAGGCTCCCGGGCACGGAGGACCGCAACGTGGTCTCCGTTCCGCGCGGGAGCTGGTCGCACGCGCCCACCGGGAGGGCACCGGCCGCAGCCGGTTCCGCTCCGAGGCGCGTTGTCTCTTCTTGGTCGTGTGCCCTGCCCGGACGCTGCGGCCGCATGGCCGTCCCGGACGGTCGCCGCGGATCGCCCGGAACTTCTGGTCCGGGCGCTTCGGCGGGGGCGCTGGCCGGCTCCATACCAAGTGGCCCTTGCGCCAGCCGCGTCACCAGGGGTGGTGACGATGGGGCGAGGTCGGCCACCTGGCGGAGTGCGGCCAGGATGTCGTCAGGCCGTACGGCAGGCATTACATGCCGAACAACCATTCGAAGTATTGCATTCCCGGCGGCCTGCGTGTCGGCGGTGCGCCGGTCAGTCTCCATCGTGATCACTGCCGCCCGGGCATCTACTCGCCTGCTTCCCTTGGCGGTGAGGCGCTCGACTTCCACGCTGCCGCAGGCAAGGAAGGCGTCGACGGCGCGACCAGCGTCCTCCGGCTGGATCCCGGGGAGCACGGCTTGCCAGTGCGATGCCTCCAGTTGGAGGCCGGCGAGGGATGCCGGACCCTCGATCACGTCGATCACATCTATCCCGTCCGGCAGGGCCGCATCGAGCCGGTCCCGTACCTCGGAAGCGGCGCGCGCCTCGGTGAGGCAGATCTCCAGGTACTCGGCCTCACTCGCTGTCCCGGTGGGGGCAGCGCCAGCGTAAGAGATCTTCGGGTGCGGCGTGAACCCAGCGGAATAGGCGATGGGCAACCTTGCCCGGCGAACTCCCCGTTCTACGGCGCGCGCGATGTCCCTGTGGCTGGCGAAACGCATCCTGCCTCTCTTAGCGTACCGGACGATCACGCGAGCAGTGATGGGAAGCACACGCGCCGGATCCGGCGCGCCGCGCGCGGGCGGGACGTGGCTACCTTGCGCGCCGGGCATCAGCCGCCGCCTGCTCCGGCGCCGGTTCCGCCCCCCGCGCTGGCCGTGATCACGGTCAGCGGCAGGAGCGCCGCGCCCGTCGGCCCGGTCTGGATCTCGGTGCCCATGGCCGGGCAGACGCCGCAGTCATAGCACGGCGTCCACCGGCAGTCCTCCACCTCGGCGGCCCCGGCCGGGTCCACCGCGTCCTGCCAGTCCTGCCAGAGCCAGTCGCGGTCCAGCCCGGCGTCGAGGTGGTCCCAGGGCAGCACCTCGCTGTACTCCCGCTCGCGCGTGGTGTACCAGTCCAGGTCTACCGGCTGGCCCGCGAGCGCCTCCGCCGCCGCCCGCTGCCAGCGCTCGAAGGAGAAGTGCTCGGTCCAGCCGTCGAACCGCGCCCCGTCCTGCCACGCTGCCTTGATCACCGCGGCGACCCGGCGGTCCCCGCGCGACAGCAGGCCCTCGATGATCGACGGCTTGCCGTCGTGGTACCGGAAGCCGACCGCCTTGCCATATCGGGGGTCGGAGCGCAGCGCGCCCCCGAGTGCCCGCAGCCGGGCATCCACCGTCTCGTGGTCACACTGGGCGGCCCACTGGAAGGGCGTGTGGGGCTTGGGCACAAAGCCGCCGATCGACACCGTGCAGCGGATGTCCCGGCGGCCGGCCGCCTCCCGGCCCGCCTTGATCACCTTCTTGGCGAGATCCGCGATGGCCAGCACATCCTCGTCGGTCTCGGTGGGCAGGCCGCACATGAAGTACAGCTTCACCTGGCGCCACCCGCTGCCGTAGGCGGTGGTGACGGTGCGGATCAGGTCCTCCTCGGTGACCATCTTGTTGATCACCTTGCGCATCCGCTCCGAGCCGCCCTCGGGAGCGAAGGTGAGCCCGGAGCGGCGGCCGTTCCGGCTCAGCTCGTTGGCCAGGGTGACGTTGAAGGCGTCCACCCGGGTGGACGGCAGGGAGAGCCCGGTGCTGGTGCCGGTGTATCGGTCGGCCAGGCCGGTGGCGATCTCGTTGATCTCGCTGTGGTCGGCGCTGGACAGCGACAGCAGGCCGACCTCGTCGAACCCGCTGGCGGCGAGCCCGCGCTCGACCATGTCGCCGATCGCGGTGATGCTCCGCTCCCGGACCGGCCGGGTGATCATCCCCGCCTGGCAGAACCGGCAGCCCCGGGTGCAGCCGCGGAAGATCTCCACGCTGTACCGCTCGTGCACCGACTCGGCCACCGGCACGATCGGCCGCCGTGGGTACTGCCACTCGTCGAGGTCCATCACGGTGTGCTTGGCGACGGAAAAGGGCGCCGCCGGGCGGTTCGGGGCGACCCGCCTGATCCGTCCGTCGGGCAGATAGTCCACGTCGTAGAAGCGCGGCACATACACCCCGGCACCCGCGGCCAGCGCCGCCAGCAGGCCATCCCGGCCGCCCGGGCGCCCGGCCCGCTTCCAGTCCCTGATGCGCTCGGTGATGGCCAGGACCGCCTGCTCGCCGTCGCCGAGCACCGCCCCATCCAGGAATTCGGCAACTGGCTCGGGGTTGAAGGCGGCGTGGCCGCCCGCGATCACCAGCGGATCCTCCTCGCCGCGCCGCGCCGCCGAGAGCGGGATGTTGGCCAGGTCGAGCGCGGTGAGCAGGTTGGTGTAGCCGAGTTCGGTCGCGAAGCTCACGCCGAGCACGTCGAAGGCCCGCACCGGCCGGTGCCCATCCACCGTGAACTGCCCGATGCCGTGGGTACGCAGCAGGTCTTCCATGTCGGGCCAGACGCTGTAGGTGCGCTCGGCGAGCACCCCGTCGCATCCGTTCAGTACCTCGTAGAGGATCTGGATGCCCTGGTTGGCCACGCCGATCTCATAGGC
>DATINY010000524.1:0-5481 GCA_035473755.1 Streptosporangiaceae bacterium
CCCTTCCAGGTGCGGGGGACGGAACGGTTCTTCGAGCGGCCCGAGGTGCGCCAGGCGATGGGGATGCTGCGGGCCGCCGCGGCGTCCGCCCGGGCCGGGCCCCCCGCTCAGGCCGAGGTGGAGGCCTCCGCGCCCGCCGCGGCCGAGGTCTGGCACGTGCTGTCCGGGATCGGCCTGACCAGGAAACCGCCACCGGGCCGGGGCCCGGCCCGGGAGCGCTGGGAGTCCCTGGCGGCACTGGCCCAGCTGGCCGAGGATTTCTGCGCGGCCACGCCCGGCGCGGGACTGGCCGAGATCGCCGGCCAGCTCGCCCACCGGGCCGCGATCGAGCACCCACCGGCCCCCGACGGGGTGACCGTGGCCTCGCTGCACGCGGCCAAGGGGCTGGAGTGGGATGTGGTGTTCCTGCCCGGGCTCGCCGAGGGGAACCTGCCCATCGTTCACGCCCAGACCGGCGAGGCGGTCGCCGAGGAACGGCGCCTGCTCTACGTGGGCGTGACCAGGTGCCGGGAACGGCTGTACCTGTCGTGGGCGCTGGCCCGCTCGCCGGGCGGCCGGCCGTCCCGGGTGCCGTCGCGGTTCCTGGACGGCCTGCGCCCCCGGCGGCCGGCTGGCGGCGCGGGGGACCGGAGAGCGCGGTCCCGCGGCGACACGCCCGGCGATGCCGGCGTCCCGGCCGAAGGAGTCGGCCGCCCCGGGCGGTACGGTTCCCCGGTGCCGGCGTTGCGCGACGGGGCGCCCGCTGGCGCGGCCGATGCGGGCCCATGAGGAAGGCTGAAGGCGGGCTGTGAGCGAGACCCTGGACCGGCTGGTGGACCTGCTCAACCTCGAGCAGATCGAGCTCAACATCTTCCGTGGCCGCAGCCCGAGCGACCGGCGGCAGCGGGTGTTCGGCGGGCAGGTGGCGGGCCAGGCGCTGGTGGCGGCGGGCCGGACCGTGCCAGCCGACCGGCCCGTCCATTCCCTGCACGCCTATTTCATCCGGCCCGGAGACCCGGCGGTGCCGCTCGTGTACATCGTCGACCGGGTGCGGGACGGGAAGTCCTTCACCACCCGGCGGGTATCGGCGATCCAGCACGGCAAAACGATCTTCACGCTGTCCGCGTCCTTCCACCACGACGAGCCTGGCCCGGTGCACGCCGCGGCGATGCCGCGGGTGCCGCCGCCGGAATCGGTGCTGCCCACCGCCGAGCGGCTGGACAAGCTGGCCGGGGCGCCCATGCGTGAGCTCTTCACCAACAACCCGATCGACCTTCGCTTCGTCGGGCCGCTGACGTATGAGGCGCAGTTCGACCCATCCCTGCGCACCGACCGCAACCTGGTCTGGCTGCGGGCCGATGGCGAGCTGCCGGACGACCCGCTGCTGCACGTCTGCCTGATGACCTATGCCTCGGACATGACGCTGCTCGACACCGTCCTGCTGCGGCACGGCCTGTCCTGGGCGGACGGCCACACGAGCGGGGCGAGCCTCGATCACGCGATGTGGTTCCACCGCCCGTTCCGGGCCGACCGGTGGCTGCTGTACGCCCAGGATTCCCCGGTGGCGGTCGGTGCTCGCGGGCTGGCCCGCGGTGAGGTGTTCACCGCCGAAGGCGACCTGGTGGTGTCGGTCGTGCAGGAGGGCCTCATCCGGACCCTGCCGTAATGGCGCCCGGCACCGGGGACACAGGCGCCAGTGACAAACCGGTGGCGCAACGGTGACGCCGGCCTGGCCGGCCGGTGACCGGCCGGATGCGCCCGCCGCCGGATCCGTCCCGCCCGTCTGGCGCGGCAGGCCGGCCGTGGTAGCCGCCGGGAATCCGTCCCGCCTGCCTGGCGCGGCAGGCGGGCCGCGGTACGGGCCGGCGGCCGTCTTGTGCGGCCAGGTGCGTCCGCACCCCGCGGCGGCCCGTAACCGGCCGAAGATCCCCCGGAAAATCAGTTGCCCCCCGGGGGGTGGCCTCCCTAGGCTGCTGACATGTCCATAGGTGGGCCAAACGACGCCTTGCGGGAGGAGGTGCCCACATTGAGTAACAGCGTGCTTCTTGCCCAGGCTGCCGATCAGCGGTGTGCCGGGTCGCCTGCTGCGATCTTGCCGGGTACCGGTCTGCCCGTCGGCACCCCCGTGCCCGCCAGCGCCAGTGGTGTCTTCGCGCGGCCGCGGCCGAAGCGGCTCGACCAGATGAAGATCTCCACACAGCAGGTCCACAACAGCACGACGTACCAGGAGATGGCCCGTATCGCCGCCAATGGCGGCGACCACTCGGGTTCGCATCCGGCTTGGGATCCGGTCTAGGAAGACCGGCCTCGATCCCCAGAAGGCCGCGGACCCGAACCGGGTCCGCGGCCTCAAGTATTTCCGGGGCCCGCGCGACCTCCGCCAAGAAGAGCCACAAGGACGAGAGGGACGAGAGGGGATCGACATGTACTGGCCCGCC
Organism: Streptosporangiaceae bacterium; assembly: GCA_035473755.1. GTDB lineage: Bacteria > Actinomycetota > Actinomycetes > Streptosporangiales > Streptosporangiaceae > UBA9676. Next base: position 2,418 of record DATINY010000524.1, read on the forward strand.
ACCACCGCCGTTGCATCGGGCACGACGGGGCTGGAAACGGAGTCCGTACCAGGAGTAAGGGGTCCAGCCAGGGTCATCGTGCCGGTGACGCGCACCAGGTCCGTGCTGCCGTGCACCGAGGAACCTGACCTGTTCTTCGCAGAGTCCCCGCAGGACGTCGAGACGGCCAAGGCCAAGTGCCAGGAGTGCCCAGTGCGGATTGCCTGCCTCACGGGAGCCCTGGAGCGGCAGGAGCCCTGGGGCGTATGGGGCGGCGAACTCTTCCTGCGCGGCATCGTGGTGCCACGCAAGAGGCCACGGGGACGCCCACCCAAGACCGATGTCGCGGCCTAGGCCCAGCCTTCCGGCCAGCGGAACACATGAAGGGCGGTGAACCAACGTGTACAACAACATCCAGCTTGCGAAGGCGCGGCAGGAGGCTCTGCTGGAGATGGCAGAGAACCTGCACAACGCGCGCCGCCATCGGGCGCTCTCGCAGGCGTCCCGGCGGGTGGAACGCGCACGGAAGCGCCTTTCCCGAGCCCAGCGCCGTGCCCGGCAAGTGAGAAGGGAGCTCGAAGGCTCCTGGGTATGACGCACGGCAGTGGCCCTGGTCCATACGCCAGCAATGGGCGGACCAGGGCCACTTGCCTGCGGTCTTACCGGGCCGGGCCCACCGGGTCGGGCTCGCCCGGCCCGGCTGCCGCGTCGGCGGCCGACTCTTCGGCGGCGGACCCTTCGGCGGTGGGCTCTTGGGCGGTGAGTTCCCCGGCGGTGAGCTCGTTGGCAGGGAGCCCGTTGGCAGGGAGCCCGTTCGCGGGAAGCCCGTTCGCGGGAAGCCCATGGGGGCTGAGTCCGTTGCCGGGGAGCCCATGGGGGCTAAGTCCATTGACGGTGAGCCCGCTGGCGGCGAGCTTGGCCGTGGTGATCTCCCCGGCCGTGGTGAGCTCCCCGGCCCTGGGCTCGTCTGTGATGAGTTCTCCGGCGGTGACTTCGTCGCCGGCGGCCCTGTCACCGGGCAGGTCGGCGTCTGAGTATCCGGGTATCCATCTGATCATTTCCGCCCGGTACGGGCCTTCGCATCCGAGCTGGCACAGCACCCCTATGCCCGCAGTGGACACCCGGTGGATGAGGACGTACGAGGGGGGCAGGTTGAGCCGCCGGGTCATGTTGGAGGCCCGCGGATCGGTCACCCGGGTGGCCTCGCCGCGCAGCCACTCCCGGCTGAACTTGAACCTCTCCACCCGGGACGGCTCGGCCAGCGGCGCCAGGAACGCGCGCAGCGCCTCCGGGTCGAACTCGATGCCTTCCCTGATGAACCCCTGCTCGCGCAGCTCCCGCTCGGCGGGCCCCAGGTCGGTGCCGTCGTGCACGATCCGCAGCAGCCGGCCGATGAACGAGGGAAACCCGTCCGGGAGCCGGTCCACGGCGCCGAAGTCCAGCACCCCCAGCCGCCCGTCGGCCAGCAGCCGGAAGTTGCCGGGATGGGGGTCGGCGTGAAGCAGCCCCGCCCGGGCCGGACCGGAGAACAGGAAGCGGGCCAGCAGGAGCCCGGCGTGGTCGCGCTCTTCCTGCGAGCCGTCACTGATGATCTTGGAGAGCGGAGTGCCGTCCATCCATTCGGTGATCAGGACATGGCTGGTGCCGGCGACCACATCGGGCACGAAGATGTCCGGGTCATTGGCGTAGGCGACCGCGAACGCGTGCTGGGACTCGGCTTCGAGCTGGTAGTCGAGTTCTTCTGCGACCCTGGCGCGCAGCTCGTCGAGCAGCGGCTTCACCTCGAGCCCGGGCATGAGCACAGAGAACAGCCGCGCCACGCGGCTGAGCTGGTTGAAGTCGCTGATCAGCGCGCGCCCGGCGCCCGGATACTGGATCTTTACCGCTACCTCGCGGCCGTCCCGCCAGCGGGCGCGGTGCACCTGCCCGATCGAGGCCGCGGCGGCTGGCTTGTCGTTGAACTCGGCGAACGTCTCGCGCCAGTCGGGGCCGAGATCTTCGGCGAGGACACGGTGCACCGTGCCGGTGGGCAGCGGCGGGGCCGACTCCTGCAGCTTGGTCAGGGTCGCCCGGTAGGGGCCGGCGATCTCCGGCGGGAGGGCGGCCTCGAAGATCGACAGGGCCTGCCCGAACTTCATCGCGCCGCCCTTGAGCTCGCCGAGCACGCGGAAGATCTGGTCGGCCGTGCGGTGCTGGATCTCGGCGGCAACAAGCTCGGCGGGCCGGCCACCCAGCCGCTTGCCCAGGCCCAGTGCGGTCCGGCCGGCCAGTCCAACTGGGAGGGTCGCCAGCTTTGCCGTGCGCGTGATCGCTCGGCGGGGGAGATCGTTCACACCCATATTGTCGGTCACAAAGTACCCCGCCTGCCACAGCCACAGCGATCATGCTGTCCCCAGGTCCGCCGCCGCCACTGCCAATCAGGCAGGACGAGTTCCAGCGTGCCGTTGGTCACAGCGCTGGCCGCTGCGGGCCGGTCGACGAAGGCCAGGGCTTGCGCGGCGGCCTGGCTGGCCACCGCTGCCGCCAGCACCGTGTCGCAGGCGGGCGGATCCGCGCCGCCGCCGGTGAGCTGAGCCAGGATGAGCGGCCAGGCGGGATCGCGCTCGGCCCGGGTCAGGTCGAGGCATCGCAGGCACGCCGTCCGCCCCGGCAGCACCAGCGGGCCGACCACGCCGATCGCTTCGCTGGCCGCTGCCGCCAGGTGCGGGACGCCCCCACGCCGGAGGATCTCGGGCAGCTCGCGGCGGTAGATGTCGGCGAGGATCACGAGATCGGGATGACGGCTGGCGGGGGCCGGCCCGGCCATTCCCGCGGGCGGGGAAAGAACGGCCGGCGGGGGTCCGCCGGTGAGCGCGGGAGGGCGGGCCGGCGGGGGAACGTGGCCGGGCGCGGGATGGCCGTCCAGCGGGGGGGCGCCGCGGCCCGCCCCGGCGCCGGGCGTGCGCCCGGCGCTGATCACCATTCCGATGCCCGAGGCCGTGAGGAAGCTGGCCAGGCATAAGCCGACCCGGCTCATGCCTTCCACCCGCACGCATGCACTCTGGCGCCGGGCGAGAATCCGGGCCCCGCCGTCCGCGTCACCATG
>DATINY010000525.1:0-2080 GCA_035473755.1 Streptosporangiaceae bacterium
CAGGAGGCGCATCAGAATTGCTCCTCGCGAAAGGGCATCCCGAGGCGTTTGCAGATCGGTCGCCCGGGCCCGAGTGCACGGCGTGGAGATCGTGACCTCGGAGATGGTGCTGTTCGAGTGGCTGCGTGACGCCCAGCACCCGAAGTTCCGCGAGGTGCAGAACCTGCTCAAGTGAGCCGCGTTACGCCCGTGCCGCGCGGATCTGGGTCATGGCCAAGGTAACTGGTGTTTCGCAGTTATGCGGCGGCGGCGTGCCAGGCTGCCAGGACGGCCTGGGTTTGCTGGGGTGTGGGCTGGGCGGCGGAACCGCCGGAAATGCGGGCGGTGATCATGGTCCGGCGGAGCTTGATCAGCATGTCTTCGAAGGCGGGCTCGGTCTTGGACCGGTACCAGGGCTGGGCGGCGCGGCGCTGGTCGATGTCGGACCGGTCGTGGCCGTGCCGGGCGTACCACACGACCACGAGGGTGTGGATGAGCAGGGCGAACGGGACGGTGCGCTCGACGGCGCGGCGGGTCCGGTTGCGGGCTTCGCCGGCGCCCAGGACGGTGCGGGCGTCGGCGAAGGCCTGCTCGATGCTCCACCGCGCCGCGTACCGCTGGATCAGCGCGGCGGCGGGGGCGGCCAGGTCGGTGCTGACCAGGGCCAAGATGGTGGTGGTGTCGCGGGCCAGGATCACCCGCACGGCCGTGGTGTCCAGGCAGCCGTACCACAGGCAGGTGATCTCGGCCAGGTCGGTGGCCTGGTCCCGGCCGTAGATCCCGATGGTGGCCGCCGCCCAGGATGCGGCGGCGGCCAGCTCGGCGGGGGTGCCCAGCCGGGGTCCCTTGCGCGGCGGCCGGCCGGGCTTGCGCACCGGCGGCGGCGCGGGCGCGTACAGCACCGCGTTCTTGGGCAGCCGGGTGGTCCAGGTCACCGCCGCGGGCAGGTGCCGCAGCGCCGGGCCGTGATAGGCCGCGTCCGCCACCACGTGCACCACCCGGCCGGGGAACGCGGCGGCCAGCAGCGTGACCAGCGCGGCCGCGCAGCTGACCTTGCTGGCCGGCGCCGGGTCCCGCTTGCGGGGCTTGCGCGCCGGGCCCTTACCCGGCACGTGCAGCCGGGCCAGCACCGGCAGGCACACCGGCCGGGAGCACCACGGCAGCGCCACCACGATCCCGGCGGTCACGAAGCAGGTCCCGAAGCTGACCCGGTCCCGCGCCGGGGACGACCCGTCATGCTGCCACGCCGCCCCGTACACCCGCCGCCCGCGCCGGCGGAACACCGAATCATCCACCGCCACCGTGACCGGCCCACCCGGCGGCACCAGCAGCGCCACCACCAGCCGCGCCACCGCCAGGCCCAGCTCATCGATCTCCCAGCGGGCCCGGGCGAAAAAGTAGTGCCCGCGGTCATGCGGCCAGCACCCGGACAGCCCCGCGCCCAGCAGCATCCCGCACACCGTCCGGCGCCGCACCTGCCCGCACAACCCCGCCGCCAGCCCGGCGAACGTGCGGAACGACGGCCCGGTAAAACACGGACGCAGCAGCACCAGCAGCCCGGCCAGCGAAGCCGGTAGGGTCACATCCGGAAGCATCGGCGGATCTCCTCACCCGAGGCGATATAGGCACCGCCGATGCTTCCGTCATTACGCCCTCAGATCACGCACCACGCACACGCCCGGCGTGTCACAGCCAACCCACCAACCCCAAAAATGCGAAACACCAGCTACCCTCAGGCCGTGAGCCCGCTCCTTCATCGTTCAGTCCAGATTATTTATACTGATTGATAGAGCCATAAATCATGCATAAAGCTGCAAAGCCTGTGATCGTAGGAGCGTGCGATGAGCCACCTGATGGACGAGATCGTCAGCCAGCCGGAATGCTGGGCCAAGGCGATCGAGCTGGCGGCTGCGGCCGGGGCGGCGCTGCCCGCGCCCGGCGCGCGGGTCGCGGCGATCGGCTGCGGCTCCTCGCTCAACGTCGCCCGCTGCTACGCGGCCTTGCGCGAGGCCACGGGCCAGGGCGAGACGGACGCCTTCCCGGCCTCGGAGATCCCGGCCGCCAGGCGTTACGACCGCATGGTGTGCGTCTCGCGCACCGG
>DATINY010000526.1:0-10653 GCA_035473755.1 Streptosporangiaceae bacterium
GCGCCGAGCCGGGCCAGCTCGTCCAGCGGCAGGCCGACGCCGACCCGGCCCGCGATGGCCGCCAGGTGGATGACCGCGTTGGTCGAGCCGCCGACCGCGTGCAGCACCCGGATGGCGTTGCCGAAGGCGGCCGGGGACAGCAGCGCCGAGGGCACCAGCCCGCCGGTGACCGCGGCGACCGCGCGCCGTCCGGCCTGCGCCGCGGCGGCCGGTGCCCGCGGGTCGCCGGCCGGGATCGTGCTCGACCCCGGGATCATCAGCCCCAGCGTCTCCGTCAGCAGCGCCATCGTGGAGGCGGTGCCCATCGTGTTGCAGGCCCCGGTGCCGCAGTTCAGGCACGCCTCCAGCGCCCGCCAGCCGTCGTCGCCGAGCCGCCCGGTACGGCGCTCGTCCCAGAGCCGCCACAGCGCGGTGGCGGTCCCGATCCGCTCACCCCGGAAGACGGCGGGCGGGCGTGCGCCGCCGGTGACCACCACGGTGGGGATGTCCGCGCTGGCGGCGCCCATGATCGCGCCCGGCACCGTCTTGTCGCAGTTGGCGAGGATGACGATCCCGTCCAGCGGGTTGGCCCGGATCATCTCCTCGATCTCGATCGCGAGCAGGTTGCGGTACAGCATGGAGGTCGGCTTCATCAGGTCCTCGCCGAGCGAGATCGACCCGAACTCGGCCGGGATCCCGCCCGCCTCGAGGACGCCGCGCCGCACCGCCCCGGCCAGCTCGCGCAGCGGCAGGTTGCACGGGTTCAGCTCGCTGGCCGAGTTCGCGATCCCGATCACCGGCCGGCCGCCCTGCCGGCTCACCTCCAGGCCGGCCGTGGCGAAGGCGACCCGGTGCTGCATCGCCACCTCGTCGTCGCCGGTGAACCAGGCGTCGCTGCGCAGCCGGCCCTGACCGCGCGGCGGAGCCGGCGTGCCGCTGACGGCGCCGGCCCCGTTTCCTCGTTTCGTCATATCTATGGCTCCGGGACGCCCAGGCCCGGCGCGCCGGGCTGCGACTGCACCAGGCCCAGCCCGCTGCGGTCCATCCACTCCAGGGCCACCCGGGCGCGGTGGACCTTCTCGCGGCCGATCGCGGCCGCCTCGTCCGCCAGGTGCAGGCCGCTGGGGTAGAGCGGCCGCGAGTTCCGCAGCCCGAACTTGACGTACATGGGCGACGCCACGGTCACCAGGTCGGCCGCTTCCTGCCCGCGGACCACCCCGCCCATGGCGCTGGGGGCCTCCACGTACAGGTCGATCGGCAAGGTGGTGGCCGACCGCATCTCCGCGAGCTGCCCCAGGGTCACGTCGGCGGGCACGTTGATGGTCGAGGCGCCCAGCCGTTCCAGCTGGGTGACCGTCAGCGGGTTGGCCGGCGCGAGCATGGCGGAGACCTTCCACACCACCGACGCCGGGACCTGCCCGTCCGCCTGCATGTCGGCCAGCAGCTCCAGCAGGCCGGCGTCGGCGACCAGGAAGCCCCGGATCCCGTGGTCCACCCCGCGCAGCACGTCGTCGATGGCGTACCGCAGCTGCCGCACCCCCCGGATGAGCCCGGCCCGGGACGGGCCCTCGCCGGACTGGGCCAGCGCACCCACATCCCATTCCTCGCGGGGCCCGATGAACAGCGACACCTCAATGCCGCTGTCCGCCCCGATCCGGGCCATCTCGGCCAGCTCATCCGCGGACAGCAGCATCGCGCCGCTGCCCTGCGACACCCGGTTCACGGTGATGCCCTCGGCCGAGGCCTGCGCCACGACCGCCCGCAGCACGGCCGGCCCCTCGACGCTGGGGATCTCGATCCGGTAGTGGGCCCCGTCGGGGAACCTGCGCTCGCTGGCGGTGGGGGCGGGCCCGGGGGAGATGCCCCGGCGCGCCAGGACATCGGCGCCGTTCACCGCGCGAACCTCCGCCCCGGCCCCATCGGGGCTCACCACAGCACTCATCTCGTTGCCTCCCTCGCGGTAGGTCGCGCCGGAGGCGCGCCGGCCAGCACGGAACTCCGGGAGGCAGGTCCCGGGAGGCCCGGGGGACGACCACCCGGACCAGCACACCATCGCCGCGTTCGGCCCGGCGCCTGCGGCGTTCCGGGCCTGAGACCGGCCAAAGGCCTCATTCTCGCCATACCTCCTATACCTCGAGCATGGCCGGACGTGGCGGCGCCACGTCGTCGCCGTCCTCCACCGGCCAGGCCGGGCCCCCCGGGGCCGCCCGGCCGGTGGTGACGCGTTCCATCCCGCCCGGATGCACCAGGTAGGTGTCCTCCGCCTTCGCGCCGCCCGGCAGGCTGGGATTCCAGGCGACCGCGTGGCCGGCCTCGATGCGGGTGGAGTACCAGCGGGAATCATCTTGGCACGGGGCGATCTCGAACTCGCGCTGGGCGAAGCCGATCGGGCCGCCCTGGTAGTGGCCCGCCCAGCCGCCCGCGGCGCCCTCCCGGGCATAGCCCGCGTCGAGCGCGCACAGCGCCTGCCCGTAGCTCGCCGCCGGCCGGCTCGCCGCCAGCACGTCGCGCTCGATCCGGCCCACCCGGGCCCGCAGCGCGCGCAGGTCCGGCGGCGGCGGGCCCGCGCAGGCGAACCGGGTGGCGGCGGCGTGCAGGCCGGCCCGGCGGGCCACCACCACCGCCATGACCAGTTCGCGCGCTGGCGCGCCGACCGCCATCGGGTGACGGTAGCGGCGCACCCGGTCGTCGCCACCGACGATCAGGACCGGCGCGTCCGCGCCGCATCCTTCGAGTGAGGCCGCCACCCGCGCCTGGACATCCAGGTCGCGCTCGCCGGGGGACCAGGACAGGAGCGCGTCCTCGAGCGCCGCGGCGGCGTCGCCGCCGAGGTCGCGCAGCTCCTCCTGTTCCGGGCCGGACAGCGCCAGGCGCGCCTCGATCAGGTCATCCGAGGCGTCGCCGGCGAAGGCCGGGTGACCGTCCCCGGCCAGCCGGGCGGCCGGGGCACCGGCGAGGTCCTCGGCGGCGCGGACGAACTCCTCCGGCCGGTACCAGGGGACCGTGGCCAGTTCGGTGAAGCCATGCCGGGCAGGCTGGTACTCCTCGGCTATCCGGCCGGCCTCCACCTCGGTGGTGATCAGGCCGGCCCCGGCGGGAGTGATCACGGCCCAGACCAGGTCGGTGTCCGCGCTCCGGTCGACCGGCGGGGCGACCCCACCGGTGGCCCACGCCACCGAGGCCGGGCGGGTCAGCACGAGCCCGGCCGGGGCTCCGGGCGCCGCCAGCCAGCGGTGCAGGCGCTCCCGGGCGGCATTCGCGCGAAGAGTACTTTGCAAATGGCGTTCTGCTCTTCCGAACTCTGTTTTGTGCTATAGCATATCTTGGGATATGGAAGCACCCTTGCTATGGCATGTCAATGGTCTTCCGGGGACGCGTTCGGCCTAGACGAACGATGAGCGGAAGGTAGCTGAGAAGTGACGGAGGAAGACCGCCAGGTCGCGGGCCGGTACACGGTGCAGAGCGTGGCCAGGGCGCTGCGGCTGGTCGAGATCGTCGCGGGCGGCCCGCCGGGCGGGCTCTCGCTCAGCGAGCTGGCCCGGACGCTGGGGACCTCCAAGAGCAGCACCCTGGCGCTGGCCAGGACCCTGGTCGGATTCGGCTATCTGCGCGATGCGCACCCCGGGCCCGGCTACACGCTCGGCACGGGACTGATCAGGCTGGGTGACATCGTCGGCCGGCAGCTCCCGCTCGGCGACCTGTGCCGCCCGCTGATCGAGGACCTGTCCCGGGAGACCAAGCTGACCGCGCGGGTGGCCATCAGCGATGGCGGCTACCCGGTCTTCGTCGACCGGGTGGACGGCCCGGGCAGCGTCCGGTTCCACACCCCGCTCGGTCAGCGTGAGCTGCCCTACGCGGCCGCGGCGGGCAAGGCCATCCTCGCGGCCATGGACACCGACGAGGCCCGGCGCATGTGCGCCGAGACCGGGCTGGCCCCCCGCACCGCGCACACCATCACCGACATCGACACGCTGCTGGACAACCTGGCCGCGGTGAGGCGGCTCGGCTTCGCCGTCGACGACGAGGAGGACGCGGAGGGGGTCTTCTGCGTGGGCGCGGCGTTCTTCGCCCACGACGGGTCCTGCGCCGGAGCGGTCAGCGTGACCGGCATCAAGGGCGACCTGCCCGCCTGGCGCATCGACGAGCTCGGGCGGATCGTGCGCCGCTACGCCGATGACGTGTCCGGCATCCTGGGCGGCAGCCCCTACGTCGATCTCGGCCTGGCGGAACGAGCGGAGGCGGAGCGGGCGGCGGCCACGTGAGCCGGCCCTGATCATGAGCGCGGGACGCGCCCCGGCGCTGGTCGTGCGCCGGCCCGGCGAGGTCGTGCTGGAGGAGCGCGCCATCCCCACCCCCCGGCCCGGCGAGGTCCTGATCAGGCCCGTGGTGGTCGGCCTGTGCGGCACCGACCTGGAGATCGTGGACGGCAGCATCGATCCCGCCTATACCCATTACCCGCTGGTGCTGGGGCACGAATGGTCGGGGACGGTGGCGAACGGGGAGGCATCGGCGGAAGGGGGCCCAGCACCGGGCTCCCTGGTGGTCGGCGAGGGCATCGTGCCGTGCGGGCACTGCCGGCCCTGCCGGGCGGGCCAGACGAACCTGTGCCTGACCTACGACGAGCTGGGGTTCACCCGGGATGGCGCCGCCGCCGGCTTCCTCACCGTCCAGCGGTCGCTGGTGCACCAGCTGGCGCCCGGCGTCGGTGCCGAGGACGCGGCCCTGGCCGAGCCGGCCTCGGTCGTGTACCGCGCGCTGGCGGGCGCCGGGATCGCGCCGGGCTGGCGGGCGCTGGTGGTCGGGGACGGCACGGTGGCGCTGCTGGCGGTGCGGCTGCTGCGGCTCTGGTCACCGGCGGAAATCGTCGTGCTGGGCCGCCGGGAAGGCCAGGCGGCGCTCGCCGCAGAGGCCGGCGCGGCCAGGTTCGAGACCGGCAGCCGGGCCGCCGGCACCGGGTACGACCTGGTCGTCGAGGCGGCGGGCAGCACCGACGCGGTCCTGTCCGCACTCGCCGCGCCGCGCCGGGGCGGCACCGTGGTGCTGATCGGTCTGCCGCCGCACGGTGCGACCGCGGCGGTGCCCGTCGACGACGTCGTCAACAACGACCTGATCATCCGCGGCAGCTTCTCCTACACCTCGGCCGCCTGGCGGGAGGTGGTCACGCTGCTCAACGCGGGCCTGCTCGACCTGGGCTTCCTGGTCACCCACCGGTTCCCGCTCACGGAGTGGAAGGCGGCGCTGGACACCCTGCGCGGCGAGGCGAGCCCGCGCGGCAAGGTGATGCTGACCATCGGCAGCGCGTAGTGAAGCGCCGCACGTTCCAGAGCACCTCACGCGGCAGCGCGCCGCCGCCGGCGGAGCCCGCCCGCGCGGGCCAGCACATCGTGCTGCGGATCGTGCTGATCGCGTTCGTCGCGGCGTTCCTGGCCGAGTTCGTGCCCGCGCCGTGGGCGTTCCACATCGGCAGCCGGTTCACCCCGCTCGGGCAGTGGGACGGCTACGGCCCGGTGCAGGCCAGCGACGGCGGCCGCTACCTGCTGTTCACCCATCTGCAGGGCGGCGTCTTCGCCCACGGCGGCCGCCCCGGGTGTTTCCTCCACGGCGGCTGCAACACCCTGCGCGGCAGCGCGAAGCTGTGCACCCAGAGCGGGCGGGTGTACTCATTCAGCCTGGCCGGCAAGATGCACGGCTGGCTGACCACCGACGGGTCGGCCACCGACATCAACCTGTCCGGCGGCTCGCTGGCCCCGCTGCCGCCCGGCTCGATGGTGGCCTTCCACGGCACTTGGCACGGGCCGGTGCTGCCGGTCGCCAGCACCGACGGCTCCTTCACCGAGGCTTTCACCCCCGCCGGGACGGTCAGGAAATCGATGTCCGCGGCGCACGCCGGCACCGCGAGTGGCACCCTGCGCAACGGCTCGGCCGCGGCCTTCGGCCAGGCCTGCCACGCGCTGGCGGCCAGCGCCCGTTAGGGGACCGCCGGATGATGGCCGCCTGGCTCGTGGCCCCGTGTCCCGGCTGGCTGCGTGGTGCTGGCATCCGGGCGCGGACGGCCCGCTCCGCGTCGTGCCGGCGGCGCGCCAGAAAGCAGAGCGGACGCCATTATCCAGCGGCCTCCTGGCCCGCGGGCATCACGGCGAGGCCTGCTGCCCCGCCCACCGGGCCACGGTGGACACCTCCGCCTGCCGCGGGAACACCTTCTCGGTCAGGACCCGGTGCACCTCGGGATCGGCGTCGAGGCAGGCGTCGGCCAAGACGATCAGCCCGTAGTCGAGATCGGCGGCCTGCCGGAGGGTGGACAGCACCACGCCGCTGGTGGCGATGCCGGTCAGGACGAGCGTGCCCGCGCCCAGGCCGCGCAGCACCACATCGAGGTCGCTGCCGGTGAACGCGGACACCCGGCGCTTGGTCACCACCAGATCCCCCGGGCCGGGCGCCACGGCGGGGTGGATCCCGGCCGCCGGGTCGCCCTCGGTGTACCCGCCCGCCGCCGCGAGCGCCGAGAAGGTCCGGTTCCGGGCGCTGATCTCGGGGTGGCCGGGGCGGAAGCCGATGACCACGTACACCACCGGGACGCCCGCGGCGCGGGCGGCGGTGATCGCGCCGGCCAGCCGTTCCAGGTAGCCGGGATCGTCGGCGAAGCGTTCGACGATTCCCCGCTGGACGTCCATCACCAACAGCACGGTCGCATCCATCGGCCGGTGCACTCCCTCTCATCGCCGGGGCCAGCTGCCCGGGGCAGGATAGCCGCATGGACCCGGGCCGCGGCGGCCAGCGCCGCCACCGCCCGGCCCGGCCGCCCGGCAGAGGAGCAGCTCATGGCGAGTGTCATCAAGACCGTCTCGTTCGACGCCACGGACGCGCTGGCGCTGGCCGCCTTCTGGGCGGCGGCGCTGGGATCGGACGTGGATGAGGACTCCACCGCCGACAAGGCGTTCGTGGAGGCGGCGGGCTGGGGCGGGCCGAACATCTGGTTCAACCGGGCTCCCGAGCCCAAGATGGCCAAGAACCGGATGCACTTCGACCTGCGTGCCCCCGGCGCCGCCGAGGACGAGGTGGCCCGGCTGGAGCGGCTCGGGGCCGTCGTGGAGCAACGCCACCCGAGCCACACGGTGATGCGGGACCCGGAGGGCAACGAGTTCTGCGTCGAGCCCGGCCCCGCGGCCGGCCCGGCCCGGTGACGGCGCCTTACCAGCTGGTCGGGATCGGCATGCCCTCGCTGTAGCCGGCCGCGCTCTGCACCCCGACCAGCGCCCGCTCATGGAACTCGGCCAGCGTGCCGGCGCCGGCGTAGGTGCAGGCGCTGCGCAGGCCGGCGGTGATCTGGTCGACCAGGTCCTCCACCCCGGGGCGCACGGGGTCGAGGTACATGCGGGCGGTCGAGATGCCCTCCTCGAACAGCTCCTTGCGGGCACGGTCGAACGGCGAGTCGGCCACCGACCGGAGCCTGACCGCCCGGGCCGAGGCCATGCCGAAGCTCTCCTTGTAGAGTCGGCCGTCGGCGTCGCGGAAGGCGTCGCCGGGCGACTCGTAGGTGCCGGCGAACCACGACCCGATCATGACGTTGGCGGCCCCCGCGGCCAGCGCCAGCGCGACGTCCCTCGGGTGCCGCACGCCGCCGTCCGCCCACACGTGCGCACCCAGCCGCCGCGCCTCGGCCGCGCATTCGAGCACCGCGCTGAACTGTGGCCGCCCGACCCCGGTCATCATCCGGGTGGTGCACATCGCGCCGGGCCCGACGCCCACCTTCACGATGTCGGCGCCGGCCCCGACCAGGTCACGCACGCCCTCGGCGGTCACCACGTTGCCCGCCGCCACCGGCACCGGCGGCCCGGTGTCGCGCACCGCCCGGAGCGCGCTGATCATCTTGTCCTGATGGCCGTGCGCGGTGTCCACCACCAGGATGTCGATCCCGGCGGCGATCAGCTGCTTGGCCTTGCCGGCGACGTCGCCGTTGATGCCGACCGCGGCGCCGACCCGCAGCCGCCCGTCGGTGTCGGTGGCCGGCTGGTAGAGCGTCGCCCGCAGCGCGCCGGTCCGGGTCATGATGCCCACCAGCTGGCCGGCCCCGTCCACCACCGGGGCCAGCCGGTGCCGGCCGTCGTGCAGCAGGCCGAATGCCTCCTGCGGGTCGGTGCCGGCCCGCAGCGTGAGCGGGTCGGCGGACATGACCTGGCGGAGCTGGGTGAACCGGTCCACGCCCTGGCAGTCCGCCTCGGTCACCACCCCGACCGGGCGGCCGTCCTCGACCACCACCACGGCGCCGTGCGCGCGCTTGGGGAGCAGGCCGAGCGCCTCGCCGGTGGTGTCGCCGGGGCCGAGGGTGATCGCCGTGTCGTGCACCAGGTCGCGGCCCTTGACCCAGGCCACCACCTCGGCGACCACGTCGATCGGGATGTCCTGCGGGAGGATGGCGATGCCGCCGCGGCGGGCGATCGTCTCGGCCATCCGGCGGCCCGACACCGCGGTCATGTTCGCGACCACCACCGGGATGGTCGTGCCGCTCCCGTCGCCGGTCGACAGGCTCACGTCCAGCCGGGACTCCACCGATGACAAGCAGGGAACGAGGAAAACGTCGCTGTAGGTCAGGTCGTGGGGCAGGGCCTGACGGGAAAGGAATCGCACTTCATCGATTCTGCCCGACGCGGCAGGCCACCCGGCCGGTTTGTGTACGCCCAGGGCCCGGGCCGCCGTTTCCGCACACAGGCGGCGGCAACCCTCCCAGCGCCCCCGCCTCCCAGGGCGGCTGGCTCTATCCTCGGTCAGTGACCAGCGAGCCTCCTGCCGCGGGCAGGACCCTGCGGCTGGGCAGCCGGGAGTGGCCGCCAGGATCGTTTGGCATCATGGCCGTGATCAACCGGACGCCGGATTCCTTTTTCGATCACGGCACCACCTACGAACTCGGCGCCGCGCTGGCGGCGGCGGACCGCGCGGTCGCCGGCGGGGCCGGCATCCTGGACCTCGGCGGGGTGAGGGCCGGCCCGGGGGAGTACGTGAGCGCGGCGGAGGAGATCCGCCGGGTGGCGGGCCTGGCGGCGGCGGTGCGCGCCCAGCATCCGGACGTGGTCATCAGCGTGGACACCTGGCGCGCGGAGGTGGGGGAGGCGGTCGCCCGGGCCGGCGCGGACCTGCTCAACGACGCGTGGGGCGGCGCCGACCCGGCGCTGGCGCGGGTCGCCGCCTCCCACGGCCTCGGGCTCGTCTGCTCGCACGCGGGCGGCCTCGCGCCGCGGACCCGGCCGCACCGGCCCGCCTACGCCGACGTGGTGGCCGTGGTCCGCGACTACGTCACCGCGGAAGCCGAGCGGGCCGTCGCGGCGGGCGTGCGTCCCGACGGCATCGTCATCGACCCCGCGCATGACTTTGGCAAGAACACCTGGCAGTCGCTGGAGCTGACCAGGCGGACCGGCGACCTGGTGGCGACCGGCTGGCCGGTGCTGGTCGCGGTCTCGAACAAGGATTTCGTGGGGGAGACCCTCGATCTGCCGGTCCAGGAGCGGGCCGAGGGCACGCTGGCCGCGCTGGCGGTCTGCGCCTGGGAGGGGGCGCGGCTGTTCCGCGTGCACGACGTGCCCGCCGCCCGCGACGCGCTGGCGGCGGTCGCGGCGCTGCGCACGTCGGAGGAGGTGGCGGCGCTCCGGTCAGCGGGGGCCGCCGGGGGCGGTGCGGGCGCTGCCGGGGGCGGTGCGGGGGGCGCCGGCCCGGCCGGGACTAGGGGGAGTGGAAGGCCGCGAAGATGATCGCGGTGAGCCTGTCCACCATCTCGTCCCTGGGCAGCCTCACCTCCACACTGAGCAGGTAATTCACCCGCTCCAGCATCATCAGGCAGGCCACGGCGGTGAGTTCCGCATGCCCGGCGGGTGCGGCCGCCTGGCCGTCATCGGCCGCTTCATCCGGCGGCCGGCCCGCGTCCGCGGCCTGGCCCGCGTTGGCCGGCTGGCCCGCGCTCACTGCCTGGCCTGTGTCGGCTGGCTGGCCTGCAGCTGCCGCCGGGCCCGCGCTGGGCGCCCGTCCGGCGGCCCGGCGGCCACCGGCCCGCTCGTCGGCGTCCCCGGCCGGGGACGAAGCATGCCACTTCGGCGAGGCGGCGGTCATCCCCTGGGTGATGGCCTCGGCGAGCCGGAACAGCAGCTGCAGCCCGTCGCCCCAGACCTCCTCGCCGACCACGTCGGCCTGGCTGAGGATCCTGATCACCGCGGCATGCGCGGCGTAGGTCTCGCAGAACTTCTGGACCCACTGGCGCAGTGCCGTGCGCCCGGCGTCGTTGCGGGTGACCACCGGGAAGGCGTCAGTGATCACGCCCATGTCGTGCAGGGCGTCCCGCAGCAGGGCCTTGAAGAAGTCGTCCTTGTTCGAGAAGTACAGGTAGAACGTGCCGTGCGAGGTCCGTGCCCGGCGGACGATGTCGTCCACCCGCACGGCCTGGAACCCGCGCTCGTCGAACTCGGCCAGGCCCGCCTCCAGCAGCCTGCGCACGGTCTGGCGGCCCTGTGCGCGCAGCTCACGGTCCTGGGCCGGCCTGCCACCGCCGAGCGACGGCCGCTTCGGCCGGCCGGCACCGGCCCGGCCCCGGGCGGCGGGCGCTGTCTTCTTGGCGGCTGGCTGCCCCTCCGCCTCCCCCGCCGCGGCGCCGGGGAAAGCTTCCCGACTCATGATCGCAGACTAGCCTGGCCG
>DATINY010000527.1:0-5995 GCA_035473755.1 Streptosporangiaceae bacterium
CGGCCCGATCCGCGGCCGGTCTGCTGCAGGTGTGGTGCGACTGCGTGGGGTGCCGCGCTGGCGGCACCGGTAGGTGATCGGGGCTGGCAGGGTTGCCGGTCAGCGGCGGCGGCACCGCCACAGCAGGTATGTCGGAACCGGAGCTGGCGGCTCGGCGAAGCGCTCGGCTTCCAGCCCGGCGTCAAGCAGGGCGTTCAGGACGGTGGACAGCTTGCGGTGGGTCGCGCCCACCCGGATGCGGACGCCGTCGGGATTGTGGTCCGGCGAGGTCCACCAGCCTTCGTGCTCATAGCCTTCTTCCGGCGGCCAGCTGCTCCGGCCTCGCTCACTGCCGGGAAGGCACGGGTGCACGATCGAGGCGACGAACCAGCCGCCCGGGCGCAGCACCGTCGTTACAGTCGCCAGGGTGCCCGCCAGGTCGTCGATGTCCATCAGCGCCAGCTCGCAGGTACAGCCGTCGAACGGCCGCCCGTCCCACCAGGCGGGGTGCCGGGTAACGTCGGCGCGGACATAGGCGATGTCTTCCGGGCCGGTGGCGCGTGCCTTGCTGAGCATGGCGGCCGAGATGTCGACTCCGACCACGTCCGCCCCTAGCCGGGCCAGATAGCGGCTCATCCGGCCCTGCCCGCAGGCGATGTCCAGCACCCGTTCGCCGGTCACGGCGGGCAGCAGGGCGGCCTGCGCCGCGATCAGTGGCGGAGCGTCGCCTACCCATTGTTCGTACCACTCGGCGAACTCGTCGTACCTCCCCAGCCCCGGTGCCACGCTCCCACGCTAACTGCCCGGTCGGCGAGGATCGCGGCCTGCCCAGCGGTCGGGTCCCTGAGGCAGCAGAGCTCCGGATCTGTGCCCAGACAACTGGACAATCAATGCAGCCGACGCGGGCAAATACCGGCGATATGCGCGCCTGGTTACCAATGATGGTGCCAAGCCGTCAGCCGTCGTGGCTTCCGGCCCGCTCTTAAGGTTGGGACGTACGTACCAACCAGCGCAGAAGAAGGCACCAGACTTACAACCGCGCGTGAGGACGGTGAAGCGTCAGCGGCGGACGGCCCCGGTGACCAGCCAGGCAGTACCCCGCGCGCGGAGCGTGAGCGTCACGAACCTGGCCACCATCCAGAGGCTGAGTGCGAGCCATAGCTCGATCAGGCCGCCGCCCGCGGCGTGCACGCACAGCGCGGCGACCGCGAACACGGCAGTGGCCGCCAGGCCCGCCAGCGCGAGGTAGTTCTGGTCCCCCGCCCCGATCAGCACCCCGTCCAGGACGAACACCACGCCCGCCACGGGCTGCTGGACGGCCGCGACGAGCAGCACCGCCAGCAGCAGGCCGGCCACGCCCGGCGTGACCGCGAACAGGGCCGGCAGGAACGGGCGCGCCGCCAGCAGGAGCGCCCCGAACACCAGCCCGTAGACCGCGCCCCAGCCCGTCATCCGGCGGGTGGCGGCCCTGGCGCCGGCCACGTCGCCCGCCCCCAGGTACCGGCCGGTGATGGCCTGGCCCGCGATCGCTATCGCGTCCAAGGCGAACGCCAGCAGCGTCCAGAGCCGGAACGCGATCTGGTGGGCCGCGATCGCGTCGTCGCCCATCCGGGCCGCCATCGCGGTGGTCACCACGAGCACCGCCTGCAGCGACAGCGTGCGCACCACCAGCGCCGCGCCCGCCACGGCGGCGGCCCGCACCCCGGCCCGGTCCGGGCCGAAGGCCACCCCGGCCCGGCGGGCGCCCCTGGCCACGATGGCGAGGTAGGCGGCGGCCGCCGCGTTCTGGGCGGCCACCGTGCCCCAGGCCGAGCCGGCCAGTCCCCAGCCCAGGCCGAGCACCAGGACCGCGTTGAGCACGATGTTCATCAGGTTGGCGCCGACGGCGACCGCGAGCGGCGTGCGGGTGTCCTGCAGCCCGCGCAGCACGCCCGTCCCGGCCAGCACGCCGAGCATGGCGGGCGCGCCCAGCAGGCTGATGCGCAGGTAGGTGACCGCGCCGGCGGTGACGCCCGCCGATGCGCCGAAGAGGTGGATGATCGCCGGGGCGAGCGGCCAGCCGGCCGCGAGCACCACCGCGCCGATCGCGCCGGCCAGCCACAGCCCGTCGATGCCCTGCCGGATGGCCGCCGCCCGGTTGCCGGCCCCCAGTTGCCTGGCCACGGCCGCGGTGGTCCCGTAGGCCAGGAAGATCGAGATGCTGACCAGCGTGGTCAGCGCCTGGCTGGCCACCCCCAGGCCGCCCAGCGCCGTGGTGCCGATCCGGCCCACGATGGCCGCGTCGGCGAGCAGGAACAGCGGCTCGGCGACCAGAGCGCCGAACGCCGGCACGGCCAGCCGCAGGATCTCCGCGTCGTGCGGGCTGCGGGTAAAGGTGATCCGCCGCGGACGCGACCGGCTGGGACTGGTCACCGTGTCCCGGGGGGCGGCGGGATCCATGGGCGCGAGTCTAATCGCGAATAAAACGTAACTGCGAACTAGTTGCATTAGCGGATCGTTGCGCCGGATTGGCCGGGGCCCGCCGGATCTGGTCGGATGGAGGCATGCCACGCACCACGCGGCATCACGGCCGGTGGACGATCGCCGACCGTATCGCGTCGGCCTGGCACTACCTGCCGGTCGAGGTCCCGGCGGGATCATGCGGGCTGAGGGTGAAGCTGGAGTACGACCGGTCGGCCGCGGTCCTGGACCTGGGCTGCACCGGCCCGGCCGGTTTCCGCGGCTGGTCGGGCGGCGCACGGCGCTCGTTCGTGATCGCCCCGGATGCGGCGACGCCCGGCTATCTGGCCGGCGAGCTGGAACCCGGTACCTGGCAGGTGATCATCGGCATCCACCAGCTGCCGACCGAGGGGGTGGACTACCGGCTGGCGGCGGAGGTGAGCAGCAGGCCGGGCGAGCTCCGGCCGGAACCGCCGCCCGCTCCGCCGCCGCCGCTGCCGCCGGGGGAGCGCCCCCCGCCCCGGCGGCTGCCGGCCCGTCCCGGCAGGCGCTGGCTGGCCGGCGACCTTCACACCCACACGGTGCATTCGGACGGGGCACAGACGGTCGCCGAGCTATCTCGTTTTGCCGCCGGATTGGGTCTGGACTTCATCGCGGTCACCGATCACAACACGGTCAGTCATCACCGTGAGCTTCCGGCCGCCGCGGCCCGGCACGGCATCACCCTCCTGCCCGGCCAGGAGGTCACCACCGTCGGCGGGCATGCGGGCGCGCTGGGCGAGGTCGGCTGGATCGACTTCCGCCTGCCCGCCGACTCCTGGCTGGAGCAGACCCGGCGGCGCGGCGGGCTGCTGTCGGTCAACCACCCGATCGCCGGGCACCTGAGCTGGACGCTGGCCATGCGGGAGCGGCCGCCGCTGGTGGAGGTGTGGCACTGGAGCTGGCTGGACCTGCGCTGGACCCTGCCGCTGGCCTGGTGGCTGGCCTGGGATCCGGGCGCGGTCCCGGTCGGCGGCAGCGACTGGCACCGGCCGGGGTCCGATGCGCCGCCCGGGACGCCTACCACCTGGGTCGAGTGTGCCGCGGACGGGCCGGACGCGGTGCTCGACGGCCTGCGCGACGGGCGGGTGGCCATCTCCGGCCGCCGCGACGGCCCGGTCCTGCTGCGCTCCGGGGACGAGATCATCGCGGTGGATGCGGAGGGGGCCACCCTGGTGGGCCAGGACGGGCCACGGGCGCGGGTGCGGCGGCCGCGGGAGAGCTTCCCCGCGGCGGCCGGCCACCACCGGCTGCTCGACGACACCGGCGCCACCCTCGCCCTGACCGGCTGAGCTGGATTACCTGTCTCGCTCGCGGTGCGTCGCGCCGGAGGCGCGCCAGCTAGTACCTCGCTTGGTCGTGCCGGAGGCGCGCCAGAGGGTGCGGCGGGAGACGGCCCTCAGCGCCGGGACACCGCTGACGCTGCGTCGTGCCGGAGGCGCGCCACCAAACGCCGTGCCCGGCGCCTGCGGCGTCACCCGCGGGCGCCCGCGGGCGCCCGCTCAGGCGGGCTGGCTGATCCGGAAGACCGGGTAACCGGGCGCGATCTCCAGCAGCTTGGCCTCGGGAGCGTCCGCGCCGACTCCGTCGAAGAACACGCCGACCTCGAACTTCCAGCGCTTGAGGTAGGCCCGCAGCACGCGCGGCTTGTCCGCGTCGGCGAGCTCGGTGGCGGTGAACGGCTCGGTGCGGCGGCCCACCCGCAACTCGCCGCCGCCCGCGGCACGCATGTTGCGCACCCACTGCGTCTCGCCGCGGGGCGCGACCAGGTAACGCTCGCTGTTCAGCGTCAGCGGGTTGACCGGGGTGGTGCGCCATTCCCCCGACTTGCGCCCGCGGACGGCGAGGATCCGCGACCCCCAGATGCTGATCCCGGTCCGGGTCAGGGCGGCGACCGTCTCGTTGAACACGTTGGTACTCCGGCTCGGCCGGATGTAACGGGGCTCGTTGCTGGTGGTCATGGCGGGGTTCCCTTCTCTGCCGTCACTGCCTGAGTCTGCACTGCCCGCACCGTTTGCCTGCCCTCGGCCGGCTCCCGGCTCCGCTTCCCCGCTTCGCTTCGAGAGCACTGCTCTTAATTAAGAACAGCGTACTCAATCCAGCTCCGATGTCAAGAGCGATGCTCTCATATCAGTCTTCTGATCCAGACATGGCTGCCCGTCCCCGTCCGGGCTGGGCACCCGGCATCATAGGGCGGGAACCCGAGGGAGGCCGCCGATGACAGCCACGCCGAGATGGGGCATTACCCTGCCGCTGCGCAGCCTGCCCGTGCCCGAGCAGCGGGACATCGTGGCGGCGCTGCCCGACCTCGGCTACACCGACGCCTGGTCATCCGAGCTCAACGGCGCCGACGCCTTCACCCCGCTGGCGCTGGTCGCCCAGTGGACGGACCGGCTGCGGCTGGGGACCGCCATCGCCGGGATCTTCACCCGGGGCCCGGCCCTGCTCGCGATGAACGCGGCCACCATGGCAGCCCTCGCCCCGGGGCGGTTCGTGCTCGGCATCGGCACCTCCTCCCCGGTGATCGTGGAGGAGTGGAACGGCATCGAGCTGGCCCGCCCGTACCAGCGCGCCCGGGACACGCTGCTCTTCCTGCGCGCGGTGCTGGCCGGTGAGAAGGTCAGCGGCGGGTACGAGAGCTTCGCCATCAGCGGCTTCCGGCTGGACCCGCCGCCCGCCCAGCCCCCCGGGCTCGCCCTCGCCGCGCTCCGGCCCGGCATGGTACGGCTGGCCGCATCGCTGGCGGACGGCGCGATCACGAACTGGCTCGCCCCATCGGACGTGCCGGCCGTGCGCGCCGTGGCCGGGCCGGGCTGCGAGCTGATTGCCCGGGTGTTCGTCTGTCCCACGGCGGACGCCAGCGTGGCCCGGGAGGTCGGCCGGCGGCTGATCGCCGCCTACCTCACCGTGCCCGCCTACGCCGCCTTCCACGCCTGGCTGGGCCGCGGCGAGGTGCTGCGTCCCATGCAGGACGCGTGGGCGGCCGGGGACCGCAAGGGAGCGCTCGCCGCCATCCCCGGCCACGTCGTGGACGAGCTTGTCGTGCACGGCCGGCCGGAGGACTGCCGCGAGCGGGTCGAGCAGTACCGGGCCAGCGGCCTGGACACCCCGGTCGTGATGGTGGTGCCCGCCCCCGGCGTGGACGAGGTAACCGCCGTGCGCCAGCTCGCCCCGGCGGGCTGACCAGCCCGGGCCGCCGGGCCCCGCCGCCGGAGGCCGGCCGCCCACCGCCGCCGGCCGCGCAGTTATGCTGCGCTGCTGTGACGGAGAACTTCGACCCGGTGGCGCACAACCGCGCCGCGTGGGACCGCGAGGTCGACAGCGGCAACGAATGGACCAGGCCGGTCGGGAGCGACGTCATCGCCCGGGCGAGGGCCGGTGACTGGTCGGTGGTGCTCATCGGCTACCAGCCCGTGCCGCGCGACTGGTTCCCGGCCGAGCTGGGCGGTGCGGCGGTGCTGAGCCTGGCCTCGGGCGGCGGCCAGCAGGGCCCGGTGCTCGCCGCGGCGGGCGCGGACGTGACCGTGTTCGACAACTC
>DATINY010000528.1:0-7262 GCA_035473755.1 Streptosporangiaceae bacterium
GGCATCCTTTTGCTCAACGGAATCGGGATGGGACTGTTCGCCTCACCGAACCGGGCCGGGATCATGAACAGCCTCCCGCCCGAGCAGCGGGGCGTCGGCGGGGGCATGAGCGCCACGTTCCAGAACTCGGCCATGGTGCTGTCCATCGGCATCTTCTTCACGCTGATCATCCTCGGCCTGGCCTCGTCACTGCCCACGACCCTCAGCCATGGCCTCATCGCCCAGGGCGTGCCGCCGGCGGACGCGGCGCGGGTGGCGGCGCTGCCCCCGGTCTCGATCATGTTCGCCGCCCTGCTCGGCTACAACCCGATCCAGTCGCTGCTCGGCAACGTCGTTGACAAGCTGCCCCCGAGCCACGCCGCCTACCTCACCGGCCACACCTTCTTCCCGTCGCTGATCTCGGGACCGTTCTCCAGCGGACTGACCATCGCATTCGACTTCGCGATCGTGGCCTGCCTGGTCGCGGCGGTGGCGTCGCTGCTGCGGGGCGGCAAGTACGTCCACGGCGCCGAGCCGGTGCCCGTTGCCCCGCGGCCTCAGGCGGCGTCGGAGGCTCGCCCACGCAGCGGGATCCCGGCCACGGCGGCCGTGCGTGGCGCGACCCCGGCCGCGATGGGAGAATTCCGGTTGGAATCTCCCGCGCGAGTTCCGGAAAGCGCCCTGAATGACGCATCAAGCGAACGATTGTAGGTTTCGCGGAACCGGAGAAGTACCCCGGTGCTTCGGAGAGGAGTCCGATGACCGGCCGGCTTTCCTCGGTGGTGTTCGATTGCCGCGACCCGCACCGCCTGGCGCATTTCTACTCGGAGCTGCTCGGGCTGCCGGTCACCAGGATCGACGGTGACTGGGTCGACATCGGCGACGGCCAGACCCGCCTGAGCTTCCAGCACGCACCCGGCCACCAGCCGCCCCGCTGGCCGGACCCGGCGTTTCCCCAGCAGGTCCACCTGGACATCCATGTAGCCGACATCGCGGCCGCGGAGGCGAAGGTGCTCGCGCTGGGAGCGACCCGGCTGCCCAGCACCGAGCCAGGGTTCCGGGTCTACGCCGACCCGGCCGGTCATCCGTTCTGCCTGGCATGGGAGTAACGCCCCGCCCGGCGGGCAGCCCGCGCCGGATGCCCTCCGGCCCCGGCCCGGAAATCTGGCTGAGCCCGGATCTGAGCGTTCTGCCTTATGATCCGGGCCGATTTATTTACCGTGGTCTTGCTCATCCGGCGGGTCATCCAGTCTGCCTGACCCGGCGTCTAATTTTGGGGCAAGTGCCGCCGCGAACTGCCGGAACTGCGACATCCTGCGGATTGCGGGCCGCCGGGCCCCTGACGTAGGGGATGCGAACGGAGTGCGCGGCGTGCAGGACGATGGCACTGGTCGGCGTTCGGCCGACCGGGAGGCGCTGATCCGCGCTGCCATCGGCAGCTGGCGGGACAGCCTCATCAGCCTGACTGGGGCCAACCGGCTGCTCAACTTCAGGCCCAGCAGGACCGGCACGATCGGGCTTGTCCGCCCCGCCGCCGCCGACATCCTCGCCCGCCTCCGGACGGGCGGCACGTACACGTTCCGGTCGCTGGCGGCGGAACCCGGCGCGCCGGGCTACGGCGGCCCGGCCACCGGGCAGAACGGATGGGCGCACGGCGGACCGCATGCGGTCCCGCCGCCAGCAGCGGATGTCCTTGACAGCGACGCCGGCCCGGATGATCTCGCCGCCGCGCTGCGGGCGCTCATGCGGCGATCGAGCCAGGAGTACCTCGACCGGGGCCTGCGGGTCCTGTATCTGGCTTTCGGCGCCCTGACCTGGGAAGACGAGGGCCAGGCCCGCTACACCAGCCCGTTGCTGCTGGTGCCGGCCCGGCTGGTGGCCCCCGCGCCTCGGCAGCCGCCGGTGCTGGAGCCGACCGGGGACGACCCGGTCATCAACCCGGCGCTGCGCCGGAAGCTGTCAGCCCGTGGGATCACGCTGCCGCCCGCGGACGACCTGGCGGAGGTATCTCTCGAGCGGTTCCTGGCCACCGTCCGCGACGCGGTCGCCGCCCGGGACGGCTGGCACGTCAGCGAGGGCGCCGTCCTGTCGTGCTTCTCCTTCGCCGGGGAGGCGATCTACCGGGACCTGCTCGACCACGAGGATCTGGCCACGGCGCACCCGGCGGTGAGAGCCCTGGCGGCCGGCGGTCCGGCCGGGGCCGACCGCGGCCTGGTCTTCGACGAGATTCCCGAGCACGAGATCGACGGCCGCGCCGCCCCGGAGCTCACCCCGGTGGTGCTGGACGCCGACGCGTCACAGCGGGCCGCCATCGCGGCCGCGCTCGACGGCCGGTCGTTCGTGCTGGACGGCCCTCCCGGCACGGGGAAGAGCCAGACGATCGCGAACATGATCGGCGCGGCGCTGCATGCCGGGAAAACCGTGCTGTTGGTGTCGGAGAAGGCGGCCGCGCTCGATGTGGTGAGGGACCGGCTGGCCGGCGCCGGCCTGGCCGCCTACCTGCTTGAGCTTCACTCGCACCAGACGGCGCGCAAGCAGGTGGCGGCGTCGCTGGGGCAGGCGCTGGACACGGTGCCGGTCGCGCCCCCGCCGATGCCGCCGGCGGACGTGGACACGGTCCGCAAGCGCCGTGAGCAGCTCAGCGCCTACGCCGAGGCCATGAACCGCACGCGTGAGCCGCTCGGGTACTCGCTGCACGACATCCTCGGGGTGATCGCCAACCCGTCCACGGTCCCGGACCCCCCGGCGACCGGACTTGCCCCGGTGGCGGACCTCACCGTCGAGGCGTTCAGCGAGATCCGGCAGACCGCGGCCGCCCTGGCGGCGGCGTGGCGCCCGGCCGCGCAGGGGCGGTCGTTCCTCTGGCGCGGCGTGACCGAGCGGGGCTCGCTCGATGCCCGCCTCTACCAGGCGGCGTCCGCCCTGGAGGCGCTGGCCGGGATGACCAAGCTCAACGAGACGCTCGCCGAGGTCACTGGGCTGACCCGCCCGTCCGACGCCGGCACCCTCGCCGGGCTGCTCAGCCACCTGCTGGCCTGGCCGCCGGGCATGCCGGACGAGTGGCTGACGGTGGGCACCATCGAGCCGGTAGAGGCGACCGTGGCCCAGGTAACCGCGACGCTCAGCGAGATCGCGGACGGCGAGAACCAGGCGGCCCGCGCCGCCGGGGCGCCCTGGTCGGCGATACCGCAGGGCGGCATGCTGCCCGCCGTCGACGGCGCGGCCCTGGCCGCGCTGGCACCGCCGTGTGCCGATCCCGGCGGCCTGACCGCCGAGCAGATCTCCGGGCTCTCCCGGGCCTTCGCCGCCGACGCCGACATGCTGGAGGAGCGCCTGGGGTCGCTGTCCAGCCTGGCCAGCATGCTCGGCCTCCGGCCGCCCGTGACCTTCAGCGGCGCCGCTGACCTGCTCGCCATCGCCGACCTGGCCGGGGAGCCCGACCGGCCCGAGCGCGGCTGGCTGTCCGTCCCGGGCTACCATGCGGCCAGCGAAGCCGGGCGCGCGCTCTACGATGCCCACCGCGAGCTCGCCCGGGCCGCGGCCGGCGCCGGCGCCTACTTCACCCCCGAGGTGCTCCAGCACGATGTGCACGGGCTGGCGGACCGGTTTGCCGGCGAGCATCTGGGCCTGGGCAAGCTGTCCACGGAGTACCGGGCGGACAAGCGGGCCGTCGCCGCCTTCACCCGGGACGATATCGCCAGGGAAACCGCCTATCAGCAGCTCCCGCTGGCCGCCGCCTGGCAGGGCGCAGCGCAGGCGCTCGCCGCCGCCGAGGCCAGCTTCGCCCCGCTGCTCGGCCGCTATTACGGGGGCGCGGCCACCGACTTCGACCGGCTCGGCCGCGCGCTCACGCACGCCGCCGACGCCGTGCACCGGGCCCACGGGCAGGACCTCCGGAAGGCCGCCAGCCAGATCGGCGCCGACGCGCTGCCGAACCCGGCGATCACCGCCATTGCGGCGGAGGCGCGCCAGGCCCTGTCCGCGTGGCAGGCGACCCTGGCCCCCCGGCCCACCATCGCCGGCCGCCCGGAGCTGCTGAACGGCAGGATCGCTGAGGCGGTCGGGTGGCTGCGGGCCCATCTCGCTCCGCTGCACGCGGCCGGCGCGTTCACCCACCGGGTCAGCGAGGTCGCGGGCAGGCCGCTGACCTTCGGCCAGGCCCGGCACCTGGTGGCCCTGCGGGAGGCGGCCGACGCCGCGCACGAACGGCTGGCCGGGCAGAACGCGGCGTTCCGCGACGTGTGCGGTGACCTGTACGCGGGGCGTGAGACCGATGTCACGGCGCTCCGGGCCGCGCTCGACTGGGCCCGGCGCCTGCGGACAATGATCACCGGCGGCACCGGCGCGCTCACCCCGGCTCACCTCAAGGCGGCCGAGAGTGCGGTGCCGATGCCCGGCCTGCCCGCGGCCGACGAGGCGTGGCGCCAGGCCAGGGACGCCCTGATGGCGGCGTTCGACGCGGATCGCCGCGCCGACCTCGTCACCGAGCTCGACGACTACGACGACACGGCCGGCCTCCTCACGGTCATGTTCGACGACACCGGCGGGCGCGATGAATGGCACACCTACCAGGCCGCCCGCGCATCGCTGGCCGCCCACGGCCTGGACGTTGCCGTTGATTTCTGCATCGCCGAGCACGTCGATCCCGCGCAGATGCCCCAGGTGATCGAGCGGGCGCTGCTGCAGGAGTGGGCCGAGCATCACATCAGGACCGACCCGGCCCTGGCCACCGTACGGGCGGCGGACCGGGATGCGCTGGTCCGGGAATACCAGGAGCTGGACCGGGCCCTGATAGGCGCGGCGACCGGGGACATCATCCGCGCCTGCAACGCCCGGCGGCCGCGCGGCGACGCCGGCGAGTCGGCCATCATCCGCCGGGAGGCGGAGAAGAAGACCGGGCACCTGCCGGTCCGGGTCCTGATCGAGCAGGCCCGCCACGTATGCCAGGCGATCAAGCCCTGCTTCATGATGTCGCCGCTGGCGGTGAGCCAGTACCTGCCCGCCGACCTGCACTTCGACGTGGTCATCTTCGACGAGGCCAGCCAGGTCAGCCCGGCCGATGCCATCGGCTGCATCTACCGCGGGGGCGCGCTGATCCTGGCCGGGGACCAGCGGCAGCTTCCTCCCACCGGCTTCTCCGGCGGCGCCGGGGAGAACGGCGGGGACGAGGGGCGGGCGGAGCCAGGCGACGCCGCCGACCCGGAATCGGTCCTCGACCTCGCGAAGGGGTCCGGCGCCTACCGGAGCCTCGCCCTGCGCTCGCACTACCGGTCCCGCCATGAGGCACTGATCGCGTTCTCCAACGCGGCCTTCTACGAGGGCCGCCTGGTCACCTTCCCCAGCCGGAACAGCGATGGGCCCAACGTCGGCGTGGAGCTGTTCTGGGACGAAGGCACCTACCGGCGGGGAACCTCACGGGACAACCCGGACGAGGCAACGCGGGTGGCCGAGCGCGTGATCCACCACTACGACACCCGGCCCGGCCTGAGCCTGGGCGTCGTTGCCTTCAGCGAAGCGCAGGCGGCCGCCATCGCGGACGCCGTCAGCCGGGCCCGCCAGCGCCGCCCCGACCTGGACCGGCTCTTCACCGACGACCGGCTGCGCGGGTTCTTCGTCAAGAACCTCGACTCCGTCCAGGGCGACGAGCGGGACGTCGTGATCTTGTCGATCGGCTACGGGCCGGATGAGAACGGGCAGTTCACGATGAACTTCGGCCCGCTCAGCCGGCCGGGAGGGTGGCGCAGGCTCAACGTCGCGGTCACCCGCGCCCGCTACCGCACCGAAGTCGTCAGCAGCATCCGCGCCGGTGACATCCCCGGGTCCGTCACCGGCGAAGGGCCACGGCAGCTGCGCCGCTACCTCGACCATGCCGCCAGCGGCCTGCCCGCGACCGCGACCGTCGCCCGCGCGGGCGGTGACGCCGGATCGGCGTTCGTCGAGTCGGTCATCAACGTCATCCGCTCCTGGGGATACGCGCTCACCCCCCAGGTCGGCACCGCCCGGTACCGCATCGACATCGGCATCCACTACCCCAGCCACCCCGGCGTGTACGCCCTGGGCGTCGAATGTGACGGCTACCAGTACCACTCCGCCAAGACCGCCCGCGACCGCGACCGGCTCCGCGAGAAAGTGCTCCGCGACCTGGGCTGGAACCTGCACCGCATCTGGGGCACCTCCTGGTACCGCGACCGCACGGGCGAGGAGCGCAGGCTCCAGGCCGCGATCGAGCACGCGATGGCCGCACCGGTCCACGGCCTGCCCAGCGGCGCCAGCACGCCCGCGGACCCGGCGCGGCCCGCCGTCCAGACCGAGGCGGCCTCCGTCGCGGAGGCACCCCGCTGGGCCACGCCGTACGTGACGGCGGCCGTGCCGGCCCTGCCGCACTGGGCCGACCCGGCCGACCCGGGCAGCCAGTTCACCATGACGGACGGGATCCGCGCGGTCGTGGGCACCGAAGCCCCCGTCCACATCGGCGTCCTGCATGAGCGGCTCCGGGCCGCCTGGCACATCGGGCCGATCGGGACCCGCATCCGCGACAACGTGGACGCCGCGGTCAGACTCGCGGACGTGATCCAGGACGGTGAGTTCCTCACCCTCGCCGGCGCAGCGCGGCCCGCGGTGCGGACCCCGGTCCCGGCCTGCGAGCGCACCGTCGACCAGGTCCACGACGACGAGCTCGCGCTGGCGCTGATCAGCTTCATCCGCGACGCCGGCGGCATCAGCCGCAGCGAGCTCACCGCCCGGATCGCGCGTCTCTACGGCTGGGCCGGGCACGAGCCGGACATCACGGGCCGGATGGGCCCGCTCATCTACCGGCTCCGCCGCAGCGGCATCCTGGCCGGGGATGAGCAGGCCGTCACGGCGGCGCCCGCCGGGGATCAGGGAGCCGGGAGGGCCGGACCGGCCGGCGGCACGGGCGCGGCCGTGGCCGCCCGGGCCACCGGCTGGCATGCTGGCTCCCATGACCGAGCCGGACCCTGACACGCAACTGTCCCGCGCCGCCGCCTCGGAGGCCGTGCGCGACATCGGCTGGCGGTACCTGCTGGGCACGCTGGCCCTGTCGGTGCCGGTGCCGTCACTCGCGCAGGCCGGTGTGGTGGCATCCGCCGCGCTCACCGCCAGCGGGCCCGATGCCGACGACCATCTGCACCTGGACCTGCGCCCCGACCGGGCCGAGCTGTCCCTGCAGACGCGGGCGCTGGGCGAGGTGACCGGGCGCGACACGCAGCTGGCCCGCCGCATCTCCGGCGCCGTGGCCGGGCTCGGGCTCATCCCGGCCGGGG
>DATINY010000529.1:0-12120 GCA_035473755.1 Streptosporangiaceae bacterium
TCGCGCCAGTACCGGGCCGACTGGACCAGGTCCGCCAGCGCCTGGTCGTCGTCCTGCTCGAACGCCGGGATGACCTCCAGGACCAGCGCGACTTCGGTGGCGCCGGAGGCGTCGAGCGCGGCCAGCACCCGCTCGGCCGAGATGATCCCGGTGGCGTTGGTCTCCGGCGTGAACGGCCAGTGGTGGTCCGCCTGCCCGTCGGCCTGCTGCAGCTGGACGACGGGCGCCCGGCGGCCCAGCCGCTCCAGCCACGCGTAGGGGTCGCGGTCGTCCCCGGACGTGCCGGGCACGCACTGGTGCCCCACGTCCAGGCAGAGCGTGACCGGCACGTGCGCCTCGTCGCCCGCGGTCAGCAGCGAGGACATCATCTCGATCGTGGACGGCTCCCGGGCGGCGGCCAGGTTCTCCGCCATCAGCGCGGAAAGGCCCCGGTCGCGGGCGTAGGCGGCGAGGCCGGCGAGCGATCCGGTGAGCTCGGCCCACAGCCCCCGCCGGGTGGCCGGGTCGCGCCAGTCGTCGACGCTGTACGCGCCGATGTGGCCGCCGGTCGATCCGGCGCCGGCCGCGGCGGTGAAGTCGATCGCCCGGCGGTACCAGTCCCGGGCCCGCTCCCGGGCGGCCGGGTCGGGGTGCAGCAGCAGGTTCGAGGAGTAGGCGGCCAGGCCGGTGAAGGTCGAGTGGAGCGTGAGGCCGGCCGAGGCGCAGGCGGCGCGCACCCGGTCGGCCTGGGCCGCCACCTCGCCCGCCGGGGCGTCGAGGTCGACCAGGTCGAGGCTGTGCTGGACCAGGTCCAGCCCGAGCTCGTCACGCACCAGGGCGGCCCAGCGCTCCGGCTGCGGCCAGCGCTTGACCGCGAAGCAGGTGTTGATCCCGAGCCGGTATGTGGTCATGGCCTACCTCCCGGGGCTGTGCACGGCGGCGCTCGGCCGCACCTGATCGAACCACGCTGCCCGTTCACCCTCGAACGCGCTCAACGTGCCTGACGGGACGAACCGCCGTGCCCGCCGCACCGTCGTGGCGATCGCCGCGCCGGCCTCCCCGGACAGCCCGGCGGCGCCCGCCGCGAGCATGGCCGCGCCGAAGCCGGCCGGGTCGATGTCCAGGTGCACCACCGGGCGGCCGAGCAGGTCCGCCTTGAGCTGCCCGGCCAGGTCGATCCGGGCCCCGCCGCCGCCGGTCCGCAGTTCCGACAGCGGCGAGCCGGCCTGCTCCAGCACGGCCAGCACCGACCGGACGGCCAGCGCCACGCCCTCGACGACGGCGAACGCGAGCGCCGCCCGGTCATGCCGGTCGGACAGGCCCACGAAGCCGGCCCGGGCGGTCGGGTCGTCCCGCTCCCCGTCGCCGAGATAGGGCAGGAACAGCGGCGCCGCCTCCACGGCCGGGGTGCCGCCGCGCGCCCCTCCGCCGCGACGGAGCCGGCGCCGGAACCGTTCCGCGTCGGCGGCCAGCTCGCCGAACCCGGGGTAGCCGAGCGCGCGCACCGCCCAGGAGATCGCCGCGCCGGTCGTGTTGACCCCCAGCTCGGTGGAGAAGCAGTCGGGCACCACGTGGCTGTAGTGGGTGACCCGCAGGTCGGGCAGCGGGCTGAGGA
Organism: Streptosporangiaceae bacterium; assembly: GCA_035473755.1. Taxonomy (GTDB): domain Bacteria; phylum Actinomycetota; class Actinomycetes; order Streptosporangiales; family Streptosporangiaceae; genus UBA9676. Next base: position 1,595 of record DATINY010000529.1, read on the forward strand.
CCACCGAGTTGAGGCACGAGGAGGCCCCGGCCATCTCGCTGACCGGCCCCGGCGCGACCACCCCGGCGCCGAACGCCGCGCACTGGCTGTCCGCCGCCCCGATCACCAGCGGGACCCCGGCCGGCAGCCCCAGGTCCCCGGCGACCGGTTCCGGCAGCTCGGCGGCCTGGACCCACGGCGGCAGGGCGGCGGGGAACAGCGCCGGATCGACGCCGAAGGCCGCCAGCAGCTCCGGGTCCCACGCGCGCTGCCGCAGGTTGAACAGCAGCGTGGCGTTCGCGTTGGTCTCGTCGGTGGCGGCCATGCCGGACAGCCGGTGCAGGACCACGTCCCGCGGCTGGAGCACCAGCCGGGTCCGGGCGAAGACCTCCGGCTCGTTCTGCCGGACCCACAGCAGCTTCGGCCCGACGTGGAACGCCTCGGGCAGGTGCCCGGTCCGCTCGTGCATGACCTGATCGCCGACGCGATCCCGCATCAGGCGGGCCTCGGCCACGGCCCGGTTGTCCCGGTACATCATCCCGGCCCGCAGGGGCCGCCCGCGGGAGTCGGCGACGACCATGGTCGGGCACTGCCCGGTCAGGCCGATGGCGCGGATGGGCCCGGCCGCGCGGGTCCGGGCCGCCAGCCCGCGCAGCGCGGCGGCGGCGCCCTCGGCCCAGTCGCCGGCGTCCTGCTCGGCCCACCCGGGCCGGGGCGAGGAGGTCTGGTACGGGCGGCGCACCTCGGCGACGAGCCGGCCGTCCAGGTCGTAGGCCATCGCGCGGGCGCCGGTCGTCCCCGCGTCGACCGCCGCCACCAGCGGGCGGGCGGAGGCGCCCCGGCGAGCCGCCATCATGTCGCCGCCATCATGGCCCCGCGGGGCCCGTGTTCCCGGCCACGGGCGGCGCATCCGCTGCGCGGAGCCGGATTTCTGGCATCCTCACGCCCGGGCAGCCTCATGCCCGGGCAGACCGCGCGGCGTCCATGAGGCGCTGGGCGCGGGCCGGGTCGACCGGGTTGAAGGTGGAGCCGTCCACCTTCAGGCTGGTGCCGACGATCACCGCGTCGGCTACCGCGAAGATGTCCGCGATCGTGTCGGCGCGGACGCCGGTGTTGGCGACGACCACGGCGTCCGGCACCGCCTCCTTGGCCGCGATCAGGTCGCTCATCGCGAACTGCACGCCGGCCGCGGGCCCGCTGATCAGGATCGCGTCGGCGCCCAGGAACGCGGCGCCCTTCGCCCGGTCGGCGATGCCGCGGCTGCCGATGGCGCTGGCGAACTCCGGTGAGATGTTGTCGAACAGCGCGACGTCCCCGGCGCCGATCGCGTCCCGGTAGGCGGCGATGTTGCCGATGTCGGGCGCGATCATCCCCAGGTCGCTTTCGTAGACGCCGGTCAGGACCTCGCGGATGAAGACCGCCTCCGTCGCCCGGGCCAGCGCCAGGCTGGCGCGCGCGTCCCAGAGGATGTTGACGCCGAACGGCACCCGGACCTGCGGCCGCAGCTCGCCGATGACGGCGGCCATCGCGGCCGGGATCTCCGCCCCCACCGCCAGCTGGTAGGGCAGGTCGGCCTCGTTGCAGAACAGCAGCCCGTCCACCCCGGCGTCCTGCAGCGCGGCCAGGTCGCGGCCGATCACGTCCAGCAGGCGCGACCGCCCCGCCGCCCGGTCATGCTGGGGCCGGCCGGGCAGGCCGGGGAAATGCACCATCGCGATGACCGGCTTGACCGTGCCGAACGTGCCGGAGAGGGAGAAAGCCACCGGGATTCCTTCCTTGGTCAGCTGTCGTGCTGGTCTGGGCCGCCCCCGCCGGGGGGACGCGGGTGCGCGCGGTGGGCGTCGATGAATTCCAGCACCGTGGCGTTCCACAGCACCGGGTTCTCGAGGAACGTGGCGTGACCGCCGGCCAGCAGCTCCCAGGCCGATCCGGGAAGCGCCTCGTGCAGGCGGCGGGACAGGGCCGGCTTGATGACGATGTCGTCCTCGCAGGCGATGACCAGCGCCGGCGTGGTGATCGAGCCGACCCGCCCGGCCGCATCGTGGCTGATCAGCGCGGCGATCTGCGCCGCGAAGGAGCTGGCCGGCTGGGTCGTGCTGTCCATCTCGGCCAGGAACCCGGCCAGCTTCCCGGGCTGCTGGGCGTAGAAGCCGGTGCTGAACACCCACGGCGCCTGCTGCCGCATCATCACCGGCATGCCGGCCGCCTCGGCCACCAGGGCCCATGACTCGAACGCCGCGTAGGTCAGCGGGTCGGCGGCGGCGTAGGTGTTCGCGAGGACCACCGACAACAGGTCGCCGGGGTAGGCGATCGCGTACTCCTGGGCGATGACCCCGCCCATCGACACCCCGCACAGGTGCAGCGGCGCCAGGCCGAGCGCGTCGGCCAGGCCCTTGGCGTCGGCCGCCATCTGCCGGCTGGTGTACGGCCCGGGGGGATGGCTGGAGCTGCCGCAGCCCCGGTTGTCGAACGTCACGACCCGCAGCCCGGCGGCGGCGAATTCGCCGCGCTGGAACCCCCAGCCCTCCAGGTCGTCGCCGACGCCGTTGATCAGGACCAGCGTTTCCGGCCCGGCGCCGTCGATCCGGTAATGAATGTCGAGGCCGTTGGCCTGCACGACCGGCATCAGGGAAGCCCCTCCTCGTCATCGCTGGCAGCATGCTGGCACACGGGCCCGGCGCGGGCCAGGCCGGAGGCGAGCACCGCGCGGTACCGCCGGTAGGCGGCGTCGTAGACCCCGGCCCGGCGCGGGTCCGGCAGCACCGGCCCGGCCGGGTGGCAGGCGGCGGCGACCGCCTCGCCCGGGCCGGAGTAGACGCCGGCCCCGATCCCGGCGAGCATCGCCACCCCGGCGGCGGTCGCGTCGCCGGGCACCCGCCGCACCGGCACGCCGAGCACGTCGGCCTTGATCTGGTTCCACGTGCGCAGCCCGGCCGCCTGCCCGGAGACCCGCAGCTCGGCGGCGGGTTCCCGGTCCCGGCCGAGCACCTCGAGCAGGGCCCGCATGCCGAACGCGACCCCCTCCATGGTCGCCCGGGCCCAGGCGGCGCGGCCGTGCCGCAGCGACAGCCCGGTGACGGTGCCGCGCAGCGCCGGGTCGTCGCGCTCGCCGTCGCCGAGCACCGGCACGAACAGCAGCCCGTCCGCGCCGGGCGGGACGCCGGCCGCCTCCCGGTCGAGCCGCTCGTAGTCACCGGCCCGCGGCCGCCCGCCACGGCCGCCGTAGGCGAGCGCCGCGACCCAGTCGAGCGCCTCGCCGGCGGTGTTGATGCCGGTCTCGGTCATGTAGCCGGCCGGCCCCATCGGCGAGGCGTAGATGGCCACGTCGAGGTCGGGCAGCGGCTCGGCGGTCACCGAGTTCAGGCAGGTGGAGCTCCCGGCCATCTCGCTGACCGGCCCCGGCGCGGTAACGCCGGCGCCGAGGGCACAGGCCAGGCTGTCGGCGGCGCCCGCGATCACCGGCACCGGGCGGGCCAGCCCGAACCGGCGCACCAGGGCCGGCCGCAGCTCCCCGGCGATGGTCCAGGACGGCTGCGGGACGGGGAGCCGGGCCGGATCGAGGCCGAGCCAGGCCAGGAGATCGGCCGCCCAGATTCGTTGGGCGATATCGAACATGGCGGTGGCCCCGGCGAGCGTCCAGTCGGTAACCGGCTCGCCGGTGAGGGCCAGCCCGGCGTACTCCGACGGCTGGAGGAACAGGCGGGCCGCGGCGAAGGTGGCGGGCTCGTGCGCGCGGATCCAGCCGATCTTGGCGGCGGTGTAGAACGCGGTGGGCACCTGGCCGGTGCGCGCGTGCAGGCTGGCGTCGCCGAACCGCTCGCGCAGCGCCCGCGACTCGGCGGTGGCCCGGTTGTCGCGGTAGATGATGCCCGGCCGCAGCGGCTCGCCCCGGCGGCCGACCGGCACCACCGACGGGCACTGGCCGGTGAGCCCGATGGCCAGCACCGGGTGGCGCGGCCCGAGCTGGGCGATCAGGGCGCCGAGCGCCGACAGGGCGGCCCGCCGCCAGGCCGCCGCGTCCTGCTCGGCCCACTCGTCCCGCGGGATCGTTGTCGGGAACGGCCGGCGGACCTGCCCGGCCGGCCGGCCGTGCAGGTCGAACGCGGCCGCGCGGGCACCGGACGTGCCGACGTCCACGGCGACCAGCACCTCGCCGGCGGCGGGCGGATCGGCGCTGGCGGGCCGATCGGCGCTGGCGGGCACGGCAGGTCTAGGCACAGAGCTCAGCCGCGGACCAGCTGGTGGGCCTTGATCTTGTCCTTGTCCAGCGTGATCAGCGCGCCGTTCAGCGCCCCGGTGGAGTAGTCGCTGCCGGGGTTGATGATCATCGTGCGGCCGAGCCGGCGGACGCCGGACGACTCGTGGATGTGGCCGTGCAGGCCGAGCAGCGGCTGGCGCTCCAGCTCGGCCTCCCGCACCGCGCTGCTGCCGACCGGGCCGTACTGCACCTGGCCGAGGACGGCCTGCACCTGGAGGCTCTCATCCAGCCTGGGCGCGTCGTCGAGCTGGGTGCCCAGCGGCGGCGGGTGCAGGTTGAAGATGGCCCGCTCGGGGCGGGTCAGCCGGTCGGCGTTGCGCTTGATGGCCACCTCGAGCTCGTCCTCGGTCTCCTCCCGGTAGGTGTGCCACGGGGTGGTGTTCGAGTAGCCCCAGCTGATCATCTCGTGGTCGTCGTCGATCCAGAGGACCTTGTCCTCGCAGTTCGTGCCCCACGGGGCGCTGTCCAGCAGCTCAGCCAGCTCCGGCGGGTCGTCGTTGCCGAGCATGAAGTACAGCGGCACGCCCTTCGGGCGCAGCCGCTCGTCGGCGATCTCCAGCCACTGGGTGAGCCGCTCCCGCATCAGTTTCAGGAACACCTCGTCCAGGGTTCCGCCGGCCTCCATGGCCTCCAGCTCACCCGGCTCGGCCCGGTAGGGGTAGTAGCCGTGGTCGGCGATGAGCTTCTCCAGCGCGGCCAGCTCCGGCCCGTCCTCGACGGTCCGCTCCACGCCGGCGAACCGGGCGGACCACCGGCCGCCGGGCTGGCGCACGATCTGCTGGATGGCCTTGCCGGCCAGGTCGGCGCCGAGCACCAGCACGTTCGCGCCGTAGATCGGGGCGGCGTTGATGAACTTGCGGAAGCACACATTCGACCCGTGCAGGTCACTCACGAAGTAGATCGTGGTCCTGGCCATGTCCTTCTCCTGCCCGGCCCGCCCGGCCGCACCCGCGTCGCCTGCTCCAGCGGGCGGCGCGCATGGCATATCGCTGGTGATTCCTTGACACTCATGAGACCACGGTGTTTCACTCACGACAAAAGCGCTATAGCGGTGGCTCACCAGCAAGGTTGGTGTTGCTGTGACGACTGAGAGCAGAACGGGCCGCCTGTTCGTCCGGAACAGCACCGGTCTGGTGCGCGAGGCGTCGGCGGTCGACGCGACGATCTTCAACGCGGTCATCTCCGCGCCGATCGGCTCCACCATCGCCTACTCGATCTTCTTCACGCTGGTGGCCTTCCCCGGCGCATCCCCCAGCGGCGTCCTGCTGATCACGCTGATCATCAACATCCCGGTGCTGATCATGTTCGCGCTGCTGGCCGCGAGCATGCCGCGGGTGGGTGGTGACTACGTCTGGGTGAGCCGGGTGCTGTCCCCGCCGCTGTCGCTGATCTCCAACGTGGCGATGATCTTCGGCGGGCTGTTCGGCGCGGCGTTCTTCGCCAAGTTCTTCTCCGTGTTCGCGCTGGGCCCGGCCCTGGTCGCGTTCGGCGTGCTGGCCAACAACGCCTCGTTCGTCAGCTGGGGAAACTCGTTCCAGACGAACACCACCTGGATCCTGATCGCGTCGCTGGCCATGGTGGTGCTGCAGACCCTCATCCTGATGCGCGGCACCAAGACCACGTTCCGCTGGCAGAACGGCGCCTTCATCATCGCCATGGTCGGCACCCTGGCGGCGTTCGTGGTGCTGCTGGTCGGCTCCCGGCATGGGTTCCTGACCCACCTCAACGCGGTCAACCACAAGTTCGGCGGCGGGACCTCGGCGCAGATCATCGGCAAGGCCAACGCCTTCGCCGCGCACCCCGACCTCGGCAACCTGAACGCGACCCTGCCGACGCTGTTCTCCATCCAGGGCTTCATGATGTGGAACTTCTGGTCGGTCTACATGTCCGGCGAGCTGAAGAGCGCCTCGAACCGGCGCCGCCAGCTGAGCGTCATGTTCGGCGCACTGATCTGGGACGTCGTGCTGCTGATCCTCGGCGCGCAGGCGCTGTTCCGGATCGCCGGGTACAACCTGGTCTACGCGCTGAACCTGCCCAGCCCGGCCTACAAGATCCCGTCCGGGCCCTTCTACCAGTTCCTCGCCGCGCTGGTCTACAACACCCCGGTGCTGACGGGGCTGATCCTCGGCACGTTCCTGTTCTGGAGCCTGCCGTCGATGATCGCGAACACCTACATGCCGATCCGCTCGTTCTTCGCCTGGTCGTTCGACCGGCTGATGCCGGAGGGCCTGGCCAAGGTGAACGAGCGGACGCACTCCCCGGTCACCGCGATCCTGACCGCGAACGTGATCATCGCGCTGGTGGTGATCTGGAGCGTCTACTCGCACTCGTTCCAGCTGGTGCTGGGCATGATCGTGCTGGCCGGCGCGCTGGCGGTGATCATCGTGGGCGCCGCGGCGATCGCGCTGCCGAAGCGGCGGCCCGACCTGTACCAGGCGTCGCCGGCCAACGTGAACTGGTTCGGCGTCCCGGTGCTCTACGTCACCGGCGCGCTGTCGATCATCGAGTTCGTGATCATCATCGGGATCGCGTTCAAGTACCCGGCCCTGGTGATGAACGGCAACCCGAACAACTGGTGGTGGATCCCGGCGTTCCTGGCCGCGCTGATCGTCCTCGGCCTGCTGCTCTACTACGTGCCGCTGTACCTGCGCAAGCGGGAAGGCGTCAACGTAGGCTTCGTCTATAAGGAGCTCCCGCCGGAGTGAGGAGCCGATTCGGCGAGGTGATGGGCGCCCGATGACCGAGAGCCCACCACGGATCCTCGCCGACATCCGGGACGAGGCCTCCTCGATCGCCGCCGAGGTGGCGGCGGCCGGCCTGCCCGCGCGGCTGCTGGGCGGCGTGGCGTTCTGGCTGCGCTGCCCGAGCCTGCGCTCGGGACCGTTCGCCCGCGATTACGCCGACCTGGATTTCGCGGTGAGCAAACCGGCCAGCCAGCGGTTCCGGGCCATCCTGGAGGGGCGCGGCTACCTGCCCGACAAATTCTTCAACGGGCTGCACGGCGCGACCAGGCTGTATTACGGGGCACCGGACGGGCAGTGGTCGGTCGACATCGTGATCGACGAGCTCACCATGTCGCACCGGCTCGACCTGCGCGGCCAGCTCGACGGCCCGGGGCCGACGCTCAGCCCCGCCGACCTGCTGCTCACCAAGCTCCAGGTGTGGGAGATCAACCGCAAGGACCTGGGGGACGCCGCGTGCCTGCTGGCCGACCACGGCCTCGCGGCGGGCCCAGCCGGGGATAGCACAGCCGGGCCGGACGAGATCAGCCTGGCCCGGGTGACGGCGGTGCTCGGCACCGACTGGGGGTTCTGCCACACCGCCGAGCGGAACCTGGGCAAGGTGGCCGAGCTGGCGGCGGCAGAGCCGGTGCCGGGCGCCGGACACGACGTCGCCGCCCAGGCCGGGGCGGTCCAGGCCGCCATCGAGGCGGCGCCGAAGTCCCGCTCCTGGCGGATGCGCAGCCGCATCGGCGAGCGCGTCAAGTGGTACGAGACGCCCGAGGAAGTCCGCCACTAGAGCGGGCGGGATGCTGCGCGCCCACCGGGGCCGGAAGGTCCAGGTCAGGCCGTAGCGCCGGCGGCCCGGCCGCCGTCCCGGGCTGCGGCAGCTACCCGAGCAGACCCGTGTAAACCGGACACGTGGCACACGCGTCCCCTAACACCCCCCAGCAGACAGGAACTAACGTCCGTGGACCTCACTGAGCACAAACCGGGCAGCGTTCTCAGCCTGCCTACGCCACTCGCCCGGCTCTACGGCACCGCCATGAAGCTGGGCATCGAAGTCCGTGACTTCCCGTGCGAGGGCCTCGTCGGCGACGACGAGACCGCCGCCGTCGTGGTCTGCGGCGCCACCATCGCGCTCAACCCGGCCATCGAGGACGACGACCTGCGGGCCGACGTGCTCGCCATGGCCCTGGAGATCACCGCCGTCATGACCAACCGCGAGACCAGCGATCCCGGCGAGGTCTACGCCCCCGGCGGGTTCGTCCTGATCACCATCAACCGGATCCCGGCCCCCGAGACCGGGCCCGGCGCGCTCGCCACCGCGGTGGCCCGCAGGTGCGGCCGGGACACCGCCTCGGCCGCGTTCGAGTTCTCCGTCCCCCACTTCGAGTTCTACGCCCCCGAGTCCGAGTTCGGCGGTTCCGGCCACGATTTCTGCCCGCCCGGGCTTGAGTGCTACGACCCCGGACTCTGCGGGGGTCCCGGGCTCGAGTTCTGCCCGCCCGGGTTCGTGGACGGCGGCCAGGACTGAGACCCCGGCCGTTTGGCACCAGGTGGCACACAGTGCCGCTGCAATCACACTGGGTGATGACTTTGCCGCCGGGCTGATGGGTATGACGTACGCCGGAGTCCCCCCAGTTGACCGGCCGGCCGGTGGTCGCATGCCTCATAGGAAGGCTGCACGTCATGACGGATGCCAGCGACGAAGTACCCAAGATCCTCGATCTGCCGATTGGCCTGAGTGCCACCGGGATGCGGAAGGAGTTCGACAGCCTGGGCGACGTTGAGGTGCCCGCCAACAGGTACTGGGGCGCGCAGACCCAGCGCAGCCTGGAGCACTTCAACATCGGCAACGACCGGATGCCGAAGGAGGTGTATCACGCCTACGGGTATGTGAAGAAGGCGGCGGCGGTGGTGAACACGGCGGCCGGGCGGCTGCCGGCCTGGAAGGGCCAGCTGATCCAGCAGGTCTGCGACGAGGTGATCAGCGGGGCGCTGGACACCGAGTTTCCGCTGTATGTCTTCCAGACCGGGTCGGGAACCCAGTCCAACATGAACCTGAACGAGGTGATCTCGAACCGGTGCATCCAGCTCGTCGGCGGCACGCTCGGCTCACAGGAGCCGGTCCACCCCAACGATCACGTGAACATGGGGCAGTCGAGCAACGACACCTTCCCCACCGCGATGCACATCGCCGCGCATCAGATGGCCACGAACAAGACGATCCCGGCGCTGAGGCGGCTGCACGATGCCATCGAGGCCAAGTCAAAGCAGTGGGCGGATGTGGTCAAGATCGGCCGCACCCATCTGGAGGACGCGGTCCCGCTGACCGTCGGCCAGGAATGGTCGGGCTATGCCGGGGCCCTCGATGACGCGATCGCCGAGGCCGAGCACGCCACGGCCGGTCTGCTGAAGCTGGCCATGGGCGGGACTGCCGTGGGCACCGGGCTGAACTCCCCAGCCGGGTTCGGCGACCAGGTCGCGGCGCAGATCGCGCAGATGACCGGCACGCCGTATGTGACCGCGCCGAACAAGTTCACCGCCCAGGGCACGCTGGATGCGATGGTCCGCGCTCACGCCGGCCTCAAGGCCGCCGCCGTCACCCTGTTCAAGATCGCCAATGACCTGCGCTGGCTGGGCTCCGGTCCCCGTACCGGGATCCACGAGCTGATCTTCCCGTCGAACGAGCCGGGCTCGTCGATCATGCCGGGCAAGGTCAACCCGACCCAGGCCGAGGCGATGCTGATGGTCGCCATCGAGGTCATCGCCTCCGACGTGGCGGTGAGCATGGGCGGCGCGGAAGGGAACTTCGAGCTGAACGCCTTCCGCCCGATCCTGATCGCCAACTACCTGCACTCGGCGCTGATCATGGCCGACATGTGCGACCACTTCCGCGAGTTCATGGTCGAGGGCGCCAAGCTGAACGAGGCCAAGCTGAAGGAGAACATCGACCGCTCGGTGATGATGGTCACCGCGCTGTCGCCGGTCATCGGCTACGACAAGGCCGCGGCCATCTCCTACTACGCCATCGACCGTAACCTGACCCTCAAGCAGGCCGCGCTGGACAAGGGCGTCAGCGAGGACCTGTTCGACAAGGTCGTCGTCCCGATCAACCTGACCCACCCCGGCTCGGCCGACGTGCCGTCCGGTCCCGGGAAAGCCTGACATGAGCACCGCGGACGGGGCCACTGCGCCGACGGCCCGCGGTTCCGGGCCGGTCGGCCGGGCCGCCCTGATCGCATCGGTCGGCGGGCAGCGGGGGTGGGCCGACTGGGCCAACCCCGATCACCGGTTCCGGCGGCTGCTGGCCGAGTTCATCGGCATGGCCGGCCTGACCTTCGTGTTGTCCGGCGGCGCCGCCATCCTGACCCGCTACGGCGGGCACGCGCTGCAGCCGTGGCAGACCGTGCTGGTGCTGTCGGCCGTGTCGGCGCTGTGGCTGGTGGTGGCGGTCTACTTCCTCGGCGACATCTCCGCCCACTTCAACCCGGCCACCACGCTGGCGTTCGCGCTGCGCCGGGACATGGGCTGGGTGATGGCCGGCGCCTACTGGATCGTCCAGT
>DATINY010000530.1:0-5552 GCA_035473755.1 Streptosporangiaceae bacterium
CCATGCGCGGCAAACCCAAAGCAGCCGCCGAATGGACCTTCACCTGCGCCGTCCACAACCTGCTCAAGGCCATCACCACCGGCCATCTCACCCCCGCCGCCCTGACCACCCTCTCCGGCTAAGCCACCTGGCCGACCCCCCACCGGCCAAACCGCAGCCAAATCCGTGCCACCTCCGCCAGCCAGACCGATTCCGACACAGCCCGTATGGGGGCAGCAATCTGAACCGCAGAGGCTTCATGCCGTGGGTCAGAGGCTGGCGACGTCGGCCTGCTTGGCCCGCACCGCGTCGGCCGCGGTCCGCAGCGCCGCCAGTTCCGGCTCGGTCAGGTCCCGTTCCACCACCCGGCGCACCCCGGACGCGCCGATCTCGGCCTCGACCCCCAGGTAGACGCCGGAGATGCCGTACTGGCCGTCCACCCAGGCGCAGACCGGCAGCACCACCCCGGCGTCCTCGGCGACGGCGCGGGCCATGCGCGCCACAGCGGCGGACGGGGCGTAGTACGCCGACCCGGTCTTGAGCAGGGCGACGATCTCCGCGCCGCCGTTGCGGGTCCGCTCGACCAGCTCATCGACGTCGGCCGCCGACATCAGGCTGGTCAGCGGCTTGCCGTCGACCGTGCACGCGGACGGCACCGGCACCATCGTGTCGCCGTGCGAGCCCAGGGTGAGGGTGCGCACCGAGGACACCGGCACCGACAGGCGCTCGGCCACGAAGTTGCTGAACCGGGCGGTGTCCAGCATGCCGGCCTGGCCCATGACCCGGTGCGAGGGGAAGCCGGAGACGCCGGCGGCGAGCGCGGTCATCTCGTCCAGCGGGTTGGAGACCACGATGAGCACCGCCTCCGGCGCGTGCTTGACCACGTCCTCCACCACGTTGCGGACGATCTTGGCGTTGACCTCGATCAGGTCCATCCGGCTCATACCCGGCTTGCGCGGCAGGCCGGCCGTGACGATGACGATCGCCGAGCCCGCGATCGCCTCGTACCCCTCGCCGGCCTGGCCGGTGGTCTGCCCGGTCACTTTGGTCTCGAAGCCCTCGACCGGCCGCGACTGGTTCATGTCGAGCGCCAGGCCCTCCGGCTTCCCGTCGATGATGTCGGTGAGGACCACCTCGTCGAAGATGTCGTACTCGGCGAGCCGCTGCGCGGTGGTCGAGCCGTAGAACCCGGCCCCGATGACGCTCACCTTCCCCTTACGGGCCATGTCGGTACTTCTCCTTCGATGTGAGTCAGTCGATGGTCGCCGTGGCCTGGGCCCGCCTCAGGCGGCGGTCGCCGCCCGGAGATTGTCGTCGAGCACCGCCAGGAACTCCTCGGTGGTGAGGAACGGGGTGTCGGCGCCGACCAGCAACGCGAGGTCCTTGGTCATCTTCCCGCTCTCCACCGTCTGGATGCACACCTTCTCCAGCGTCTCGGCGAACGCGGTGACCTCCGGGGTGCCGTCGAGTTCCCCGCGATGGGCCAGGCCGCGGGTCCAGGCGAAAATGGAGGCGATCGGGTTGGTCGAGGTGGGCTTGCCCTGCTGGTGCATGCGGTAGTGGCGGGTGACGGTGCCGTGCGCCGCCTCGGCCTCCACGGTGCGGCCGTCCGGCGTCATCAGGACGCTGGTCATCAGGCCGAGCGAGCCGTACCCCTGCGCCACCACGTCGGACTCCACGTCTCCGTCGTAGTTCTTGCACGCCCACACCAGGCCGCCGTGGCCCTTGATCACCTGGGCGACCATGTCGTCGATCAGGCGGTGGTCATAGGTGATGCCGGCGGCCTCGAACTCGGACTTGAACTCGGACTCGAATATCTCCTCGAACAGGTCCTTGAAGCGCCCGTCGTAGGCCTTGAGGATGGTGTTCTTGGTGGACAGGTAGAGCGGGTAGCTGCGGTTGAGCGCGTAGCGCATGGTGGCCCGGGCGAAGTCGCGGATGGAGTCGTCGAAGTTGTACATGCCCATGGCCACGCCGCCGCCGGGGAAGGTGGCCACCTCCAGCTCGAACCCGCTCGCCTTGGTCCCCTCGTCCGGCTGGTACGAGATCGTCACCCGGCCCGGGGCGGGAACCACGAAATCCGTTGCGCGGTACTGGTCGCCGTGCGCGTGGCGGCCGATGATGATCGGCTTGACCCAGCCGGGCACAAAGCGGGGGACGGTGGCCACCACGATGGGCTCGCGGAACACCACGCCGCCGAGGATGTTGCGGATGGTGCCGTTCGGCGACCGCCACATCTTCTTGAGCCCGAACTCGGCGACCCTGGCCTCGTCCGGGGTGATGGTGGCGCACTTGACCCCCACCCCATAACGCTTGATGGCGTTCGCCGCGTCCACGGTGATCTGGTCATCGGTAGCGTCGCGGCTGGTGATGGACAGGTCGTAGTACTTCAGGTCGACGTCCAGGTAGGGCAAGATCAGCTTGTCCTTGATGAAGCTCCAGATGATCCGCGTCATCTCGTCGCCGTCGAGCTCGACAACGGGATTGGCTACCTTGATCTTGGGCATGCCAGCGACTTCCTCTCCTCCATGCCTCAGTCTTCTCCCTCGGGTGCGATCCGGCCAGGAAACCGGCGGGCGCAGGCGGGAGAGCCCGGGTCACGACGGTATCGGCAGCACCAGACCAGCGACCAGCAGGCCGACGGCCAGAGCGGCCAGACACACCACGTCTACGAGGCGCCGCCGGGAAGCGAGCATGCCTGCCCGCGGTTTCGGCAGCACCAGCCTGGCGAGCGCGCCGATGAACATCGCGCCTGCCAAGGCCAACGTACCTTCTTTGGCGTGCTGGATGCCGCCTTGCCAGATCCATGCCAGCGCGCCGATGGTGATCGCCAGCACGATCAGGTAGGGAACCTGGGCCGCCCGGGACGGCTTCGCGCGCGCGGCGGCGCGCGATCCACGGCCGGCCGTGGCATCAGGAGTGCGCGATCCACGGCCGGCCGTGGCGTCAGGAGTGCGCGATCCACGGCCGACGGTGGTATCCGGGGCGCGCGATCCACGGCTGCCCGCCGCGCCGCGCCGGGGCGCCGAGGCTGGGGAGGCGGCGCCGCACGCCGCGTCGCCGCTCATCGCCGGTCCGTGACCCGTGAGCCGGGCGCGCGGCCGGTGCCGGTCCGGCCGGCGCACCCGGCCGGTCCGCCGGAGGTGGGCGGGTGGCCGCGCGGCAGGAGATAAGCGATCTCCCCGAAGGTCGCGGACCCCGCCAGCTGGTGAACGTCGTATGGCTTGTCCGCCATTGCGTTTGCCTCCACGAGGGCTCGCTCGGCAGTGTACTTCTGCCCCCCGTTCGTCCCCCCCAGTTCCGGCGACCCCGGCCCCGGGGCCCGACGGCATCTCACCATCGGCGGCCAGCTGGCCCGGCGCGCGAACCGGTACCCATGAATGTGGTACGACACGCCTGCGGAAGGGTAACTGGACCGTAAGACCTCAGTAGCTACTCAGCCAGGCAGGAGGACCTTGTGGAGGGGCCCTACATCCGTATCGAGGAAACGGGAGCGGTCATCCCGCTGTCCGAGAAGGTAACGACGATCGGACGGGGCGCCGCGGTCGACGTGCATCTGGGTGATCCGAGCGTTTCCCGGCTCCACGCCGAAATCGTCCGGCATGGACCGTACGCGTACGTGTCGGACCTCGGTTTATCACGTAATGGCACCCGGGTTAACGGACGGCTGATCGCCCGGCGGGTGCTCGAGGACGGCGATGTGCTTAGCTTCGGCTCCGCCCGCTGCCGGGTGGGCGGCATCCCGAAGGAGGACATCGCCGCCGAGGCCGAGCTGCGGCGCTCGGCCAGCCCCGAGCTGACCCGGCGTGAACTCGACGTGCTGACCTCGCTGTGCCGGCCCGCCCTGTCGGACGAGGCGTTCGTCGCCCCCGCCACGGCGCGGGAGATCGCCACCGACCTGGTGGTTACCGAGGCCGCCGTCAAGCAGCACCTCCTGCGCCTCTACCAGAAGTTCCGGATCCCCGAAGGGGCGAACCGGCGGGTCCGGCTGGCCAATGAGGTGGTCGCGCTCGGCCTGGTCAAGCCCCTCCCGCCGGCCGGGCGACCCGAGCTGCCGGGGCTCAGGCCCCCGGCCGGGCGGCCGGAACCGGTGACATCGCGGCAGGCCAGCTGAGGAAGGCCGATGCCCGCGGGCGCCGGGCCGGACCGGGTGGCCGCCTCAGCCGCGGCGCAGGCTGGACAGCAGAAACCGGCCCACCAGGCCGAGATGGCGGATCGGCCCCATGTGGGCCAGGCCGAAATGCCAGACCCCGCCGGGCGCCCCGGCGGGCCAGTAGAGAGAGGGCCATGAGGCCGCGGCCGCCAGGGTCGCGAGCGCGAGCGCGGTCATCCCGGCCAGCGCGACCGCCTGCACGGCACGGCCGGTGGGCACCGCGGCGAAGAGCCGGCTGAGCTGCCGCCGCGGCCTCGCCGACCCCGGCGCGAACCCGTAGAAGGCTACGAGGGTCCCGGCTGCGGCGGCGATCGCCCGGGGCAGGTGATGGCCCGGCGAGATCGCGATCGCCACCCCGCCCGCCACCACGGCCGCCGCCAGCGCGAACGGCGCGAGCAGCAGGCAGCCGAGGGCCGACCGCACCAGGTACCAGGGCGAGAGCGCCACCAGCAGGACCCGGTCGCGGGGGCGCGCGCCCCGGACCGAGCGCCGTTCGTGGGCCAGCTCGCCGGCGCGCAGCAAGATGATCAGGACCAGCGCGCTCAGCGCGCCGACCACCGGCAGGACGACGCTGAGGCCGACGGCGACCAGCAGCGTCGCGACCACCATCGCCGAAGGCCAGCGTGACTTCCTGGCCGCGCCGCTGGGTGATTCGGGGCGGGCGAACGGGCTGGCCGGTGGGGACTTAGCCGGGCCGCGGCGGGGCCGGGGATCGGGCGCCGGCTTCGCGCCCTGTCCGGGCGGCGGGGCGTAGCCGGGCGGTCGGACCGGGGCGGGCGCCGGGACCGGGCCGCGCACGTACTGCACCGGCGGCAGCACGTCGGCGAAGTCGGCGGGGGCCGGCCGGAGCGCCTGCAGCGGCTGGGTGTCCGCCCGGATGGGCACTGCTGCCGCGCCGCCGCCGTTGAGGGCGGGGCCCGCCGGTGCGCCACCCGCCACCAGCGGGCCGGGAGCCCGGTCGGCACTGGTCACCGGGACCACGGTGGACGGGCTCACCGGCCCGTCTCCGGCCAGGACCGCTCCCGGCGCGAACGTGCCGGGA
This sequence comes from Streptosporangiaceae bacterium, assembly GCA_035473755.1. GTDB lineage: Bacteria > Actinomycetota > Actinomycetes > Streptosporangiales > Streptosporangiaceae > UBA9676. Next base: position 5,175 of record DATINY010000530.1, read on the forward strand.
GCGAACGCGGCGGCCCGGGCGCTGAGCTGCGCCGCCGGCGGGCGGAGCCTGGGGTCCCGGGCCAGGGCGGCGGTCAGCAGCGGCAGCAGGGACGCCGGGGCTCCGGTGAGGTCGGGCTGCCCGTTCACGATGCGGTAGAAGATCGCCTCGTAGCCGCCGGACCCGAACGGCGGGTGGCCGGTGGCGGCGAACGCGACGGTCGCGGCCCAGGCGTGCACGTCGGACGCCTCGCTGCTCGGCTGCCCCTCGATCACCTCCGGCGCGAGGTAGCCGGGCGTTCCCATGAACATACCGGTCATGGTCAGCCGGGTCGCGTCCGGGCCTTGCGCGATGCCGAAGTCGATGACCACCGGCAGCTCGTCAAGCAGCATCACGTTG
>DATINY010000531.1:0-4404 GCA_035473755.1 Streptosporangiaceae bacterium
GGAAAGAGCAGCCTGATGACGATCGGCCCGTCGGCGGCCCCCACCGGGCCGGCCCTGGCCTCCTATGAGCGCCCGGTGGGCGTCAACCCGCCGCTCGACTACCCGGCTTACCGCTCGACCGCGCGGCGGGCGCCGCGCCGGCCGCTGCTGGTGATGCCCCACGGGCTGACCGAGGTGACCGGCCCGCTGCTGGGCCGGGAACGGGTCATCGCCGCCGACGCCGACCTGACCACCCAGCACGAGGGCGAGCCCATCGGCGAGCGGATCATCGTGACCGGCCGGGTGCTCGACAGCGACGGCCGGGCGGTCCCCGACACCTTGATCGAGATCTGGCAGGCGAACGCGGCCGGGCGCTACCGGCACAGGGCCGACCAGCACCCGGCGCCGCTGGACCCCAACTTCACCGGCGCGGGCCGGTGCATGACCGACTCCGAGGGCCGGTACCGGTTCGTCACCATCAAACCGGGCGCGTACCCGTGGCAGAACCACCCCAACGCGTGGCGCGCCCAGCACATTCACTTCTCGCTGTTCGGCCGCGCGTTCACCCAGCGGCTGGTCACCCAGATGTTCTTCCCCTCCGATCCGCTGTTCTCGCAGGACCCGATCTTCAACTCCACCCCGGGGGCGGCGCGCGAGCGCATGATCTCGCGGTTCCGCCTCGACCTCACCGAGCCGGACTGGGCGCTGGCCTATGAGTGGGACATCGTCCTGCGCGGCCGCCGCGCCGCCGTGTTCGAGGCCAGCGAGGAGCGGGCATGACCGCCCTGCTGACGCCGTCCCAGACGGCCGGCCCCTACCTGGCCATCGGGCTGCCCTGGCCGGACGGCCCGTTCGTGGTGGCGGAGGGCACGCCGGGCGCGATCACCATCACCGGCGTGGTCTGGGACGGGGCGGGGGAGCCGGTGCACGACGCGCTGATCGAGACCTGGCAGGCCGACCCGGACGGCCGCTTCGACCACCCCGGCGACCCACGCGGCCGGCGGAGGCCGGCCGAGCCCTCGTTCCGCGGCTTCGGCCGCTGCCTGACCGCCCCCAACGGGTCGTACCGCATCGTCACGCTCAAGCCCGGCCCGCTGCCCGGTCCGGACGGCGGTGCCGAGGCGCCGCACATCGACGTCTCGGTGTTCGCCCGCGGCCTGCTCGACCGGCTGGTGACGCGGATCTATTTCCCCGACGAGCCGGCGAACCGGGCCGACCCGGTGCTGCGGGCCGTCGCGGACCCCGGCCGCCGGGCCACGCTGATCGCCGCGGCGCAGCCGGGGCCGCCGGGCGGGTTCCGGTTCGACATCCACCTGCAGGGCGACCAGGAGACCGTCTTCTTCGATGTATGAAAGGCCACCCGCCGGAGAGGAGCATCCACGTGCCGCTAGTTGTGCAGAACACCCCCCGGACGGATCTCGGGGTCGTCGACGGCCTGGCGGCCGCGGGAGTGGCGACGGTGCACGAGGCGCAGGGCCGGACCGGGCTGCTCCGCTCCGGCATCCGCCCGATCTTCCGCCCTGCCCGCGCCGCCGGCAACGCGCTGACCTGCGAGGTCGCTCCCGGCGACAACTGGTCGATCCACGTGGCCGTCGAGCAGGCGCGGCCCGGCGACCTGCTTGTGGTCACCCCCACCAGCCCGTGCGATGACGGGTACGTGGGCGACCTGCTCGCCGGCAGCCTGCGGGCTCACGGCGTCCGGGGAGTGGTCATCGACGCCGGCGTGCGTGACGTGGCGGCGCTGACCGAGATGGGCTTCCCGGTCTGGTCGAAGGCGATCTCCGCCCGGGGCACGGTGAAGGAGACGCCCGGGAACGTCCAGACCCCCATCGTCTGCGCCGGCGCCTACGTCCGGCCCGGTGACGTGGTCGTCGCCGATGACGACGGCGTGGTGGTCGTCCCGCGCGAGCAGGCGGCGACGGTGCTCAAGGCGGCCCGGGACCGCGAGGCCAGCGAGGCAGCCAAGCGGACCCAGCTGAACGCCGGCGAGCTCGGCCTCGACATCTACAACATGCGCGGCCGTCTCGCCGACCGGGGAGTGCGCTACGTCGAGTTTCCGGAGTCGCCGTGAGCCAGACCGCCATCCCCTGCTCGGTCATGCGCGGCGGGACGTCCAAGGGCCTGATGTTCTGCGTCGGGGACCTGCCCGATGACCGCGCGACGCGCGACTCGGTGCTGCTGGCCGCCATGGGATCGCCCGACCCGCGGGAGATCGACGGCATGGGAGGCGCTCACCCGCTGACGTCGAAGGTGGCCGTGGTGAGTTTGTCGCCGCGCGACAACGCGGACGTCGAGTATCTGTTCCTGCAGGTCTGGCCGGACCGGCCCGAGGTCTCCGACAGTCAGAACTGTGGCAACATGCTCGCCGCCGTCGGGCCGTTCGCGATCGAGCAGGGGCTCGTGGCCGCCGCCGGCCCGGTGACGCCGGTCCGAATATGGATGCGCAACACCCAGACCCTCGCGACGGCGCTCGTCCAGACCCCGGGCGGCCGGGTCCGCTACGACGGTCCCGCGCGCATCGACGGCGTGCCCGGCACCCACGCCCCGATTCCCATCGAGTTCGCCGACGTCGCCGGGTCGTCGTGCGGCGCGCTGCTCCCGACCGGGAACGTCACCGACGTGGTCGAGGGCACGACGGTGACCTGCATCGACAACGGCATGCCGGTGGTATGCATCGCCGCGTCGGACCTCGGGCTGTCCGGGCAGGAGACGCCGGCCGAGCTCGAGGGCAACGCCGGGCTGACCCGGCGGGTCGAGGCGATCCGGCTCGCCTGCGGGCCGCTGATGAACCTCGGCAACGTGACCAGCGCGACCGTGCCGAAGATGAGCCTGCTGTCCCCGCCGGCGCACGGCGGCGCCATCTCGACCCGGACGTTCATCCCCCGCCGCGTGCACGAGGCGATCGGGGTGCTGGGCGCGGTGTCCGTCGCCACCGCCTGCCTGCTGCCCGGATCCGTGGCCAACAAGATCGCGGTCATCCGGGAGGAGACCGGCGGCGCAACCGACGTCGAGGTCGAGCACCCCACCGGTTTCTTCACCGTCACCCTCGAGGTGGAGGCGTCCGGCGGCGCGTTCGCCGTGACCAGGTCGGCGCTGCTGCGCACCGCCCGCCTGCTCATGCGCGGGGAGGTACTCGTGCCGTCGTCGGTGTGGAGCCTGGCATGACCCGCGTGACCCTCATCGGCCTCGGCGAGGTGGGGACGGTGTTCGCGGAGGACCTCGCGGCCGGGGGCCACACGGACCTGGTCGCCTGGGACATCGCGTTCGCCGATCCGGGCAGCCCGGCCGCGCGCGCCGCCGCCGCCCTCCCGGTCGCGGCGGCCGGATCCGCGGGCACGGCGGCCCGCGGCGCCGATCTCGTCGTGAGCGCCGTGACCGCGGCGAACTGCCATCAGGCCGCCGCCGCCGCGGCGCCGGGCCTGGGCCCCGGGGCCTGGTTCTTCGACCTGAACTCCAGCTCGCCCGGCCACAAGCAGCAGGCCGCGCGCGCCGTGGAGCAGGCGGGCGGGCGCTACGTGGAGGCCGCGCTGATGTCGCCCATCGCCGCCCGCCGCCTCGGCTCGCCGTTCCTGCTCGGCGGCCCGCACGCGGCGGAGTTCGCGCCGGCCGCCGCCGCGTGGGGCTTCTCCGGCCTCACCGTGTACTCGGAGGAGGTCGGCCGCGCCGCCGCGAGCAAGCTCTGCCGTTCGGTCATCACCAAGGGGCTCGAGTCCCTGCTGACCGAGTCGCTGCTCGCGGCGCGTCACTACGGCGTGGAGCAGGAGGTACTCGACTCGCTGTCGAACATCCTCCCGCCGGCCGACTGGCAGGCCGTGGCGACGTACTTCATCTCCCGCTCGCTGCTGCACGGCCGCCGGCGCTCCGAGGAGATGGCCGAGGCCGCGGCCACCGTTGAGGAGGCCGGCGTCGAGCCCCTGATGTCGCTCGCGGCGTCGGAGCGCCAGCTCCGGGCGGCCGGCCACGCCGACGCCCTCGCCGGGCCCGATCTGGCCGCGGTCATCGACCACATCCGCCGTCCGCAGGCCGCCGCGACGGCGAGCCGCGGCTCCCAGGGGACCCTGCTGTGATCATCGACTGCCACGGGCACTACACCACCGCCCCCGCGGCGCACACCGGCTGGCGCGCCCGCCAGCTCGCGGCGTTCCAGGAAGGCGGCCGGGCACCCGCGTACCCTGCCATCTCCGACGACGAGATCCGCGAGTCGATCGAGCAGAACCAGCTCCGGCTGCTCCGCGAGCGCGGCGCCGACATGACGATCTTCTCGCCACGGGCGTCCGCCATGGCCCACCACGAGGGCGACGAGCGGGTCAGCATGGAGTGGGCGCGGGCGTGCAACGACCTCATCGCGCGCGTGGTGGGGCTGTTCCCGGAGACGTTCATCGGCGTCTGCCAGCTGCCGCAGTCACCCGGCGCCGGGCTGGACGC